>NZ_JBXARG010000007.1:0-243947 GCF_058808015.1 Undibacterium sp. GW821-FHT11H02 | reverse complement strand
AGGCACAAATGCTATCGCATCTTGCCCTCATCAACCGGTACCGTTCATAAATTGCACTTCATCCTAGAATTCGCCAATTTTAATTTTCAAAGTTTGCTATCAATAGGTCTTAATCAAACTCTCAACAGGTATTCCCAATTGCTCATGCAAGCGTCGTATCATGGTCAGCGTAAGGGGGCGCGTGTGGTTCAGAATTTCATAAACGCGATTGCTGCGCCCTATCATGGGTTCGAGGTCTTTCACGCTCAAGCCTGATTGCTCCATTTTGAATTTGATCGCTTCAACCGGATCGGGTAAGTCCAATGGGAAGTGTTTAGCTTCGTACGCTTCTACCAGTGTTACCAATACATCCAAACGATCGCCTTCTGGCGTGCCGAATTTAGCCGACATTAAATTTTCAATTTCTTTTAATGCGGCTTTGTGATCCGCTTTATTGCGGATAGGTCGTATTGTCATTTCCATGATTTTTTCCTGCTAAATTGTTTGTGCGTCGATTTTGTCATATTGTTTGTGCGTGCCAATGAACCGTATGTACACGACGCGATACGGGTAATTAATCCAAGTTATCAGTCTATATTTATTGCCAGCGATATTGAAAACGACGCGTCCGTCTTGCAAAATACTAGCATTGCTAAAATCTTCTTTTACCATTGCCGGTGAACTCCAGTCTGCTTTCAAAGTGTGACGATACCAAGCGAGCGATTGTTCTTTGGCGTCTAGATACTCGGGATGGTGCTCCCAAAATTCTTTAATGGTGGATAGTGAAATTATTCGCATAGATAAATAATAGTCCCATCTTGGGACTATTTCAAGAATTGTTTGGTTGAATATGAATTAATATTATCATTTTTATATGTTCTAAGTGAAAAAATTCTACTCTGTTAAATTCAATGACATTTGATCTTGAGTCAAATCAAAACACAAACCCCCACCTAGTTCCAAAGAACTATCCCACCCTAGTGCCAATGCTTGCCCTCAGACACCGCTCCGAAGAATGGGCGTAGGCGGCTCAACTCTCTAAACTTTGATCATGTCAAAGTAGAGTGAATATTAGGTTCGCTCTATCTCAAACAACAAGGAGCTTGAGATGAGTCATTTTCTGGATAGATTGAAGTTCATGTCTAAGGTGAAATCCACCTATTCTGACGGACATGGTGCGGTGGTGGATGAGGATAGACAGTGGGAGAATGCGTATCGCAGCCGCTGGCAGCATGACAAGATCGTGCGTTCTACTCATGGTGTGAACTGTACTGGTTCTTGTTCGTGGAAGGTGTATGTCAAGAACGGTTTGATTACTTGGGAAACCCAACAAACCGATTACCCACGTACCCGCCCTGATTTGCCAAATCACGAGCCACGTGGTTGCCCTCGTGGTGCTTCGTATAGCTGGTATGTATACTCTGCACAGCGCGTGAAATATCCTATGATCCGCGGTCGCTTGATGGAAATGTGGCAAGAAGCCCGTAAAACCATGGGCCCGATTCAGGCATGGGAATCCATCAGCCAAGATCCGGTCAAAGCTAAGCGTTATAAATCAGTACGTGGCCTTGGTGGCTTTGTACGTGCTGATTGGGATACAGCGCAAGAAATTATTGCTGCAGCGAATGCTTTTACCGTCAAAAAATTCGGTCCAGACCGCGTGATTGGTTTTTCACCAATTCCTGCGATGTCCATGGTGTCTTACGCTGCTGGTGCACGTTACCTGTCTTTGATCGGTGGCGCTTGCTTGTCTTTCTACGACTGGTACTGCGATTTGCCACCAGCCAGCCCGCAAGTATGGGGTGAACAGACTGACGTACCAGAATCTGCCGATTGGTATAACTCCACTTACCTGATGGTTTGGGGTTCTAACGTACCGCAAACTCGTACACCAGATGCCCACTTCTATACTGAAGTTCGCTACAAAGGTACCAAGACGGTGGCTGTCTCTTCTGACTTCGGTGAGATGGTGAAGTTTGGTGATATTTGGATGGCACCTAAGCAAGGTACGGATGCTGCTTTGGCGATGGCCATGGGTCACGTCATTCTCAAAGAATTCCATCTTGGCGGTAAGTCGGATTACTTCCGCAGCTATGTCAAACAATATACCGACATGCCTATGTTGGTACGTTTGGTTGAGCGCAATGGCTGCTTCGTGCCAGATCAAATGCTGCGCGCTTCGCAATTGCCAGGTGGTTTGAACGAAGCGAATAACGGCGATTGGAAGACACTCGCGATTGATGAGAGTACAGGCGAGATCGTTTCTCCAAATGGCTCTATCGGCTATCGTTGGGGTGAAGGTAAAGTCAATGACGGCGAAAAAGTCGGTCGTTGGAATCTGGAACCAAAAGATGGTGGTTCAGGTCGTGAGATCGATCCGCAATTAAGTTTGCTTGCTAAGCATGATCAAGTAGTGAGCGTAGGCTTTAACTACTTCGGAGGTGCAGATGCGAACGATATGGTGTTGCGCAATGTGCCTGCACGTAAAGTGCAACTGGCTGATGGTTCTGAAATCTTAGTCGCGACTGTCTATGATTTGTCGATGGCGAACTATGGTGTCGATCAAGGTCTCGGTGGTGCAGTAGCAACTTCGTATGACGACGACGTGCCATACACACCAGCATGGCAAGAAAAACACACGAGCGTGAAACGTGATCTGGTGATTCAAGTTGCGCGTGAATTCGCACAAAATGCGCACGATACACATGGTAAGAGCATGGTCATCGTTGGTGCTGCTTTGAATCACTGGTACCACAACGACATGATCTATCGCGGCATTATCAATATGCTCATGATGTGCGGTTGCGTTGGTCAATCTGGTGGTGGTTGGGCGCATTACGTTGGTCAAGAAAAGCTGCGTCCACAGTTCGGCTGGGCACCATTGGCATTTGCGTCTGACTGGACACGTCCACCACGTCAAATGAATGGTACGAGCTTCTTCTACGCGCACACTAGTCAGTGGCGTCATGAGAAATTGCATATCGATGAAATCCTCGCACCGACTGCGGATAAATCCAAAGTCAGTCACATGAGCATGATCGATATGAATGCCAAGTCCGAGCGTCTCGGTTGGTTGCCATCGGCACCGCAATTAGAAACTAATCCGCTAGACGTCTGCGATGCAGCGGCAGCAGCAGGGTTAGAGCCAGCAGAATACTTGAAGCAAAGCTTGAAATCTGGCGCGGTCAATATGAGCTGCGATGATCCAGATAATCCTAAGAATTTCCCACGCAATATGTTTGTATGGCGTTCGAATATTCTTGGTAGTTCAGGCAAAGGTCATGAGTATTTCTTGAAGTATTTACTCGGTACACAAAACGCCTTGTTTGATGATCCAGATGAAGCGGTTAAACCATCGGAAGTGAAATTCCGTGAAGAAGCGGCCGAAGGTAAATTGGATTTGTTGACGGTGCTCGACTTCCGTATGAGTACCACTTGCTTGTACGGCGACATCGTGTTGCCAACAGCAACATGGTATGAAAAAGACGATCTCAATACCTCTGACATGCATCCTTTCATTCACCCATTGAGTGAAGCTGTGCAGCCTTTGTGGGAAAGTAGAACTGACTGGGAAATCTATAAAGGTATCGCCAAGAAATTTACTGAAATCGGTGGCGAGTATCTGGGTACACGCAAAGACATCGTCTTGCAGCCATTGATGCACGATACACCGGGCGAACTTGGTCAAGCGTTTGAGCCTAAAGATTGGAAAAAAGGCGAGTGCGATTTGATCCCAGGTAAGACCGCACCGAACTTTGTGGTGGTAGAACGCAATTACAAAGAGATCTACAAAAAGTTCACGTCGATAGGACCTTTGTTAGACAAGCTTGGTAACGGTGGTAAAGGTATTAACTGGAACACTGAACATGAAGTGCATGAAATCGGTGGCATCACCAAAGTGGTGACTGAAGAGGGTGTATCAAAAGGTCGCCCACGTCTCGAAACTGCAATTGATGCTTGCGAAATGATTTTGACTTTTGCACCAGAAACCAATGGTCACGTTTCTGTTAAGGCATGGGAAGCACTCGGCAAAATTACCGGTCGCGATCATACCCATCTGGCAGTGGGTCGTGAACATGACAAGATCCGTTTCCGTGATGTACAGGCACAGCCACGCAAGATTATTTCTGCACCAACTTGGTCTGGTTTGGAATCGGAAGAAGTCAGCTACAACGCCGGTTACACCAATGTGCATGAATTGATCCCATGGCGCACACTCACAGGTCGTCAACAGTTCTACCAGGATCATCGCTGGATGCTCGATTTCGGTGAAGGTTTGTGCGTCTACAAACCAGCGATTGATACTAAGACGGTGGCGCCTATGCTCAATAAGCATCCGAATGGTGAGAAAGAGATTGTCCTCAATTTCATCACGCCGCATCAGAAATGGGGTATTCACTCAACCTATTCTGACAACTTGCGTATGTTGACACTCTCTCGTGGTGGTCCACACGTATGGGTATCGGAGATCGAAGCGAAAGAAGCCGGTCTGGTCGATAACGATTGGGTTGAAGTGTTTAACAGCAACGGTACTTTGACAGCCCGTGTAGTCGTTAGTCAGCGTGTGCCAAAAGGTATGTGTTTGATGTATCACGCACAGGAGAAAATCGTGAATACACCGGGTGCAGAATTGTCCGGCAAACGCGGCGGTATTCATAACTCGGTCACGCGTGCAGTATTGAAACCTACGCACATGATCGGTGGTTATGCGCAGCAAGCTTACGGCTTTAACTACTACGGCACCGTAGGTAGTAACCGTGACGAGTTTGTGGTCTTGCGTAAGATGAAAAAGGTTGACTGGTTAGAAGGCAAGTTGGAAGAGACTGAAGAAGGAGCAGCGTCATGAAAATTCGCGCACAAGTTGGCATGGTGTTGAACCTGGATAAATGTATTGGTTGCCACACCTGTTCTGTGACCTGTAAAAACGTCTGGACCAGTCGCGATGGTGTTGAGTATGCCTGGTTCAACAACGTCGAAACCAAGCCTGGTATCGGTTACCCTAAAGAATGGGAGAATCAAGCCAAGTGGAAGGGCGGCTGGAATCGTAATGAGGCAGGTAAATTAGAGCCTAAGCAAGGCGGTAAATTGCGCATCTTGGCGAATATTTTTGCCAATCCTAATTTGCCATCGATCGATGATTACTACGAGCCATTCACCTTTGACTATGAGCGCTTGCAAAATGCGCCCTTGTCACAGACGCCACCTACGGCACGTCCTATCTCTGTCATTACTGGCAAGAAGATGGACAAGATCGTCTGGGGTCCGAACTGGGAAGATGACTTAGGCGGCGAATTTAGCTCACGTAGTCGTGATGCTTTATTCGAAGGCGTGCAAAAAGAAATGTATAGCACTTTCGAATCGACTTTCATGATGTACTTGCCACGCCTGTGCGAACACTGTTTGAATCCAGCCTGCGTAGCTTCTTGCCCATCCGGCTCGATCTACAAACGTGAAGATGACGGTATCGTTTTGGTCGATCAAGATAAGTGTCGCGGCTGGCGTATGTGTATCTCTGGTTGCCCTTACAAAAAGATTTATTACAACTGGAGCTCCGGCAAAGCAGAGAAATGCACTTTCTGCTATCCACGTATCGAAGCTGGTCAGCCAACTGTCTGTTCCGAAACTTGCGTAGGCCGTATTCGTTACCTCGGCGTCTTGTTATATGACGCCGATAAAATCGAAGCAGCTGCATCAACGCCGAATGAGCAAGATTTGTATCAAGCACAATTGGATTGCTTCTTAGATCCGCATGATCCAGAAGTTATTGCCGAAGCGCGCAAGCATGGTATTCCTGAGAGCTGGATTACTTCTGCACAAAAATCGCCAGTCTACAAAATGGCGATGGAATGGAAGATTGCTTTCCCACTGCATCCAGAATATCGCACGCTGCCTATGGTTTGGTATGTACCACCTTTGTCACCGATTCAAAAGGCGGCGGAAGCTGGTCACATGGGCATGAATGGCATTATTCCTGATGTGAAATCTTTGCGGATTCCTGTGCGTTACTTAGCAAATCTTTTGACTGCTGGTAAAGAAGAGCCAGTCTTGAAAGCCTTAGAGCGTATGTTGGCAATGCGCGCTTACAAGCGTTCCGAAGTCGTACATGGCGAACTCGATCATGATGTCTTGAAACAAGTTGGTTTGACGGCGTTACAAGTCGAAGACATGTATCAAACCATGGCGATTGCCAACTACGAAGACCGCTTCGTGATCCCTTCTTCACACAAAGAAATGGTGGAAGATAGTTTCAACGAAAAAGGTAGTTGTGGATTTACCTTTGGCAATGGTTGCTCAGGTGGCACTTCTGATGGCGCTTTGTTTGGTAAGAAGCCGCAAGGTAGTGTGATTTTTGTGGATATGCCTAAGTCGCGCAAGAAATTGTCGACGACTGAATAAAATTCAAAACCACTAAACAAAGAGGTAAAGGCATGTCTTTACGAGGCACAGAGGAAAAACGGAGGAAAGCAAATGAGAGTTTTACTCATGCTGTTCTCTGTGTCTCTGTGCCTCTGTGTTGAGAGGTTTTAAAAAAGGAAATTGTATGCAAATTTATCGCATTTTATCCGCACTACTGAGTTACCCGCAGGCTGATCTGATCACTGCTTTGCCAGAGATTCGTGCTGAGTTAGCTGCTGATCCAGAGACTTTGGAAGCCGTGCAGCCCTTGCTCAATTATTTGCAAGATAGTAGCCTGATCAGCGTCCAAGAAAACTATGTGGGTACCTTCGATCGTACTCCTTCCGTTGCCTTGCATTTGTTTGAACACATTCATGGTGAAAGCCGTGATCGTGGTCAGGCAATGGTAGATTTAATTTCGGAATATCGTCGTTATGGTTTTGAACCCGAAGCGAGTGAACTGCCGGATTATGTGCCGTTGTTCTTGGAATTTTTAAGCCTGGTCGATGCAGAAACCGCAGAGAAATTACTCGGTGAAGCCATTCACGTTTTAGCCGCTATCGGTATTCGTCTGCAACGTAAAGATAGCCCGTATGCGAATGCGTTTTTACTGTTGACATCGTTCACCGATGTGGTTCCGCAAGAGCAAGGCGAACCACCAGTGCGCGACATGGACGATGCAATGGAAACCTTTGGTCCGGGCGCAGATGGTGTTGAACCATTGTTGAGGCCAGGACTGTCGTGCTCATCCAGTGGTGCATCTGGTGGTGCGCAGGCGGTGAACTTTTATCCACGTCAACCCAAGGCTGCGAATCAAGCAGCTGCAAATTAAACTTTTTGGGAGTCAGTGATGGACTACTTACATCAATTTATCTACGGGATTTATCCCTACATCGCTCTGGCGATTTTCTTGTTCGGCAGCTTGGCACGTTTTGAGCGCGAGCAGTACACGTGGAAGAGTGATTCTTCCCAAATGCTGCATGCCGGTAATCTGCGTGTTGGTAATATTTTGTTCCACATCGGCGTACTCGGTTTGTTCTTCGGTCACATGGTGGGTTTGCTGACGCCAGTTATCGTGTGGGATACCTTGGGTGTGTCACACGGCTTTAAACAAATGATCGCGATCGTTATGGGCGGTGTGTTTGGTTCTCTGTGTATGCTTGGTTTGCTGATTTTGATGCACCGTCGTTTTACCGATGCACGTATCTCCGCAGTGACTAAAACCGGTGACAAAGTCTTGTTGTTGTGGATCTTCATTACCTTGGGCTTAGGTTTGTCAACGATCTTTGAATCTATGGAGCACAGAGATGGCCACATGATGGTCTTGTTAATGACTTGGGCGCAACATATCGTGACCTTCAAAGGTGATGCTGCCAGTTACATCGTGACTGCACCATTCTTGTTCAAGGCGCACTTGTTTATGGGCTTGAGTTTGTTTGTGATCTTCCCATTCACTCGTCTGGTCCACGTGTGGAGTGGTTTCGCATCGGTTGGTTATTTAAGTCGTGCGTGGCAACTTGTTCGCCCACGTTGATTGAATCTGGTGTCAATTTTTTGACTGTCATTCCTGCACAGGCAGGAATCCAGTGGCGTCAGTTGGTCAACGAAAGACACTGGGCTCCTGCCTGCGCAGGAGCGACAATGAATCAAAATGCCAGCTTAAAATTTTTAGGAGGCAATCATGCCCGTCATAGTTAATGGTTACGAACTCAGCGATGCTGAGATGGAAAAAGAACTGCCAGAGCATCAAGGTGCTGCTGATCCTATGAAAAGTGCGATGACCGCTTTGGTCTTGCGTCGCGTCTTATTGGATAAAGCGAATGAATTGGGTTTGTCAGGCAATGATGAAGACAAAATTGAAGCCTTATTGGTACGCGAAGTGGTCGTTCCTAAGCCTAGTTCAGAAGAATGTCTGCGCCATTATCAAGCCCATCCGCAACGCTTTACGGTAGGCGAATTGGTTGAAGCAAACCACATTTTGTTCCAAGTGACACCAGCTCTCGATTTAGATAATTTGCGTAAGCATGCAGAAATCGTGTTGCAAGACTTATTGGACAATCCTGCGAACTTTGCCGCGATGGCAAAAGCAAATTCAAATTGCCCATCGAGTGAAGTCGGCGGCAATCTAGGACAACTGACACGTGGTGACACGGTTCCTGAATTTGAGAAAGTCATTTTTTCAGCAGAAGAACACAAGATAGTGCCGCGTTTGGTTGAGACCCGATTCGGTCTGCACATCGTGCAATTAGGTCGCAAATTGGCGGGAAAATTACTCCCATTCGAACAGGTAGAAAGCAAGATCGCCGATGCCATGCAAAGAGCAAGTCATGATCATGCGATGCGTCAATATCTGCAATTAATGGTGGGACAAGCCAAGATCAGCGGTATCGAACTTGAGGGTGCTGAGTCGCCTTTGGTGCAGTAGTTTTTTTTGCCGCAGAGGCGCAGAGTACGCAGAGATGTCTTGTTGGGTTCGAACTTATTTCGACCATTCTCAGCTTTTTTTAGCGCTATGAAATTTAAGTAATGAGAATGTATGTAAAAAAACTCTGCGTCCTCTGCGCCTCTGCGGCAAAGCTCTTTAATTCAAGTAGGAGAGAATCATGTCGCAAGCAATGATGAGTCTGGTGAAACAACACCAAGAATGTGACGATCAGTTAAATCGTGTTGAAGCCGCTTTACATAAAGCGGACCTGGCATCGGCGGGTAGAAATTTCCGTTTATTCGATGAGCAATTGGAGCACCATTTTCGCCTGGAAGAAGAACGCCTGTTTCCTGCGTTTGAAAAAGCTACAGGCATGACGAATGGCCCTACCGTAGTGATGCGCGGTGAACATGCAGAAATTCGTCAATTGCGCGATCAGGCTATGGAAGAAATCGAACAAGGGCAAGTCGAATCAGCCTTAGCGACGATAGACACCTTGAATGTATTGATCCAACAGCATAATGTGAAGGAAGAGAATATCCTTTACCCTATGTGTGGCGGTAGTGTGCCGAACTTGATGTCTGTGTTAGGTCTGGGTGGTTGCGGCGGCGCCTGTTCTTGCGCAGCGTAAAACATAGACTTTGGCAATGGTCACTGAGCGCAGCGAAGCACAACGATGTGGTCGTTCCGATTTGAATCATGTCGGACTTCGCTTTGCTCAGCACCAAGCTACGAATCTTCAAGACAGCTCGTAAAGCGATGTCTCCCCCAAAAATCCTCAACTACGAACTAGCCCCATCGCCTGCAACCATTTTCGGTTGTTTGTTACCTGCGCCATGGTTGGGTGTCGCTGCCGGACTTTTACTGGCATTCGGTCCCGCCGCCGGACTACCTGACCGCTATTCACCCTTAGTTCTAGCCCTAACCCATGTCTTAGTCTTAGGCATGTTGGCACCTATCATGGTTGGCGCGCTGTTTCAATTATTTCCCGTGGTCGCTGGGCAAGTGGTGCGGCCCGCGAAATGGATTGCGCCCTTTGTCGCGCTAGGGTCGGCTGTCATTGCCGCCGGCCTGAGTGTGGGTTTTTTAGCTGGGAATAGAGTGGGATTTTCGGTTGCTGCATGGCTTGCCATCATCTTGTATGGCGCTATTGTCTTATCGTTAGCACACGCGGCCTGGCATATGGTTTTACCTTCTCATCCTGATGCGACATTGAAAACCTTGCGCGGGATTGCCTTAGCCATATTCATGGTGATAGGGCTGGGTGTGGTATTAGCCGGTGCGTTTTCAGGCTGGTGGCAAGTCGATATCGCCTATGTTTTACGATTACACCTGGCATGGGGCTTGGTCGGCTGGATTGCCTGTCTGGTGCTCGGTGTAGCTTCAACGGTGGTACCGATGTTCTGGCAAACACGCCGCCCAAGCTGGACTTGGCATCGACGCTTGCCGTGGGATATTTGGCTTGGTCTATTGATTTTATGTCTGCCTCTATCGGATACCGTTTCGACATTGTTAATTTCTGCTTTGTCATTGTTGGTCGGTGTGTTGGCGCTGACAGGGATTCGCGCATTATGGCAAGCAAAACGACGCTTTGATCCAGCTTGGATTCTGTGGCTGTTTTGTGCTGCTAGTTGGGGTCTTGCTGCTGTGCTTTTGCTTCTACTTACCCATCTCGAAAATAGGCTTGCAGCCAATTGGGGGCCGCTATTGCCGTGGTGGATAGGGGTGCTTTGTCTGGTCGGCGGAGCCGTGATGCCAGTCAATGCAATGTTGGGAAAAATTATTCCCTTCTTGGTTTTCTTACATTTACGTCGCCAAATTCCTATGGGCAAGCGTGTACCCAGCATGCAAGTCATATTGCCGCCACAGCGCTTACGTTGGCAGGCATGGACGCTTATTTTCAGCCTGTTTTGTTTATTGCTGATCCCTATCTCACCCGAGCTATTAAAACTAATTGCAGGCCTTAGTTTTGCGATTTCGCAGGCCATGTTGGCAACATTCTTGCTAATGAGTTTATTTTCTTATCGCCACGAATTGTTGCAGAGCTTAAGAGATCAGTCAGGGGAGGAAAGGAAGATACTGCTATAAATCAAGCGAGAGTGCCTGTTTGTTCGCGCTATTTGGATCTTGGCTTGGGAAAAGTGAGGACTTGTATAACTGAAATAATTTACCAACAGGCAAGCATTTAATGCCTTGCGCAGCACTTTGTCTGCTATAGTTTGTGAGCTAAAGCCCTGTTTTTTGGGCTTAATGTTTCGCAAGGAGTGCTGGTGTTGCGTTCTCTTACTGAACAAACTTCCTATCCAACTTATCTGACAATTGTTGTTTATCGACAATTGTTGCTATCACTATGGTCGCAATTGAGACTGTCGGTCTCTTTGCTCACCGCCTTATTGCTTTTGTCAATTTGCTTCGCCTCTTTGAATGCCTCCGCCGGTGCACTTCATCGCTTACGGTTTGATCACCTTAGCGTCAATCAGGGTTTGCCTAGTACCGGTATTGTGAGTATTTATCAAACTCGTAATGGTTATATCTGGATAGGAACTGCGAATGGTCTGGTACGTTACGACGGCCGCCATATGCAGGTCTTTTCTAACAATCTGGACAATCCGAATAGTTTGAGTCAAAACCGCATTTTTAGTATGTTTGAAGATGCGCAACAGAATTTGTGGATAGGAACACGTTTAGGTTTGGATAGATTGGATCTAAAAACTGACGAAATTAAACGCTTTCCTATTGCGACGGAAGTGAGCTTCAAAGAAAGATTGGTCTATGGTATTGCGCAAGCAGGTGCCGGACGTTTGTGGGTAGCGACCGCAGGTGGCTTGCGATTATTCGATATGCAGAGCGGGGTCTATAGCAACTGGCAGGCCGATGCCGCGAATAAGGCTTTTTTTGGTGGCGAGGTTCGCGCACTTCTCCCTGATGGTGCGGGTGGGGTTTGGATAGGTCAAGGACATAGGGTGGCGCATATCAGTCAGACCGGGCGTTTGCTCCAGCAATTTAAAGCAGTCGATGAAAAAACAGAGTCACAAATGCAGCCAGTCGACCGATTGGTACGTAGTTTGGCATTTGATCCCGCCGGACAACTATGGGTGGGTTTGACTGGCGGTTTAAGTGTTTGGCGTTTGGAAAATAATGCCGCGCAAGCGGTCAACATGCCGCCAGAATTAGGTTTGCCAAAAGCCGCTGTAACGGCGATTGTGCAAGATCAGGAAAAGTCCATGTGGTTAGCCATGGCGGAAGACCAGGGCTTGTTTCGCTGGCGTCCACAACAAAAAAAGTTGGAAAGATTTATCAATATTCCCGCCGTAGAAAGTAGTTTGAGCGGTAATTCACTGACTTCCCTAACGCTAGACGCAACAGGCGCGCTGTGGATAGGTACAACTGATTACGGTGTCAATTTAGTCGATTTGAATGGCCGGGGCTTTAGTATTTATCTTAATGTGCCTGGGGATGAACGCAGCCTGTCGAATCGTTTGGTCACCGCAGTAATTCCCGATCAAAACGATTATGCATGGCTTGGAACGCTAGGTGGAGGCTTGAATCGCTTGCATCTGCCTAGTGGTGATACCCAGAGATTCACTACGAAACAGGTGGGCGTCGAATATATTCGTACCTTGCTATTAGATGATAAGAAGCAGTTATGGATAGGCGGTGAAAGTCTGGAAATTTTTGATCCCAAAACACAAAGCAGTAAGCCAGTGACCTTGGATGTGAATTTCCCTGTCGGTGCACGCGTGACGGCATTGGCGAAAGACGACAAAGCAAATATCTGGGCGGGAACCAGTGTCGGTCTGTATCGTATTAGCCATGATTTGAAAATTAGCGCATTTCGTGCGGAATCAAAAAAAGCAGGGAAGTTGAATGATGATGCCATTGATAGCCTCTTATTCGACACTGAAAAGCGCTTGTGGGTAGGTACTAAAAGCGGACTATTCCTATGGAATGACAAAGACGAGAGTTTCGATATGGTTGGCAAATCGACTGCCGACATTTCGACACCCGAGAAACTAGGTGTGACTGCCTTGCGGCAAGATGTGAGTGGAAGAATTTGGGCGGCCACCTTTCAGGGCTTGATAGAAGTTCAACCCAAGCAAAGAGCTCATGCCGGTGCCCGCTCAGCCAGTGACTGGAATCTGGTGTCCTGGGCACGTACCCCCAATTTACCTGATGATGTTATCGAATCAATGCAAGATGCCGAGAATGGTGAAATCTGGCTAAGTAGTGAGCGTGGCTTGATGCGCGTCAAGCCAGAGCAAAAGCAAGGTCGCAGTTTCCCATCATTTGGACGTTTTGAAGGGGCGTTTAATTTTGGCGCGGCGGCGCGTTCTGCCGACGGTAGTTTGATGTTTGGTGGCGTGGGTTTGGTTCAGTTTCATCCCGATAGTATTTGGGATAATTCCATACCGCCCAGAGTGATAGTCAGTGATATTTTATTGTTCAATAAATCCTTAATGAATTGGAATAATAAGGAGGCATTAGAGGCAATCGATAGCATCAAGCAGCGCAACGCCCAGCATGGCCAGGAAAATTATGATTTAAAAAGCGTGGGTATTACAGGTACCTTGAGCGCGGCACGGCAGATACATTTGAATCACGAACAGACTATGATCAGCTTTGAGCTGGCCGCCTTACATTTTTATAATCGTTCGCAAAATCGCTATGCCTGGAAACTAGAGGGTTACGATAAAGATTGGATTTTTGGACAGTTTGATCGTGGCATCGCGACCTATACCAATCTTGACGCCGGGACGTATCGTTTGTTGGGACGAGCTGCCAATTCAGATGGTGTATGGAGCGAAAGCACCTTGCTGTTAGAGGTCATCGTGTCGCCGCCATATTGGAAAACCAGGTGGTGGTATAGCCTGTGGGCCTTGGCTTTGATCGGTATGCTGCGCTTGTTTTACCAACGTCGCGTACAGAGCATACGTGCCAGCCAGCTCTATCTCGAACAGCAAGTGAAACGACAAACACAAGAAGTGTTGGAGCAAAAAAAATTAGCGGAGATACAGCGCGAGATTGCCGAACGTGCGCGCCACGATATAGGCAGACTGAGTGAAATCGGATTGCAGATCACAGCGTCATTAGAGGTCAATGAAATACTAGATACCTTGTACGCAAACATACGCACACTGATTTCTGCCTCAACCATAGGTGTGGGTTTTGTCGATTGGGAAAAACGCCAGATCAATTTTGATTACACCTTACAAGGCGATCAGAAAATCCTGCCGTACTCGCGGAGTTTAGACGCGACCGAGCAGCCTGCGACTCAATGCGTATTGAGTGGGCAAGAGTTTATTATCGATGAGATTGGACACGATAGTCGTAAACTCGATGCAATCACGGCAGAGAAAGTCGGCTACGTTAACACCCAATTAGAGAACGGAACCGATACCGAAAATTCGCGCTCGGGCATTTATGTACCTATGATTTTATCCGGACGTGTAATGGGGGTGATTGGTGCTTTAAGCCTGAAGCCAAAAGCCTTTGGTTTAGATGATCTGAATATTTTGCGTACCTTAGCTGCCTATACGGCGGTGGCGTATGACAATGCAGAAGCCTACCGACGTCTGCAATTAACGCAATCAAAATTAGTGGAACAAGAAAAACTAGCGGCCTTAGGCTCCCTAGTGGCTGGCGTCGCCCATGAATTGAACACGCCCATAGGCAATAGCTTGTTGATGGCGAGCACCATGCTTGATATGAATCGTCAATTTTTGCAACAAGTACGCTCAAATCAATTGCGTCGTTCTGATCTGGAAAAATTTTGTGATAACACCGCGACCTCTTCCGATTTAATGATGCGCAACTTAAGTAATGCGGCAAATCTGGTGAGTAGTTTTAAACAGATTGCCGTCGATCAGACTTCAGATCAAAGACGTACTTTTGATTTACTGAATTTCTGCGAAGAAGTGGTGTTGACTTTGTCGAACCGGATTAAGCGTGATGGTCATGAATTACATTTAGAAGTGGAAGCTGGGTTGGAGCTCGACAGTTATCCGGGATCTTTGGGTCAAGTTTTAAGCAATTTAATTATCAACGCGATGGTGCATGGCTTGCACGAAAAAGCCCATGGCTTGATTCGTATCAGCGGTCGCGCTTATGGCCCTGACAATGTGATTTTGACTGTGGAAGATAACGGACAAGGTATCGCGAAAGAAAATATTGACCGTATTTTTGAACCCTTCTTTACTACACGACTGGGCAAAGGCGGCAGCGGCCTGGGCCTGCATATTTGCTACAACATGGTGACTTCAGTGCTGGGCGGTAGTATTAAAGTTGACAGTGAAATTTCAAATGGTGCGCGATTTACCATGATCTTGCCTAAGGTGGCGCCCCTAGAACAGGCCAGTTGAAATCGCCTGGTTCTTGTCTACCAATCGAAAGCAAGCGTTTGAGAAGCTTACGTGTTGCCGATTCGATATTTATTTGTGGCGCACTGCAGGCTCAAATTTGATCTGGAACAAGTTTTATCCCCCAAAAGAACTAGTCGTCTTTAGCTTGGGGGAGAATTGTGTCGGTGCAGGAAAGCATACACAATGGCTTCATGAAAAACTCAATTCCATCACAGTTTGCTGAGCCAGCTACCAGATTGATAGACCGTTTCCGTCGTCAGCTCAGTTATTTGCGGGTGTCAGTCACGGATAAATGTGATTTGCGTTGTAGCTATTGCATGCCAGCCGGATTTACGGGTTTTGAAGAGCCTGAAAATTGGTTGAGTTTTGCGGAGATAGAGCGAGTGGTGGCTGCTTTCGCGCGTCTTGGCGTAGGGCGGGTACGTTTGACTGGCGGTGAACCTTTGCTGCGGCGGCATTTGCCACAATTGGTAGAACGCTTGGCTGCTTTACCTGCGATTCAAGATATTTCTCTATCGACGAATGCGACACAATTGCACAAACATGCACAAGACTTATATCGTGCGGGTGTTAGTCGCATCAATGTGAGTTTGGATAGCTTGGACAAGGCTTGCATGCAAACCATCACCGGACGCGATAGTTTTTCCAGCATCATGGCGGGTTTGCAAGCAGGAAAACAGGCTGGATTTAAGCCTATCAAATTGAATATGGTAGTGATGGCTGGGGTGAACGATCACGAAGTACAGCGTATGGCGGAGTTTTGCTTTAACGAGGGATTTATTTTGCGCCTGATCGAAGCGATGCCTATGGGGAGCACGGGACAAAATAGTCAATATCGTGACATCGGTCCTATCCGTGATGAATTGGTCAGACAATTTGATTTAATCCCCGCTGCCGAAGAGTTGGGCGGTGGGCCTGCCAGATATTGGCGTAGCCGTGACGGACAGGCGACGATAGGATTTATATCACCCTTGAGCCAGCACTTTTGTGCCACCTGCAATCGGGTACGCTTGGCGGTCGATGGCACGCTGTATATGTGTCTGGGACAAGATGAAAAATTTGAATTACGCCCGCTGTTAAGAGCAGGTGTTAGCGACGAAGCATTAGAACAAGCGATACGGCAAGCGATAGAGCTTAAGCCGGAGCGTCATGAATTTACGACGCAAAAACATAAAATCATACGGTTTATGTCACAGACCGGCGGATAAAAAACGATGTGGAGAATGACATGGAAGTGCGCAATATTCACCAATTTATAGAGGGGTTTCAACGATTTCAAAGCAAGTATTTTTCGGGCGAAAAACCGCTCTACAATAAGCTTAACAACGGACAAAATCCCAGCACTTTACTGATAGGTTGTTGTGATTCCAGAGTTGATCCAGCCTTATTGCTAGACTGTGATCCCGGTGATATTTTTGTGATTCGCAATGTGGCCAATCTGGTGCCGCCTTGCAATGAGTCAGGCAATCAACAGGGCGTTAGTGCGGCGATACAATTCGCAGTAGAGGCCTTGAACGTGAAGCGTATCATAGTCATGGGACATGAAAAATGTGGTGGCATACGCGCTTTGATGCAAGGCTATCAGCCGAGCAGAAAGATAGACTTTATAGGACGTTGGATGCGTATTGTGGAACCTGTGAAGCAACAGGTCTTACATCAACTCGCGAATTGTTCTAGCGAGGTGCAGAATCATGCCTGTGAACTGGGCGCAATTATTTTATCTTTGAATAATCTACGTAGTTTCCCCTGGGTGGCAGAACGCGAGGCACGCGGTCAGATCGCTTTGCATGGCTGGTATTTCGATATGACCAAGGGTGCGCTTTTAGCCTACTCGGATCGTACCGATACGTTTTTGCCTATGGTCTGTCCTTTAGGTGTTGCACATGCCCATCCTCAGGATGAAGCGCCCGACACTTCGATGCAGTATGAATCCCAAGAGCTGGCGACAAGTCCATGAGCGATCGGTCTATCTCAAAAAGCACCACTGAAATGACGACACCTAATTTGCAAGCACCGATTACTTTACCGATGGGGAAACGCCTGACCTTCCGTATCCTGATTACGACGGTGATAGGGCTTGCTTTGACTTTGGTAGCGATTGGCTACACCTTGCTGCTATCCTGGCAATTAGAAGGGGGGGGCGCTGCGATCAATGAAGCAGGCAGTCTGAGAATGCGTTCTTATCGTATGGCGATGATTTTGGAGCAGGCGCCGCCGAACGGGATTGTGGAACAAGAATTACTCGATTTCAATCGCACGCTGGCAGAGTTGCAGGCGGGCGATCCAAAACGTCCTTTGTTTTTGCCACAAACACTGCCTATCCGTGAACAAATGAAAAAAGTGCAGGATGAGTGGTCACGCAATATACAGCCGAACGCAAAAAGTGTATTGCGTGAAACTGATCCCACAGCCCGTCGCCTAGCCCTGAGTCAGTACGAACAGGAGTTGCCTACTTTTGTTCAAAATATTAATCAACTAGTGATCTTAGTCGAAGTCGAACTGGCGGAAAAAACCACCTGGTTGCGATTATGTCAGACCGCCTTAATTTTCATGTCCCTGGCCGCCAGTGTTGCCTTGCTTTACCTGCTTTATTTGTGGATAGTAGGTCCCGTCACGCGCATGCAGGCGGGGATTGCGCGCATGAGTAAGGATGATTTGAGTGTGCGCTTACCGGTAGAGACCGAAGACGAATTTGGTGTGTTGGCGCAGGCATTTAATCAGATGGCAGATCACGTACAAACGGTACATCGCACATTAGAAGTGCGGGTATCTGAAAAGACTGCTAAATTGCAGGCGCAAAATCATGAGATGAGCACATTGTATGAAATCGCCGGATTCTTGGCGGGGCCGCATGCGATAGAGGAACTCTGCCGTGGCTTCTTACATAGAATCATGCAACGTATGCAGGCCGATGGCGGCACGGTACGTATTCTTGATGCCGTGAATGACAATATGCATATTACCGTGCATGAAGGCATCTCTGAAAAAATGATAGAGGAAGAGCATTGCATTAAGAAAGATGATTGCCTGTGTGGCGCTGCCGCTCAGCAAGGGATTATTTTAGTGCGCGATTTCCGTTTATTAGATCAGCAAAAACGCTATCGTTGTCAGGAAGAGGGCTATGTCTCCTTGGCGGTATTTCAGATCGTGACTCGTGAATTGGTGATAGGGAGTTTTTCCCTGCATTTTTCAAAAGAACGTGTGGTCACCAGTGAAGAACGGCGTTTATTAGAAATTCTCGGGAAGAACCTGGGGTCAGCGATAGAAAATCAACGATTGATCGCAAAAGAAAAAGAGTTTGCCGTGTCGCAGGAGCGCAATTTATTGGCCCAGGGTCTGCACGACAGTATTGCGCAAGGCTTGAATTTTTTAAACCTGCAAGTACAAATGCTGGAAGATTCTTTAAAACGAGACCAGGTCGAAGAAATTCGTGAAATCGCGCCTTTGTTGCGTGCCGGGGTACAAGAAAGTTATGAAGATGTACGAGAACTCTTACTGAATTTTCGTACTCGTTTGCAAGACAGTAATCTGGAATCAGAAATGCGTAATGTGGTGGCCAAATTTCAGCGTCAGACGGGTGTGCATAGCGAGATTCAGTTTGCCGGTAACGGTGCGCCATTAGCACCGGAGCAGCAATTGCAGGTACTATTTATTTTGCAGGAAGCCTTATCGAATGTGCGCAAACATGCGCAGGCCAGCGAAGTGCAAGTCAGGATAGATAATGTGCGTGATTTTTCCATGAGTGTGCATGATGATGGCCTGGGGTTTGATATGGAGACCGTCGCCGACAAAGGCGAGGGCCATGTAGGACTCAGAATTATGAAAGAGCGGGCTGAACGTCTATCTGCGCAGTTTTCAATTGAGAGTAGCCTCAGTCATGGCACTACGATAGCCCTGCATTTGCGACGACAGGAACGCTTAGTAGCTTAAAGCTAGTCTAAAAATAGAAAGTAGAGACATGAGTATTCGTATTTTGCTAGTCGATGACCATAGCCTGTTTCGCAGTGGGATTCGTCTGCTATTGCAACGTAATCCCGAGTTTGAAATCGTAGGCGAAGCGGCTGATGGTTTAGAGGGCGTGAAACGCGCTAAACAATTAAAACCCGATGTGGTGCTCATGGATCTCAATATGGCCGGCTTATCGGGATTGGAAGCGATGCAATTGATCGTCGAAGATTTACCTGAAACCGCAGTGCTGATGCTGACCGTGTCGGAAGAAGCTGAAGATCTGACTACGGCCTTAAAGAACGGCGCACGCGGTTATTTATTAAAGAACATAGAAGCCGACTATCTAACCCAAGCGATCAAACGCGCCGCGGCAGGTGAGCCGGTGATTGCCGAGTCCATGACCGCAAAATTAGTCATGCAATTTCGCGCTGGCCATAATGTCAGTACCACACCCGAACGCGAAAAACTCACCCCACGTGAACGCGAAACCATGGTGTGTCTGGCACGCGGTGAAAGCAATAAAGAAATCGCCCGCAATCTCGACGTAGCGGAAAGTACGGTCAAGATTCACGTGCAGAATATTTTGAAGAAATTGAATCTGACTAGTCGGGTGCAAATTGCGGTGTATGCGGTGGAGCATGGGATGGATAAGGCTTAGTGCTATGGTCTCGAAAAAGATAGCCGCTGCTCTTCAATGCAGTTCAGTTTTGCTTAGTCCCGTAGGCCTTAGCTTGAGTCTTGATGTTTGGAATTGATGCTGTTAGCTCCTTCCCCCTTGAAGTCATAGATATCGATACAAGTCGAACTAAGCGCAAAATCCATTAAGCGTCACTCCTGCGTTGGTAGGAGTCCAGCGTCTTTTGTTGAACAACGGATGCCTGCCTTCGCAGGAAAGACGAGACTTGCTGTTACTTTGCCTTTCTAACAAAAGACAAATGTTTCAACTTTCTTTAAAACCGCATCTAGTCTAGTTTCTCAGTCTTTTGCAGCAGCGATCTACGCCTAATGGCGTATAGCACCATCACGAAACGCCACTTACACTTCAAACCTAATTAATTAGGATGGGGAGACGTGATGAGTAAGATTAATCTGGATGGCTTATTGCTTAATCAAGCTTTATTTCGCCATATTTCGCCGTTTGAATTAGATAGCCTAAAAAAAGAAGTGGTTAAGCTAGAGTTGGAAAAAGGCTTAAGTTTATTCCAGAAGGGCGATATGGCGGATGGGTGTTTTATTCTGGTGTATGGCTTGATCAAGTTGGCAATTCCCGCTTCGAACGGCAGTGACAAGATCGTTGAATTGATACGCCCGGGGCAATGCTTTGGCGAGGCGATGATGTTTTTGGAAGAACCATATCCGTTTTATGCAGAAGCCTTGGAAGCTTCTTTACTACTCCGTTTGCCTAAGAACGCTCTATTGAAATTATTAGATCAATCGCCTGCAATTGCGCGTCAGATGATGACGGGTTTATCGTATCGCCTCTTAGGTTTTATCCGTAGCGTAGAACGTCAATCCTCGCATAATGCGATGCAACGTGTGGTTGACTATTTAGTACAGACCGCTTTATCGCAAGAGAGTAACGAGATTCGGCTGGAGTTAAAGAAGAATGTGGTAGCTTCGCTGCTCAACTTAACGCCAGAAACCTTCTCGCGTATGTTGCATCATTTGAGCGAGTTGGGGCTGATCAGTGTCAGCGCATCGCGAATTACAATTAGTTCTTTGCCTGCACTCAAAGCCTATCCGCAAATTCATAGTGAGTCTGAGCACCATAGCGGCAAATTGACTGCGCATAGCGCATCGCACAAAAAGAGTACAACACATAACTCAGTTCCACTCAGTTAATCTCGGTAGGCAAAGTTAAGTTGAATCTCGTAGTGCGGGTGCAACCCGCGCTGCTCAGCTGTTCAATGGCTTGGCGGCGCGGGTTGCACCCGCCCTAGAGCTAAAACCTCTCAACACAGAGGCACAGAGACGCAGAGAAAGGCTCGAGGAAATAAAAATGTTACGATTTCCTTCATTTTGTTTTTCTCCGTGCTACCTCTGTATCTCTGGTCGCAGCATACTGCGTACCTATGGTTAGTGGTTTTAGAATTTTGGTTGGCACCTATGGGGTTGCCTTACCATATCTATTCTTAATATTTGTTCTGTTCGCAAGTCCTTATTGAGCTGCCCTAGTTCTTTCGGCTAGGTCACACCTACTTCTGCAGTCATATTTCCACCCAGATGAAGAATTTTCAAATAGACAGCGACTCCGTATTCTGTCAGTCATGCTGAATGGTATCTAGGATACAACCGAGATTTCCATTAGGCGCGCTGAAGGCGCTATTTGAGCGCCGAGGGCGAATTTTCGGTCATTTTTGTTGCTCTTCGTTGCCAATAGCTCGCTATTGGCGCCTCATTCGCACCAAAACTGTCTCGAAAAGTGCATCCCTCGACATCTCAAATCCTAATGGAAATCTCGGTTCAATGGCATGCGTTTAGCGATGCAGGTATCAATTTTTTAGGGAGATGAAAATGAGTCACGTATTAAGTCGATGGGAACCGGAAGACAGTGCGTTTTGGAGCAAGGAGGGGAATGGCATTGCGAATCGCAATTTGTGGATTTCTATACCTTGTTTGATGTTGGCGTTCTCGGTTTGGATGTTATGGAGTGTGGTGGCGGCGAATTTGGATAAGGCCGGTTTCAAATTCACCAAAGATCAGTTATTTTTTCTGACCGCCTTGCCGGCCTTATCAGGCGCTACTCTGCGTATCTTTTATTCCTTCCTGGTCCCTGTGTTTGGCGGTCGCCGCTTTACTGCTTTTTCTACAGCCAGTCTGTTGATTCCTGCTATCGGTATGGGCTTTGCGTTGCAAGATCCGACCACCAGTTATTCCACTTTGTTGATCTTAGCTTTGTTGTGTGGACTGGGTGGCGGTAATTTTAGTTCCAGCATGGCGAACATCAGTTTCTTTTTTCCTAAATCAAGAAAAGGCTATGCCACTGGGATGAATGCTGGAATCGGCAATCTTGGTGTGTCTGTAGTGCAGTTTGTCGCGCCCTTAGTGATTTCTTCTGCCGTGTTTGGTGCTGCCATTTCTGGTGATGGTTTCTTGTATCACAACGTTAAAACTAATACAGATAAAATGTTCTGGTTATCCAATGCGGGTTTTATTTGGGTTCCATTTATTGTGGCGGCGACGATTGCGGCCTGGTTTGGCATGAATGATATTGCGTCTGCTAAGGCCTCATTTTCTGATCAGGCGATTATTTTTAAACGCAAACACAATTGGCTGATGTGCTGGTTATACATCGGTACATTTGGTTCTTTCATTGGTTTTTCCGCTGCCTTTGCGATGTTAATCAAAGCACAGTTTCCTGAAGTGGATGTAGCTAAGTTTGCTTTTCTTGGTCCTTTGGCTGGCGCTTTAGCACGTCCTGTTGGGGGTATCTTGTCGGATAAGTTAGGTGGTGCACGTTTGACCTTCTGGGTATTTGGTGCGATGTCTGCCGTGATTGCGTTCGGAATTTTGCCTGGTTTACATGCGCATCAATTTAACGTGTTTTTGTTCTCCTTCATTGGTATGTTTATTTTGACGGGTTTGGGCAATGGGTCAACTTTCTGCATGATCCCTATCATTTTTCAAACTGAGAGAGAACGTGCAAGTGCTGGTAAAGGCGAGGCTGCGATTAAGCAAGCGCGTTTGGATGCGGCGAAAGAGTCCGCTGCCGTCTTGGGATTTTCTGGTGCGATTGGTGCGTACGGCGGTTTTTTTATTCCACAAAGCTTTGGTACCTCGATCAAGATCACGGGCGCACCTGATATGGCTTTGTATACCTTCATCGGGTTTTATGTCAGCTGTATGATTATTACCTGGTGGTTTTATTCTCGTAAAAATGCTGAGATGCCTTGTTAAGAAAGGGAAGCAACGCAGGATTAAGCCGATGTGAAAAAGCCCCGCGAGCAGTGCTAATGCCGTTCAGTTAAGTCGAATATGGGAAAATATCAGTGAGGAAATGCGAGATAGCTATCCGAATTAACTTTGTGACGCTGGACAAGAATGAAAACCCCTCAACGCCGAGACGCTGAGACGCGGAGATACGCAGAGAAACCTAAAAGATCGTCGCTTTTCTCTGCGCTCCTCAGCGACTCTGCGTCTCGGCGTTGAGGGGTTTTGAGCATAATTAACTGCCTTGTTTGCATCACCGTACGACATTACCGCTAGTAGAGGGGCTTTTTTAAGTTTGAGATTTGATCTTAGTCACTGAGCGCAACTTTAGCCGCTTCTTCAGGCGTCAAACCGTCATAAAATTGATCGGTCAAAAATTCAATTTCTTCTTCAATAAATTCCTGAGCTTGCGCTTGAGTCGCGCCGCCTTTGACCAGGAAACCCTCGACTTCTATACACCAATTGATCACAGCCATGGTTTCTTCATCGAGTTCTTCATTTTTCTTTGCCATGATGTTTCCTTTTGCTTGGTTAGTTGTCTTAATTGCGTTGTCTTGAATTGTTGCGCTTACATAGCACCATATCGGCTACGAAGTATTATCATGTTACTTGATCCGTACTATCGCCGCATCATTCTGATTAAACTAAATATGGTACTACGCTATGAATTTTCATTATCGACTTGTAAATGTGTTCGCCGAATCGACTTTTGGGGGAAACCCACTTTGCGTGTTTGAAGACGCACGGGGTTTAAGCGATGCGCAAATGCAAGCGATTGCCTTGCAATTTAATTTATCTGAAACAGTATTTATTTTGCCGTCTGAGCGAGCAACTGCCCGTATGCGGATTTTTACTACGGGTTATGAAATGCCGTTTGCTGGGCATCCTACTTTAGGGACAGCGCACGTCGTACGTCAACTGTTGAAGACGGGGAATACGATTAGCTTGGAGTGCAAAGCGGGTATCGTACCAGTGCAAGCTGCTTCGACCGAGTCTGATGCTCCTGATGTTTGGACATTTACAGCGCCTGTGCAAGGACTACCTGTGACTGCGAAGTGTGCTTTGCCTGGGGCTGAAGTTGCGGCGATGTTGGGTTTACATGCGAGCGATTTACTCGATGAACCCTTGTGGGTGAATACCGGCACCGATCAATTATTGGTGCCACTGCGCACAATCGAAGCGGTGCAGCGTGCTCAACCTGATAGCAGTCGCTTAGCGGATTGGCCGCCTAGTAGTTTAGGGAGAAAAACGGCTTATGTGTTTGCTTGCGATAATCATGTTTCCAACACAGATGAACGCTTAGCGATCACTTCGCGTTATTTTTTTACTAAACAAGGTGGTGGTGTGGCCGAAGATCCCGGTACCGGATCGGCCTGTGCGAATTTGGGCGGCTGGTGGATTGCGCAGCACAGATCCTTACCGGTGCGTATACAAATAAGTCAGGGTGAGCAAGTACAAAGGCCTAGTCGTCTATATTTAGATGTCAGTCCAGAATATGCGATACAGGTAGGCGGGCGCGTGCTTGAATTGGGACGTGGGGTGATAAACTTAGGGAAAATCCAAAATACCTGAAACCTTATCCAAGCAGAAGAAAGAAAATGACGACAGAGAAAAAAACGATGTTGAGCGTGGCAGAAGCACTGCAAACTTTATTGCAAGCGGTGCGACCTATCCATGAAGTAGAACAGATAAACACGCTGGCGGCGAATGGCCGGATTTTGGCGCAATCTCAGCGCTCAAGTCTGCATGTGCCGCCTATGGATAACACGCAAATGGATGGTTATGCAGTATGTTCGGCTGACTGCGTAAGTGGTAATGCACGTTTAAGAGTTTCGCAAAGAATACCGGCAGGCGTGCTAGGACGCGAGCTGGAAGCAGGTACTGCCGCGCGTATTTTTACGGGAGCGTTTATCCCAGAAGGTGCGGATGCGGTGGTGATGCAAGAACAATGCACGGTCGAGCAAGTAGGCGATCAGACTTTTGTCACGGTCGCGCATGCACCGAAAAGCGGTGAGTGGATACGTCGACAAGGTGAGGATATTCGGGCGGGTGCTGAGATTTTGAGTGCGGGTACGCGTTTGCGTGCTCAGGAGTTGGGTTTAGCTGCCTCCGTTGGTTTAGCCAGTTTGCCCGTGGTGCGTTCTCTGCGTGTGGCGGTATTTTTTACGGGGGATGAGTTGACTATGCCGGGTGAGGATTTGAAGCCCGGTGCTATCTATAATTCAAATCGTTTTTTGCTAACCGGTCTGTTGCAAAATCTGGGATGTACCATCAGCGATTATGGCATCGTGCCGGATAGTTTAGAGGCAACTCGCGCCACTTTGCGGGCGGCTGCACGTGAACATGATTTGATTATTACTTCGGGTGGTGTCTCGGTCGGAGAAGAAGACCATATTCGTCCAGCGGTAGAAGCCGAGGGCAAGATTGCGATGTGGCAGATCGCTGTTAAGCCGGGTAAGCCTTTGGCGTTTGGTGAAGTGAGGCGCGACGTTGGTAGCGATACCGCATTTTTTCTTGGACTACCCGGGAATCCCGTGTCTAGTTTCGTGACCTTCCTATTGTTCGTTCGTCCTTTTATTCTCAGATTGCAAGGCGTGCAAGATGTGGCGCCGCAGTCTTTTCCTATGCGTGCCGATTTCGATATGACTAAGGCGGATAGACGTAATGAATTTTTACGTGCCAAAATCAATACTCAGGGCGGTTTGGATTTGTTTTCTAATCAAAGTTCGGGCGTATTGACGTCGACGGTGTGGGGTGACGGCTTGATCGATTTAGCGGCAGGTTCAACGATCAGTCGAGGAGAATTCGTCAAATTTATTCCCTTTAGTGCGGTGCTTAATTAGAAAAAAATCAGACATGAAAATTCAATTACGTTTTTTTGCCAGTGTGCGTGAAAAACTAGCGAGTTCAGGAGAACTATTAGAACTGTCCGACGAGGTCATAAACGCCAGTCAGGTACGCGCTTTATTGATCGCCCGGGGTGGTGTCTGGGCCGAAGTGTTGGCACCTGATCGTGCTTTGCGCATGGCGTATAATCAGCAGATGATACATGGCGATACGCCATTGCAAGATGGCGGCGAACTTGCCTTTTTTCCGCCAGTGACGGGCGGTTAGGAATGAGTATGTTGATTTCGGTACAGACTGAAGATTTCGATTTGAGCACGGAGATTGCAAAGATGCGTGCGCACAATCCCGCGATCGGTGCAGTGGTGAGTTTTGTGGGACTGGTTCGTGATTTAAATGAAGGGCTGCAAGTGAGGGCGATGGAGTTAGAACATTATCCTGGCATGACGGAAAAGTCCTTAGCAATGATCGCAGCCCAAGCTAAACAACGTTGGAATTTGATCGACTGTCTGATCATTCATAGAGTTGGCGCTTTACTCGCCTTAGATCAAATCGTCTTGGTGGCCGCAGCCAGCGCGCATCGTGGTGAAGCCTTCGCCGCTTGCGAGTTTATGATGGATTACCTAAAAACCGAAGCTCCGTTTTGGAAAAAAGAAACCACGCCCGAAGGCGAGCGCTGGGTCGATGCGCGTGTGACCGATGAGACTGCCATGCGTAAGTGGCAGAACGCCGGAGAAGTGAATTAGTATGAACGGTCTCGCTGTGATTGCGGTCGGTGTCGGCGCGGCATTCGGTGCTTGTGTGCGCTGGTTGCTCGGTCTGTGGTTAAATCCTGTCATGTCCAGTCTGCCCTTGGGCACCTTGCTGGCCAATTTGGGTGGCGGCTATGTGATCGGTATTTGTGTCGGTTTTTTCTCGGCGAATCCGCAGTTGTCACCAGAATGGAAGTTGTTGATTGTCACGGGTTTTCTGGGTGGCTTAACCACCTTTTCGACCTTCTCCGCAGAGGCTATGGATTTATTGCAAAAAGGTGAGTGGATATGGGCGTTTGCACATAGTGCTTTGCATTTAATTGGTTCTATTGCCTGTTGTTTTGCTGGTTTTGCTAGCTGGCGTTTTCTTCAATCTCTCTAAGTAAAAATAAAAATATGTCAGAAAATACTTTGATGTTTCCTCCGATCGAACCTTACCGTCACGGCATGTTAGAAGTCGATGCAATGCACAGCTTGTATTGGGAAGAGTGCGGCAATCCTGACGGTCAGCCTGTGCTGTTTTTGCATGGTGGACCGGGCGGTGGTACTTCGCCAACGCATAGACGTTTTTTTGATCCTGCGCATTACCGTATCGTGCTATTTGATCAGCGTGGTGCAGGTAAATCGACACCGTTAGGCGAGTACAGAAATAACACAACCGCTTTGTTGATCGAAGACATAGAAAAAATTCGCACCATGTTGGGCATAGAACAATGGCTGGTGTTTGGCGGTTCTTGGGGCTCTACTTTGGCCTTGGCCTACGGTGAAGAATATCCGGATCGCTGTTTGGGTTTTGTCTTGCGCGGTATCTTTTTATGTACCAAGGCAGAAGTCGATTGGTTTGTGAATGGCATCAATCATTTTTATCCTGAAGTTCATCAACGCTTCGCCGAAGCGATCCCGCATTCTGAACGCGGTAATTTATTGCAAGCTTATGTGAAACGCTTGTTCTGTGATGAGCCTGCGATCTATAAAGAAGCCGCGCGCCATTGGAGTCGCTATGAAGGTTCTTGTTTATTTTTGGAACCGCAGGCACAAGCGATAGAGGATTTTGAGTCTGATGAAGTGAGCTTAGGTATAGGTCGCCTCGAAGCGCATTACATGCTAAATGGCGCATTTATGGATGAAGATCAGTTGATCAAAAATATCCATAAAATTCGTCATCTGCCCGCAGTGATAGTTCAAGGGCGTTATGACGTGATTTGTCCTCCAGTGTCCGCCTATCGATTACATCAAGCCTGGCCATCTGCCAAGATGCATATGATAGTCGATGCTGGACACGCCGCAATGGAGCCGGGTATTGCGACCGAACTGGTGCGCGCGACAGAACAATTTAAAACACACGGGAAGTTCTTGTAAGCGCTTCTTATGCACGATGTAGAAACCACTTACTATCAGGCCAGTATTGCGGCTTTGTCGCACCGTACTCCTGCAATGCTTGAACAGCGGCCTGCGCTAGCACAGCATCTGGAGGCGGAAGTCTGCGTGATCGGCGCTGGCTATGCTGGTTTGGCCACTGCCTTAGGATTGTTAGAGCGTGGTGTGAAAAATGTGGTGATACTTGAGGCCGAGCAAGTCGGATTCGGTGCCTCTGGTCGCAATGGCGGTTTTGTGTTTGGTGGTTTTAGTTTGGATAACCGTGATTTGCTAAAGCAATGCGGCCGCCAACATGCACGCGCTATGTATCAATTGACGCTGGATGCAGTGAAATTGATACGCCGCCGTACGACGCAATTTCAATATGATTTCCAGATTGATTGTCAGCGCAATGACAGCGGGGTTTTGCTCGCGAATTGGTTCGATGACGAGCGCATTTTGCGGCGTACTCTTGACTTTATGTTGCGCGAGTTTGAGGTGGACTGGCGACTGCTGAGCAGGGAGGAAACCCGGGCGCAATTGCATACTGAGCGTTATTTCGGTGCCTTACATGAGGCGAATGCCTTTCACTTTCATCCTCTGTTGTATGCGCAAGCCAGTGCATTAGCCATAGAGCGAGCGGGTGGAAAAATATTTGAAACCAGTCGTGTCCTCGCGATAGAAGCGCAAGGTGCCGCGCATAGGGTTGTGACGAAGCGCGGCAGTGTCACGGCGCAGCATGTGGTGGTTGCCTGTGGTGGCTATATAGAGAAACTGGTGCCACGTTTGTCCCGTGCCGTCTTGCCGATTGCGACTTATGTTGCAGCGACTGAGCCTTTGGGCGATAAGCTGAAAATGGCGATGCAAACCTCTGCCGCTGTCTATGACACTCGATTTGCATTTGATTATTATCGTCCTCTCGCTGATCAGCGATTATTATGGGGCGGAAGGATTTCGATAGTAGAGCGCTCGCCGGAGCAGGTAAAGCGCCTCTTGTATGCCGATATGCTGAAAGTGTATCCACAACTGGCTGATGTCAAACTGGAGTTTGCCTGGAGTGGACTGATGAGTTATGCCAGACACAAAATGCCGCAACTGGGACAAACTCCCGAGGGTATTTGGTACGCGCTAGGCTTTGGCGGACACGGCGTGGCACCAACGACTTTGGCGGGCGAAGTGATGGCGCAAGCGATAGCCTATAAAAAGGCTCTCCCAGCGGGTTTTGATCAATATGGCTTGTCCGGTACTTATTCTTACGCCGGACTCATGGCCGCGCAATTTAGCTATTGGTATTTTGAATTGCGTGACTGGTGGCGTCAGTAGTGAGCATTTAGTGGCGAGCCTATTAATTGCGTAAATGATAAAGCCACACAGCGCCAACATGGTTTTTCGTTTGTGTATCCGCAGCAATCTCTCTACAATGCGCTCTGGTTCGTAATGAAGCATCCCATTGCTTTTAGTTATTTGTACAAATCATAGTAATACCGTCTACTCAATTTAAGTAAAGAAAATAATGACTCCATCGAATAAATCCCGTAATGCCCGCCAACGTAAAAAATTGCACGTAGGCGAATTCCAAGAATTTGGTTTTGAATACCAAGCAGAATTGACCCAAGAACTGAGCTCCGATCAAGAAGCGCAGTTAATTCATACTTTTTTGGAAGAGTTAATTGAAGTACGTGACCTGGCTTTGAGTGGCTGGTTGACGACGGGTTTTGTCTGCAAATTCGGCCCCGGCTCTGCAACAGACGAAGATCGCGCAGCCTTAAAAGCGTGGATGACGGCACGTCCTGAGTTTAAAAACGTACAAGTTGGTGCTTTGAAAGATGCTTGGTATTCACCTATGGATACCGAATTCGCAGAATAAGACGCTTGAGACTTTCTCAAACGGTTTCTGTGTAGAATTTCAAAAAAGAGAGCTTCGGCTCTCTTTTTTTTGGGGCATTTGGAATCACCTATCCATCACTTATTTTAAGGATTCGATGCAGCTGACCGCGCCAGCGTGTCCAGCCAGTCGTCGAATTCTGTATCCATAGTCTGTCCCCACGAGCGAACCAGTGACTGGTAGCGCGGATAATCGCCAGTCCGTGTGAATATCAGCATCTGTTGTATCTGTTCACGATGTCGTTCTAACATAAAACGCACTGCCAGATAGCCCCAAGTGTAAATGCGGATTGTGCCATTATTTTTTTCGTAGGCGGTATCGAATAATTGACTTAAGCGATAGGTCTTCTGCGCGCCTACCAGTGCAGCTTGCGGATGCTGATTACCTCTTGCAATATATTCTGCCAATCCTTCACCCCACCAAACAAGATAGGGTGCCGCGGGTGCGGGTTTGGGACAATTTTCTGGTGCTGCGTGCGAGTCATGCAGATTTGCACAAAAGTCGCCATAGAGATTAAAGCGTCCATCTAGATAATGAATATATTCGTGACCTAAGTTATGTACTTTGCCTTGTTCTTTTTGATAAGCGACAAATTCTGCATGATTTTGCGCTTGATCAGGTAGGCCTTCCAGATACATGCCGCCATTGTCGACAGGCATATTAAAGTGCTGTCCAGCGTATTGCGCAAAGCTCGCCTGATCCTTATAAATATTCGCTCGTAAAGACTGATTGTGATCATGTTTTACGGGTGTCAGTGTTTGTCCTTTTCCCGCAAACAAGGTGTGAAATTGCCGCTCCAGTGCACCCAGTTGTTCACAGGCTGCGCTTTGCTCTTCTTTAGTCATGGCTTGCGAACGTAGGCTTAAACTAGCACTACAAGTGTGTTCGCGAGTCAGTACTTGATCGACTTTGGCATCTGATGGTAGTTGACTCGCCGCGTTAAAACTGATCATGAGCAGGGAATAAGTGAGTAAGGATTTGGCAGCATTGAGACTGAAAAATCGAAATAATTGGAAGCGTTCGCCCACAGTGTTCCTCGTAAAAAAAGTAATCGTTGTTAACTAATGATTTACGCAAAATTGCACTAGCTAGGCGCGTCGCCGAAGACAGTACACTTGTGCGATCAGGTGACTGCAACGACGCTAGCGTCTGTTTTGCGTAAATCCTAAACTTAAATAAAGTGAGATGAGCAGGTAAAAAAGCACACATCTACCCCTATAATTATAGATATATTTATAGTATATTTGTGGTATATTTTTATTTTATTGGTTCAGTTCCCGTTTTTATTCATGTCAGAGGTTAAAAAAGTATGACTAACGCTAACCGCTTTTCTGCCTGGCGGGCACCCGCATCCTGGCTAGCGATCACTAGTTTAGATTGCCATACGGGCGGTGAGCCTTTGCGTATTATTACTTCTGGATTCCCAGCTCTGATGGGTGACGGTATGTTGGCCATGCGCCGTGATTGCCTGAGCCAGCACGATCACTTGCGCACCGCATTGATGTTTGAACCGCGTGGGCATGCTGATATGTACGGTGCCTTAATCACCAAAGCGGAACGACCCGATAGCGATTTTGGTGCCTTGTTTTTGCATAATGAGGGCTATAGCACAATGTGTGGACACGCTATTATCGCTTTGACCCGAACGGCGATTGAAGCGGGTGTTGTACCCAAGGTCGAACCATTGACTTCGCTTAAAATTGACGTGCCTTGTGGCCAAATTAATGCTTACGCCGAGCTGAGAGAAGGCGAGATTCAGGGCATTTATTTTGACAATGTAGCTTCTTTTGTCACTGCGCTTGATCAAACCATAGAAGTCGAGGGCATAGGTCTGGTGACTTATACTTTGGCGTATGGTGGTGCTTTTTACGCCTATGTGGATGCAGCGCAAATTGGCTTATCTTTGGAGCCCGACAATCACCGTCAAATTATTGACTATGGTCGCCGTATTAAGCAGGCAGTGATGGCGAATCCACAAATAGCGCATCCATTTGAAGCCGATTTGAGTTTTTTATACGGCACCATTTTTTCGGCACAGTCTGCGCAAGCAGGTGTGCATAGTCGCAATGTCTGTATTTTCGCTGATGGGGAATTAGATCGCAGTCCCACCGGTAGTGGCGTCTCAGGGCAGGCCGCCATTTTGTCTGCACGTGGCTTATTGGCCGTAGGCGAGCGTATTACGATAGAAAGTATTTTGGGATCGCAATTTCAAGTCAGTGTGCTGCAGACGCTAAACTATGGCGGTATCGCAGCAGTCATACCGCGTGTCTATGGTACTGCTCACGTGACGGGGCAACACACTTTTTATATTGATCCGCAAGATCCTTTAAAGCAGGGATTTCTTTTCAGGTGACACCAATGGTACAAGCTCAATTCCAACAACGTCTGCATGATTTTCGCGCCAGCATGAGGCATGCAAGTCAAGAAGCAGCGTTGATTTTTTCCTTAGATAATTTACGATACTTATTCAACTATACAGGCGAGGCTGCTTATGGTGTAGTGACTGCCGATGCGCTTTATCTGGTGACGGACTATCGTTTTTTAGAGCAAGCGCAGCAGGAGTGCGTTAATGAACAAATCGCGACTAGCGTGATTTGCCGCGACAGAGACCGGCAGAGTTTAGGTGCTGCGCTGGCTGAGTTGTTGCAAAAAAATAGGCTACGTCATGTTTGGTTCGAAGCTGAGCACGTGACAGTCAGTATGTGGCAAAGCATAGCGCAAGAATTATTGTCCTATGTATTGACGCCCTCGCCAGCCATATTGGAACAACAAAGGAAAACCAAGGATGCGTGGGAGATAGCGCAAATACAGGCGGCAGCCAACATCGCGGATCAAGCTCTCGCGGCTGTCTTGCCGCAAATGCGGCTTGGAGTGAGTGAAGCAGAACTGGCACTGGAACTTGATTATCAAATGCAACAACGTGGATCGGCTGGCGTGTCGTTTACAACTATATTAGGTTTTGGTGCACGATCAGCTTTGCCACATTGCATACCCTCAGACAGAAAGTTACAAGCCGGTGATCTTGTCGTATTGGATTTTGGCGCGGTAGTGAATGGCTATCGATCTGACATGACGCGCAGTTTTGTGGCTGGTCCAGCAACGCCTCAACAGCGTGCGATGTTCGATGCGGTGTTTGCGGCTCAACAAGCTGCGTTTGCGACGTTAAGGGCGGGTGTAGCAGCAGTCGATGTGAACGCAGCATCCAGTGCGGTATTGCAGGCTTCCGCATTTGCGGAGTTTGCCGGTCCTGGCCTGGGGCATGGTGTAGGAATCAAACTGCATGAACAACCATTTATTAGTCCCGTCTGTCGTGAATATCTGGGGCGCGATTATGTGGTGACGATAGAGCCGGGTATTTATATTCCCGGCTATGGCGGCATACGCATAGAAGACGATGTATTGATTACTGATGATGGCTATCAATTACTGACCCATGCACCTAAAGAATTTGAACTCGCATTATAAATGCATCGTGAACTTATTATGAAAACAGTCAGCGCACAGGAAGTCAATCAGGTATTGGACTTTCCGACTTTGATCAATGCTTTAGATGCAGGATTTAAGCAAGAGTTTGGTATGCCGCAGCGCCAGGTATTTTCCTTATCGACCGCGCCGGACAATCATGATGGGTTTGCGGTACTTCCTGCATGGAATGAAGACTTAATTGGTGTGAAGGCCTTCACCTATTTTCCTGAGAATGGTGCGCAACAATTGCCGACTTTGTTTTCCAAAATATTGTTATTCAAGCGCAGTAATGGCCTGCCGCTGGCGATGTTGGATGGCACCGCGGTGACTTATTGGCGCACAGCCGCAGTCTCTGCGCTCGCCAGCCGTTATTTGGCACGACCCGAATCCATGCGCATGCTTTTACTGGGTACGGGCAATTTAGCGCTTCCATTGATTAGCGCACACTTAGCCGAGCATGCAATTGCTCAGGTTGCGGTATGGGGGCGAAGCGAGGACAAAGTAAACGTCTTACTAAAACAAGCACAACAGTTATTCCCTCATGTGGAATTTATTGAGGCAAATGACATCGCTGCCTTTGCAGGAAAAGTTGACATCATCGTCAGCGCAACCGGTGCGGCTCAACCCTTACTATTTGGTAAGGATGTCGCGGTTGGTTGCCATGTCGATTTATTGGGAAATCACAGCCCTGATCGACGTGAATGTGACACAGAGTTAATTCAAAAATCCGCAGTCTATGTGGATTACAGGGATAATGTATTGAAGGAAGCAGGGGAGTTGTTGATTCCCATCAGCGAGGCTGCATTTGCGGCATCGGATGTGAAAGCGGATCTGGCAGAGTTGTGCCGCCGCGGCGTTTCTTCGAGAACTGGGGTTGATGAGATTACTTTGTTTAAATCGGTAGGGACGGCTTTGAGTGATTTGATTTGTGCTAAGTTGGTGTTGGATAGAGTGGGCTGAGTTTGTTTGAGTGGTTTTTATTTTCGTCGTATGGTGACCTTTTGTGGTGATTTTTGAGTTTGTTGGCCGGGGATAGGCGTAGGGTGGGCACGGGTTTTGTGCCCACGCGTGATTTGTGTTTTGGGTTGGCTTTTTTCTCGTCTCTTGGTGAAGTATTGTCGCGATTTTTGAGTCTGTAGGTCGGGGGTGGCCCGACAGTCTTTACCTTTTTTGCTTCGCCAAAAAAGGTAACCCAAAAAAGGTGACCACGCTGCCACTGGCCTTCGGCTTCCCAATTGTGCAGGACAAAAAATGGGAAAGCTTCGAAACTCGCTTCCCTTGCAGGGCGCATCTTCGCTAGCACGCGAAGACCGTACGCAGGCGATGTGCATGCACATCGAAACCCCTGCTTAACCTCAGACAACGAAGCTTTCTTTATCCATTTTCTGTCCTGCACAATTGGCAGTGTCAGAAGTGGAACGGCATAAATTCAAAAGCAAAGTCAAAAGCAAAGTCAAAAGCAAAGTCAAAAAGCAACACCAACACAATCAGTCTCGACAAACATGTATTTTTCTAATAGCAGTTGTAGGTCGTTGTTTTTGACTTTGACCTACCCCCGTTTGAGACGATGTAATTTGTGCGTCACAGAAAATGGATAAGAAAGTGTTGCTGTCTGAGCCGAAGGCGAGTTTCAACACTTTCCCATTTTTTGTGATGCACAAATTATGCTGGAGCGTAGCGTAAGCACCCCGTAGGGGCGAGTCTACGGTCGTCTTTTTTGGATTACCTTTTTTGGCGAAGCAAAAAAGGTGATTGGCTGTCGGGCCACACCCGACCTGCAAACGTAGAGCAACAAAAAAAGAAACTAAAATTTCTAAATAGAACACAAAACAAAAGAGACAATCAACATGACAAAACTCCCCCGCACACCTTTCCCCAGAGCCTTCTACGTCGCCAACACCATGGAGATTTTTGAACGCCTCGCCTGGTATGGTTTTTTTACTTTATCTTCCCTCTATATCACCAGTCCGACTGCACAAGGAGGCTTGGGTTTTAGCGATAAGGAGCGTGGTTTTTTGCAGGGGATGATTCCTTTCCTGCTCTACCTTTTACCCGTGATTACCGGCGCCTTAGCAGATCGCTTTGGGTATCGTCGCATGTTTCTGATTTCTTTTATCATCATGTGTCCCTCCTACTATTTGCTGGGACAGGTACATAGTTTCTGGACTTTCTTCCTGGTGTTCTTTGCGGTGGCGGTGGGTGCGGCCTGTTTTAAACCTGTGGTGGTGGGAACGATAGGGCGTTCTACTGATGATACGAATCGTGGGCTTGGTTTTGGTGTGTTTTATACCATGGTGAATATCGGGGGATTTATCGGTCCTTTTGTCGCTGGCTATGTCCGTGCTGTGAGCTGGGATTTGGTATTTGTTATGTCGGCGATCTGGATAGGGATTAATTTTATTCCTGCGCTGTTTTTCTACCAAGAGCCTGAGCATGATAGTCACAAGGATCAACGTAGTTTGAAATTGGTGTTGTTGGAAGTGCAGGAAGTGCTTGGTAATGGACGTCTGGCATTGATGGTGATACCGGCCATTATCGCCTTGATGGTGACAACGCGTATGGGAATCTCATTTCAACACTATTTACTCGGTGTCGTGGTGTGGTTGGGTTTAAATTTCATGTGGACGGTTTTAAGCAAGTCCTTTGGCGCATCAAATTCACTTGCTTGGTATCGACAATCAGTGCAAGTCGGTAATCTGCCTTTTGTCTTGTATTTATTGATTTTGACTGGTTTTTGGGTCGTTTATTTTCAGTTGTTTACGACCTTGCCGGTGTTTATCCGCGACTTCGTTGATACCAAGGATGTGGTGTCCGCTGTGCAGCAGTATGTGCCGTCTTGGCTTGAATTTGTGGCAGGGGTGAATGTGGATCAACTGAGCGCAGCATTGCCTGTTTTGGCACAAAAATATTCCGCAGGTATAGACGCGACGGCATTGCGACAAATCGGTTTTGAGCTGGTGAATTATAAAGTCATGGTCCCCGATGCCGCACTGCGAGTTGGTTTAGCTGAGTTGCAGGCGGGAAGTGTGCAGGCCAAACAACTGGCCGACACATGGGCGCAGCAATATCGTCAGGTGAATCCCGAATATATTGTCAATGTTGGTTTCGGCATGATCGTCCTGTGTCAGATCGGATTCAGCGCCTATATTCAACGCTGGAAGGCATTGCCCATTTTAGTATTTGGCACTTTGATTTTGAGTGCCGGTATCGCTTTATGCGGATTGGGCGCGAGTTTGACTTTGGGTGGTTTTACGGTGATCTTTGCTGTCGTCGTCTTCACCATAGGTGAAATGGTAGCATCGCCGAAAAGTCAGGAATACGTTGCAGCGATTGCACCTAAGAGTAAAACCGCGATGTATATGGGTTACTACTTTGTTTCTCTAGCACTGGGAAATTTGTTTGCAGGATTATTATCGGGCTGGGCTTACACCGCAATCGCCAAGGATATGCAGCAACCGCTCTTGATGTGGGGCTTGTTTGCCGCGATAGGTGTGGTGACGGCTTTGGGTTTGCTTATTTTTAATAATTGGCTTAAATCTAGGTCATAGTTTCGTGATGTCTGGCTCAATGCGAAGACCAGCAAATAGCATCTTGATTTGTGTCAGCGAGTATGAAATTATGCGGGCAAAATAAGTACATAGAAACACATGTAGTTCTAATCTAGATGTGTTTCCTAGCAACTCGAAACTTACTACTTGACCGTCTCTAAAGCAAATACATCTTTGTCGCCATTCAGACAACCCCGTGCTTTGAGTGTTTTGTTGAGGTCCAAGCTTAACTGTAAATCGCTTACCGGAAATAATCTTTCTATCGTCAAAATCGCTTTACCTTCTTCCTTGGGATGTGGCTTAAGTGCAAACACATCCTGCTCGTTCTTAAAAAGTTTGCGACAAGTTTCCATCAGCTCGACATCGTCGGTTTCTAAAGTAAATTTCAAACGCATTGCAGCTGCCACATTATTTGTGCCGGGTGTTTTAGCCGGTGCACTCGCCGCACTTGGAAACAGGGTGATCGCGTTCTTTAATTGATAGATTTTATAAGCATAAAAGAGTATGCCCAGACCACAAAGTACTAAAATAATTCGGCGTGCCATAGTAAAAATTCGATAATAAATATGGTAAAAAGTTTAGATAAATCGTTCTTGATTTTTGTTTTTTTGAAGCGAATAGAAAGTAATGCGAAGTTTATCCGATTTTTCTATGTAAGCCTGGTATGAAATAAGGCATACTTAATTATTGCTGAAGGTAAACAATTCAAATAGTTCGCAAATAAATGTTCATTTCTATGCAGGCAGGCTGATCGCTTGTGATGGTAGGCAGGCATCAAATCAAGTGCGCCTCGCTATTCATTAAAACTTGTTTGAAGTTTGCTATCGTGTTCAAAGATGTGGAGCGTTCTATGTCTGATATCAATTCTAATAAGATGGCGGCGTCGTCTGAAGCGGAGTTGTTGAGCCAGCTAGCAGCGGAACTCACTCAAGCCAAAGCCTGGAAAACACATATCTTGCAAGCGCTTGATCATTTACAGTCTGGCTTGGTGCTGTATGGTCCAGATGATTTGTTGGTATTTTGCAATCGGCGCTTTAAAGAAATTTATCCTGAGATCGCAGATATTTTGGTGGCGGGTGTCGCCTATGAACACATCGCACGAACGTTTTATCAACGTGAATTTTTTCAGCGTACACAAGAAACTGAACAAGAATATGTAGAGCGGCGGGTCAAACAACACCGTAATCCCGACGCTTTTGACAATGAATACCTGATGGGGCCAGATAGTTGGATTTTGGCTTCAGATAGAAAAACGGCCGATGGTGGCGTGATTGGTTTTCGGCTCGATATTAGTGAACGTAAACGTGCCGAACAACAATTAGCCGAGGCAGAAATGCGCATCATGGCTGAGTTGGAAGATAAGGTACAGGAGCGTACTCAGGATTTACTGCTAGCCAATCAAAATCTGGAGCGAGCATTAGAAGATTTGCGTGGTGCGCAGCGGCAGTTGGTGCAAAGCGAAAAACTGGCATCGCTAGGTTTTTTGGTGGCGGGTGTCGCACACGAAATCAATACGCCAATTGGTAATGCGCTCTTGGTTGGCACTGCGATGCAAGAAGAGATAGATAGCTTTGAAGCGCAATTTAAGCAGAAAGTTACTCGTAGCTTGATAGAAAAGCACATTGATTTTGTGACTAAAGGCAGTGATGCTCTGGTCTCCAATTTAAATCGTTCGGCGAAACTAGTGCAAGGCTTTAAGCAATTGGCGGTAGACCGCGCAACTGAACAGCGCCGCCAGTTTATTTTGCGTGAAGTGATAGATGAAGTGTTGTTGGCGATGGGACCTATTCTCAAACGTTCAGGTCATCATTTAGACATCGATGTGGCGAGCGATTTACAGATGGATAGTTATCCGGGGCCATTGACACAAATTATCGTGAATTTTATCAATAACGCTTTGATTCATGCGTTTGAAAATACGACAGGTGGACACATGTGCTTAAGCGCGCATGCAATTGAGGATCAGCATATCGAAATTGTATTTTCTGACGATGGTTGTGGCATGTCCGAGGATGTGGCAAACCATGTCTTCGATCCTTTTTTTACGACTAAGTTGGGGCAGGGCGGCAATGGACTGGGCATGCATATTGCCTACAATATCGTGACACAGTTATTAGCGGGCAGTATCACGGTAGAGACTGCGCCTGGGCAAGGTGCAAAGTGGTTTTTGCGTGTGCCTGGTGTGTTGAATTGAACGTTAAATTTCGAAAGCTTTTTTCTATAGATAATTTGAATGATGTTTATAAAGATTCTTTTGAAATCAGGTAGCGACCTTGGTTTGCTATCTGGTTTGTTTTTTTTGTTGATGTTAAGCGCAGATGCATTTGCAGAGCTTCCTATAGTGGTTGCATGGAATGCCCGACCGCCTTTTCAATACATGGAAAATGGCGTAGAAAAGGGCGCCAGATTGGAGAGGGTTAAGCAGATTTTGAACATGACGCAAATTCCGTTCTCTTTGGTGCAAGAGCCGCCCAAACGTATCTGGAATCAATATGCTGCTGGTGTGAAAAATTATTGTTCCTTCGATTGGTATCGCTTACCTGAGCGTGAAGCCTTGGTGCAATTTAGTATTCCGTTAGAAAAAAACACAGGCTACTCGGTACTGGCAAATATCAATTCATATGACAAAGTCGCTGCACACAAGAACTTAAAATCGCTCTTGACAGACAGCAGCCTGACATTTGGGATGGTTGATTCTGCCAGTTATGGTCCCGAGCTGGAAGCAATGATTAAATTGAGCAAAAACAAGCAAGAGAGGCACAGCGTTTTACCTATGATCATGGCGCGTATGATAGGCGCGAATCGTGCCTCATTTATGTTGATAGAAAAAGCTGCTTGGGATTTTTTGAAAGATTCAGATACTTATTTTCAACAAACCAGAATAGTTGAGATTTCTGGTATCCCCAAAGGATTGGATAGTCATATCGTATGTAGCAAGGATGTCGCTCCTGTCACGATGACAAAAATCAATGAGGCGATTCGTCAGTTATCGAAACCTGCTTCACACACTAAATAGAGACACCAACCGGAAGGCTCTCCCGGTTGGTCGTTGCGGGTGTTTATCCTGCCGCTAAGGACAAATGTTTAGATCGCAATTTTGCAGATGACTTCACGCTGACACGCATCGCATTTTGCAGCGATTCTATGGAGCCGCCAGCACGGTATTGAAAGCTCACCTGTACGATATCGCCCGGCATCACATCTATGGGTGTAGGGATAGGCAAAGCCATGTAGTGGTTGAGCCAATCTATCGTTGAATTATTTTCCATCACAATGGCCAAAATATTTTTGGTCACGAAGCGCAATGCACTTAATTGGCCCGCTGTTTCGATGGTGAATTGACCTTCCCATGCGATCAATAAGTCATTGGCTTGATTAAAATCGATGATCTTGTACAAGGCTGGCTGTGCCAATTCCACGGTGTCGGAACTGAAAGCACCTGGCAACTGAAATTGAATAATCGGTGCCTGATAGCCTGAGAAGTCATATCGTTGTTGCAGTGGCTGTACTGCCATGACCACGGCTTCAGGAATGAAGATGGGCATATGACCAGGGAATTTTTCTGCATAACGTAGCTTGAAGGTTTCTATGACTTCAACTTGTTTTTCGCGCAGCATGGCGACATGAATCATTTCGCAAATGACAAAATCGACGGGTTCAGGCGGCAGATATTCGAAGGCATCCGCATGAATGACCTCGACCCGGTCGCCATATTGATTCATCGCTAACAGACGACGCGCTTCGGCAACCATGTCAGGATTAAATTCCACGCAATAGACTTTTGACGCTGCTTGCGCTGCAAACCAGGATAGGACACCAGTGCCGCCACCGAGCTCCAATACCTTGGCGCCTTCAAATACTTGTCGCTGTATCGCCGCTTTGAAATTGTCCATACGATTCGCATCCATCAACATATTGTGATGGTATTGCAGCGGGATAAATTGGCCTAAGTAGCAGCTCTCAGCTTCGCGTTCGATTAACATGGTCTTCCTTCCTGAATGGGTGTGAGATCGAAAGACTTCAGGGTCTATAACATCCAACCCTGGATCTAGCGTATCGATAGTCTATTCAGCGATCCGCCTTATTCAGTATAGTAAGACTAAGCGCCGATGTAAGGATTATCGGATTTCTTAGTAGAAACAAAGAGCCGAGATGCGTGGTATTTCTGCTTCAATTCGTGCTTTGTCAAAAGTGACTGTTGCTTTTACTTTTCTAAAAAATAAATTATTGTTGAAACTACGAAGATCTTCGTATATATTGAGGTTGTCTACGGAGATCTTCGTAGATTGACGCGTGACAATGATTTATTTATGAGTGTTGTAATAGAAATGAGAAAAGTATCATGGCAAATCCCACTCAATCAGAACTAGAAATCCTCGCTATTTTGTGGCGTCTCGGCGAGAGCAAAATTCAGGCGGTGAATGATGAACTTTGCAAGTTAAGGCCAGTTGGATACACCACTACTTTAAAGACTATGCAAATCATGGAACAAAAAGGATTGCTGGGGCGAAAGAAGGATGGCAAGAGTCATATCTACTTCCCATTGGAACAGCAACACACTACGCAGACCTCATTGGTAGATAGACTTTTGCAAACCGCTTTTGGCGGTTCAAAATCAAGCATGGTAATGCGCCTGTTTGAAGACAACAATGTGACTAAGCAAGAGTTGGCTGAGATTAAAGCTTATTTGCAAAAAATTGAGTCAGACAAATGAGTCAATCCTCAATTCAAGTCTCTAAGTTTGTCGAATTATCTGACCTCTTTGGCATCGACGCATTGCATGCTTTTGCATGGAGTCTTTTGCATTCGTTGTGGCAAGTTGGCTTAGTGAGTTTGTGTTTGGCTGTGCTCATCACTTTGACAAAAAATAGGCAGGCGGCTTTGCGTTATAAGATTTACGCTCTGGGTCTCTTTACCTGCTTTGCGCTCAGCATTGCGACATTCTTTTCTTATTTTCAAAAAAGTGTGTTGATCCTTAGTTTTAGCACGCAGGGCAGGGTGGCGACTTATATACCTCTTACGCGAGACACACATACACTGGCATTTTTCAGTACTTACGTGAATCAACATTTGTCGCTCATTGTATTTTGCTGGAGCCTAGGTTTTGTTCTGATTGGTAGTAAGAGCATATGGAGCTGGCGCGCTGATCAGCGCTTACTACGGCGAGATTCCGAAGCCCTGCCGGTTCATTGGGAAGCTCAGTTTGTTCGGTTAGCACAGAGCATGGGCTTACGTAAACCTGTCCGCTTCCGCTTATCTGACAAGATCAAGGTGCCAAGCGTCTTTGCTTTTTTTAAACCGGTCGTTCTGTTGCCGGCCAGCCTACTACTCGGTATGAGCCCGCAACAAATTGAGGTCATAGTCCTGCATGAGCTGGCTCATATCAAGCGGCATGACGTTTTACTGGCGAATCTGCAGTGTGTATTGAAAGCACTGTTTTTCTTTAACCCTTTTGTATTCTGGATCAGCGCCAAGCTTGATCAGGAACGCGAAAATGCCTGTGACGACATCGCTGTTGGCATATGTAGTGACCCTTTGTTGTACGCTAAAACCTTGCAGCACTTTGCTGAAATGCACACGCGTTTCTTATCTAATACCACAGCCCTTACCGGAAGGAAAAACATGTTACTGCCGAGAATACAAAGATTATTTTTAACAGAAAAAACGAACATTAACCGCGTTCACAGAGTGATCAGTGCAACTCTGCTTCTAAGTATGGGCATCACGACGGCTGCCTATGCGTGGATGCAAATTGACAGTAGGGCTACAGTCAATTTAAGTGCAAAAAATTTGCCACTCAAGCAGCTCTTGCATAAGGCCGAAAGTGCATGCCCTGGTAGTACGGCTAGAGTTAAATTACGTCAGCCCGATATGAGCGTGAACGTCAATTTTGCCAATGTCGCTTGTGCCGATGTCGCTGCTATTTTTGCTGATATGGAGGAGCGGTTTGGTATGAAGTTTACCGACGTACAATTTGATGCCGCCTTGGCGATTTTTAAGCAGCAATGTCCTACGATTTTCCGCAATATCACGCTGAAAAATCCCAGTGCTTTGTATAGTACGGATATGAAAGATGTGACTTGCTTAGAAATTTTGGGGGCAGTGGCGGAGTTTGATGCAAAGCTCAAATAGAAAATCGCTTACCATTAGCCTTCGTCCACCATGCTTGATCTCAAAGTAAGCTGACAAAGCAATAAACTCTTGATCAAGTGATCTCCGCACGGTGGAGTTACAACATTAGGACTTACGCAAAATTGCGCTGGCTAGGCGGAGAGCCGAAGACAGTACAAATGTACGGCGAGGCGAATCCAACGACGCCAGCGTCTGTTTTGCGTAAGTCCTTAACATGTAAATTACTGTGCTGCCTCAACATGACGTTTGAAACTATTCAAAATCGCCTGCCAACCTTGCTGTTGTTGTTCAACAGGATAAGTGTTTTCCGCTTCAAATGTGATGACGACTTTGACACCAGCAGGCGTATCCGAAAAGTGAACCGTCGCCTTGCGGTCGCCGAAGCTATATTCGATTAATTCGTGTTCGACTACCTTCGTGAACGTGCCCGCAAAATCAAATCCCATACTGCCGTCTTTCGCTTCCATACGAGAAGAAAACGTACCGCCTTCACGTAAATCAACGGTGGAGGCGGTCGTATGCCAATCATCTGATGCAGCATTCCATTGTTTGATAGCCTCAGGGGAATTGTAGAGCGACCAAACTTTTGCCAAGGGCGCTGCGACGGTGGTTTCGACGGTGATGTTCATTTTTTTCTCCTTGGGGCGACTTACGATTGAGGCGTGATGGGAATTACAAATTAATTTAACTGATTTTCAATAAGTTTAACATCAGCGACAATAGATGTAATTTCTGAATATCTCAGATTTTGAGTTTTGAAATCAAACATCGTCAAGCATAAATCGAAGTATGAATTGAAAAAAAGAGGGAATGCAATGATGCATACCCTCTTTGTGTTCAGCTTACAAATTAAATTTATCGACTCAAAGTCCGGCTCAAAAATCCAGGTTTTTTCAAGAGACCCAAAGACATTGCCGTTGCCATTAAGACGATCAGGATGCCGGTGATAATCCCAGGGGTGATAGGTTCGTCGAGTAATAAATAGGCCCAAACAGACGCGGTGGCAGGGATCAGGAAGGTGACCGTTACTGCTTTGCTAGCCCCCTCAGTCGAGATTAAATGGAAGAACAAGGCATAGGCAATACCGGTACAGACAACACCCAAAATAATGACCGATACCAGTGCGCTCGATGTGCCGTGTTCAATTGCGTGTGGTACTGAAGGTAATGCAAAGGGTAATAGTGCAAGCGCGGCAGCAAACTGGCTACCTGCTGCCGTTGCCAGCGAAGGAATTTCTTTCGCATACATACGGGTATAGGTCGCGGCGAAGCCATAATTGACGGATGCCCCCATACCTGCCAGCACGCCTGCAATCACCAGAGGTGTCACCGCGACCGGGCCAATTCCGACTAAGACCGCCACGCCAAATAGACCCAAGATGAATGCCGAAATACGTAACCAGCTTAATCGTTCGCCTAGCATGATGAAACCGAAGACTGCTGTAAAAATGGGGGCCAGTGAATTCATGGTTGCCATATAAGCCGATGGGATATGCAAAGCGGACCAAGCAAACAAGCTAAACGGAATAGCGGTGTTACCAAGACCAATAATCAGATAGGTTTTGGCATTCTTTTTCCAATGAAATTCGACGCCGCGATGGCGGGCAAATAGATAGATCGCCAAGGCACCCAAACTGGCACGACCAAACGTCGTCAGGAAGGGGCCAAAAACCGGGGATGCAATACGCATTAACATAAAGCTGGTGCCCCAGATGAGAGCCAGTAACAAGAGTCGAATCAAATTGGATGATGACATAACAGTTTTCTTGGTTAAAGTGAAATGGGGGAGGAGAAAGTTCAGAGCAACATGCTAGTCGCCAAGCTTAAAAAAAGCGAACGATACTTATTGACAGTTACTGTAAGAAAATCTAACAATACGGCATGTTACCCACTTCCTTAAATTCGCTGGTCGCTTTTGAAGCAGCAGCGCGTCATAAAAACTACTCACTGGCGGCCACTGAGTTACACATCACGCACAGTGCCGTGAGTCAGCAAATGCGTTTGCTGGAAGCCTCTTTAGGTATTGCCTTATTTGAACGCAAAGGCAGGCAAATGCAACTGACTGCAGAAGGTAAGGAGTTGCTCAAACAAATTCAGCCAGCATTGCGCCAAATCTCGCGTGCTCTGGCACATGTGAAATCCGAAAAACGTGCCCCCGCAATCCGGGTTGCCACGTTACAGTCATTTGCTACTTTTTGGCTGTTACCAAGATTAGGCAAGTTTCAAGCGGCTTATCCGGACTTGGCGATTCATATTCAGGCGGCGATAGGCTTAGTTAATCTGGATAAAACCAAGACTGATATTGCGATTCGTTTTGGGCTTGGTAGTTGGGACAATTATGATGCCGAACGATTGCTTGATGATCAGCTTTATCCAGTTTGTAGCCCGGACTTTAATGGTAGACGTTTTCCAAGTCATCCCAAACAACTAGGGAATTATCGGATTTTGTGCGTAGAGAATGGACGTGAATGGCAAAATTGGAGCCAGTTTGCGGGTGTCGATATCAGCCACTTCAAACATGAAACTCATCACAGCGACAGTAATCTGATGCTAACCGCCGCCAAAGCAGGGCAAGGGATTGCAGTTGCCCGCCATAGCCTGGTGGCTGAAGAAATCGCGGCCGGCAATTTGGTGCGCCTATTCGACGTGATCGCGCCATCAGACTACAGCTACTATTTGGTAACACCCAAAGGCTTACAAAAGAACGAGGCTTTGCTGGCGTTCGAGCAATGGCTAAAGAAAGAGGCTCAGGCTTTTGCCACACAATGATGGCGGGTGAGCTTAGCGGCAAATGTCGTACGCCTTTTTTCTCTGATGCGTTTAACTACAAAGTTTCGCGTAAAGCCTGCTTGTTTTGATAGTTGCGTAGTTGCTCGTTCAGGGTGTTGAGCGGGAGTCCTAGCGCTTGCGCGTCTTTGAGCGCTTTTTCCTGCCATTGTGCGGCAGCGTTAAAATCAGCATTTTCAGCATACACGGCGGCAGCTGTTCGGTAATAGGTTTGTTTATCTTTATGGTCCGGGTCCACGGAATTGAGATAATTGAGCGCCAGGGCGCCATCGCGCATGGTTTTGTCTGGATGTGTCGCGAGTATCCAGGCAAGTCTGAGTTTGGGGGCAATATTTGCTTTTGAATTTGACTTTGCGGCTTTGTTTAACCAGTACATACCTTGATCTTCATTTTTTTGAAGGCGTGTGCCGCTAAGTAATTCTTGTCCCAGTAAATATTGCGCATCGACGACATCTTGGGCAGCAGCTTTCAATAGCCATGCCAAACTCTTGTTGGGATCAGGCATACACATATTCCCATTCAAGACGTTTTGTCCTAAGAAAAAACTAGACACCGCACTGCCATTCAATGCCGCTAATTGATACCATTTATTGGCATTCTCATCGGATTCCGGTTTGGCTTTGTATTTGGTAAAAGAGGGTAAAACATCGAGATAGTAGGCATAAACAAATTGGGCTTCGGGATTGCCAGTATCTGCTTTTTCTTTTTGTTTTAATAGGGCACGTTCTATCTTTTTCTCGTCAAATTGGGTATCGGCTATAAGGAAATTAAAACGGACTTTGACGCCGTGTATGTCTGTGGCTTTTCCCGCGATGATCATAGGTTCATACTGCCACTGGCGCACCGCATCTAGCACGACATTGGTCAATTCGATGTCGGAGCTGTAATACACAAGATGATCTCTGGTCACGCCCTCTTTGGTGACTGTAAAAAAGACGTCGGCCCAGCCCACTTTACCAGTTCGCAACATTGAGCGTGGATATTGAGGATTCACATTTTTGATACTGCGCAAACGGCTAGTTAAGGAAGTCGCGCCAGCATAAACAGGCAACATACTTTTCTTGATCGCTTCGGGATTAAATTCTGCGTACAGCGCTTGATAAGCTCGATCGCCCAATTTTTTCTGTTCATCGGACAAGCTCTTATAAATTTGCAGATGCAAACCACGCTCTTTGTATTCTGTATCTTGGGTAGCGAGGGCGAGCCACGCATAAGCCTGAACAGCATCTTTAGGAACAAACTCGCCGCGAAAATACATGACACCAAGATTAAATTGGGCTGAGTGGTCGCCAAATTTTGCAGCTTGTTGAAATTCGTGAAACGCCTTTTCAAAATTAGACTGTTCATAGTATTTCAGACCCAGTTCAAAATCAGCATGAGCGGCACCACTGAAACCAAAAAGTGAGAGTGCAGTAGCAAAAAAACAGGTGCGGAAAAAAGTACCTGTCATTTTTTTTACCGACGTGCTTAGCAATACTGTCCTCATCGTATTTGTCCTTGTGTTTGATCTTGTGTTTGATTTTGTGTTTGATCTTGTGTTTGATTTTGTATTGCACTAGTCGGTATCATCTTTGCCATGAGCGATGCGGTGTATTGCAGCCGCTTAATCTTGATCGCCTCTTTATTATTTCTGATTTGAATTTCTTCAAAAGCCAAGTGCGGCTGTACCGTGATCATTTCGCCGTTCACCGAAATCGAAGTCTGTGCATTTTTATCCCAAGCAATAGTAACAGTCACTTCCTTTTCCCACTGCAAGGGAGCGCGGAAGTATTTAAAGTGGGATTCCGTATCACTAGTATAAAACTTGATGTGCGCTTCCGGACCGCTTGCGCAGTCGTTACCTGCGAAGCTGATGCGTATCGGGCTTTCGCCTAATCGCTGCGCTGAAAATAAGGAGATTTGCGTGCTTCCATTGCGTGGAATGTGCAAGTCAAATTGCAGATTTCCAGGCTCGCGATTAAGCGGCATACGCCATTCTTTGATTTCACCAATATGAGTATTGACCGGTGGGTAGCTGGCCGGGGCCATGCTGGCACAGGCAGTTAGCAGACCGATGGGGGCGAACAAAAGAATGCGCCCAAAATGGCTCAAGGAAAAACGAGAAAGATAAATCATGGGGTGGCTATCGAAGCGTTTTGTGTTGATGCGTTCTACAACGCAAATTGACACAGAGTATGGTGCATTTAAGATATTGCCACAAGTGCTACAAATTAAAAAAATAGGACTTACGCAAAACAGACGCTGGCGTCGTTGGATTCGCCTCGCCGTACATTTGTACTGTCTTCGGCGCTCCGCCTAGTCAGCGCAATTTTGCGTAAGTCCTAAAAACTAAAAATTATTTAGCTTGTCGCTTTTCTTAAAACACGCCCTAGGTAAAGCAGCGTGATGGCCTTGATATTTTGCCTGTCGCTCATTTTGATGAATGAATTATCGATATTTATTCTCGATAGCCTTATAGCTTCCATCCATCTTCATTTCTCTTAATTTCGAATTCAGGAGGGAGATGGTCTCAAGGCTCATTTTCGGATTACATGCTAAGTAATAGTCCGAAGTCGCATAATTGAATAGCCACGCGACTTTGCCTTCAAGTTTTTCATTTTTGATGATTTTTTTGCCGTGAATATCACCTGCAGTCGCATAATCAATTCGACCTAAAGCCACATTTTTGAAGGTCGTCTCGGATTCTATCGAGGTCACTAAGTGGAAGCCTCTTTCTGCGAAATAGGAAACAGACACATTGCCAGCCTCAGTGCCGATTAGTGATTGTTTGATGTCCTCCAGGCGAGTGATTTTGCCTAATTTGTCGGGCTTGCCGAAAATAGCCCAATTGCCAGTAGAGATCGGCCCTATCCAATGGAACCAAGCTTCTCTTTCTTTGGTGCGCGCTGTTGAAAAGACGCAGGTATCTGAGTTATTCCGCGCTAATTCAAAAGCCCGGTTCCAACTCATCATTTTCATTTGATAGGGGATATGACTGCGCTTCAATAATGCGTGTACTTTATCGGCAGACTGACCGTATATGACGCCACCTTCTTTGTCAGAAAAGTTGAGAGGATAGTGATATTCTGTAGTGATATTGATTGAGGCCTGCTTCGTTTGAGCCATGCTCGCCTGGCTATATGCGCCAGAAAATACTAAGCAAATCAAGAAGCGCTCGAAGTATCCCGTTTTTCTCATGTTAAGCGTGCCAAAGTGGTGTTCCGATAAGCAAGAGAACTTAGGGCCAATGACTGGAATCGGCAGTGTTTCAAGCCACCTTAGTGGTCAGCATAATTCAAGCGTGTACTTGGGTCAAATATTGTTCGCCGCTTTGCAACTTGTTGCAGATCGTAGAGAGCAGGGCATAGGCGCACTCAGGTTTCGAAGTTGGAAAAAGTGAAAATATTAAGGGCAATACGAACGTACATGCCACCTCTGTAATTCGGCTGCGGATAAAAAGAGCCCAATTCAATTCGCTTCATTCTGTTCTTAACCAACCTCGTTCTGTAGCGATGTCTATTTGCGTCAATACGTAGATCCAAAGTTGTGGTGCCGAGGTTTCGAGGTATTGATTGCGTTGCACCACTTGATGTCTTAATACCTTGTTTTGTGCCCAACTACCGCCTTCGTTTTGCATGTTTTGAATTAGCGGAAGTATTCGATCCATCGCCTTCGCAAATTGCGCATCGGGCGTTTCAGCTTGCTCAAATTCATGCCAGAGCACGATAAATTTTTCACGCATCGATGCAGGCAATAACCCAAAAATACGATCGGCAGCCACCATTTCTTTGGCCGCTTGTTCACCTAATACAGCCTGATGATCAAACGCGAACGTATCACCCGCATCAATCTCCACAATATCGTGAATCAGCAACATTAAAGTCACACGTGCAATATCGACGGCCTCATTCGCATAGGGTGCCAAGACATGGGCGGTCAGCGAAATATGCCAGCTGTGTTCAGCGCTATTTTCGTAACGATTGTTATCACCTTTGATCAACGCTTTACGATAGACCGCTTTGAGTTTGTCGAGTTCGAGGATGAAATCGATTTGTTGGGAGAGTTCTTGCATGAATGTTTTGAGAAAAGTGAGGAAAATTGGCGATGCATGTTCGTTTCCATGCATTCAAGTAAGTAAGGTCGTGATTCTATGCGTAATCAGATGTTTGCGCGGAGTTAGCCAAGAAATCTTCGTCGATATTTTATAAGGGAGTTAGTCTTGACCGCTCATTTTGATGCACATAAACTATGTGTGATACTTTGCAAGCGTGTCCATGCGCTGAAGCCTTTACATGACCACCATCGTGTCATACGTATCAGCGCTATTTCGATTGGAAATGAGTTTCGCATTCATCTTGAAGGAGTGATTCATCATGGCTTACCTATCTGAAGCCGATTGGAAGGTATTCAAGCAAATTAAAGAACGCGCTTTAGAAAAATATTGTTTGCAGTGTCTGGCTGAATTTAAGGCGATCGCTGATAGAAGCGAATTGTTACCGCATGAACGCTATCTCTTAAACTATAAAACCGTCACACAACGCGACATGAGCTTGGCGAATATTTTCAATGGTTTGAGCCGATCACGTGCTTTTGTGCAACTCGTACTTATTCGCCGTGAAGCGTTGGCAGATCAAGATTTGATCGGGCAATTGTCTGAACAACTGCAAACGCAAACGCATCCTAAGAATTTTTAATCAAGTTGAAAAGCTTCCAATACATTTTCTCAGATGCCCTAGCGGCGAAGAAACGTAATTGAGCCGTAATAGGGTGCAACAACCAAAGGCATATTGCACCAACCAAGGTTAATTGGATCACAAGCGAAATAATTGCAACTCGCCCTTGGGCCTAGTGTCCATTACTTATCACTTGCGCCGATAATGCGCGCTCATGAACTGATGCCAGGCACCGTCGGCGCTTTGCATACGCGAAGTGAGTGTGCGGTGATCTGGTGTAATGAATTCGATAATATCCTGATATTTCGACATCGTGCCATCACCAGCGAAGCTCGGGCCTTCGGAGTCAAGGGTAAGAATTTTCGCCGACGCATCGAGTGTGCCTATATAGGGCCATAAATGCGTCATCACGGATGCGATAAAGGTTCCGACAAAGCGTTGTGTGTGCGGGTCGTAGCCCAGTGTCATAACCGAATTCCATGGCCCACCCTCGGGTGAATCACTAGTTCCCTCACCGATAGTCCACAAATTGCCCAATGGCTTAACCACCTCTGTTCCTGTCGTTTTCATAGGAGGCTGATCTGGCCCCATGAGGCATTCGGATTCGAAAGTCCACTCGCCGACGAGTTGTTGTAGCCAAAGATGTTCAGTTTGTGGTTCAGGGATCTGCATGATTTCACTCCTTTAGTGGTGATGAACGAACGATGCTTAGGATAGACGTTTTAGGAAAGTGCTCGCTTTGATTTTTTGTAGTCAAAAGATAGCCGAATGCAAAAATAAATGCAATTTGTTTCAAGCCTTTTTAAACCCGCTTGGAGCTTGGACGTAAGAGCTTATTTCCTCACAAAAATTGGATGCGAATCGGTAGGGTTGGCAAGGCTTCATCGTGGCCACGCGTTACATTATTAAATGTGAAAATCGAGAGTGCATTCTTTTTTCATAGTCGTTAGAGGGTCTTAGTTGGGAGTTATCCAATCCACATGGGCACAAAGAACCTGCCTAACTTACGTGGCCGAAGATTTTTCCTATCAAGAAGCGACCTGATTCTCATTGCGCGTTTTGAATTGAGGGCGCCATAAACGCTTATCGTTTTTAAAAATGCCAACGTACAAAAGCGACGAGCACAAAAACAGCAATCAGAACCAGCGGTAGTATCGCTGGAAACAGCGGAGAAAATTGCGTATTTATTGGGCGGCTTGGCCAATCGTTGCGAACAAATGAAAAATAAACATGCTGGCGATCGGTATAGTTAGGGCGACTCTTGGCTTCAAGATTCCACAATAAGCCAGCGGCCAAATAGATGATAGGAGACAGGGTCAAATTGCCAAACCACCGCCTTGTATAGCTACCGTCGCGCCACAGGAGATAGGCATCATAAAACCAGCTACTTGAAAAAAAGAGTAAAGCAAGGGCAATAATTAAGTAGCGTAAAGGCCGTTTGCCATTGAAGACTTGGTAGATTAAACCAACCGACCACGGTGCCGTCGCGAAGGTAAGTAGCGACATTCCAGATCCGCTTACTACATCCCAAGTCTCATCATTGGTATAGGATCCAGCAAAGCTGACAAAGAGAAATGCTGGCACGAATATCGAAAGCTTCCACGGTATGCACAGAAACGCATAATAATCGCGCCATTTGTGAAACAAGTATTTTCGTTCAATCCATAGAACGAGTAGGCCGCTCAGACAGAATGAAATCCAGATTGCCATATAACCCAAAAAAAATACAGGGAGATCGAGTATCTGCATGTCTGTGTATAAAAAGTAGGAATTAATTCTTGAATAAATTTAATAATCGATGGAATGATTTATTGGCTAGGCGCCATCAGGTACTTAAAAAATTTAACCATCTTCCTTATTGATCATCGTTTGGGAAAAAAGTGTACGTGCAACGAAGCTAAACTAGCTGCGTCCAGATTTAATCGTTTGCCGCTTTTTTACTATCGACCTTTGCTGGCAAATAGAAGCAGGGCGGCACCGGCGACTATGGATGCTATTCCTGCCCAAAGTGGCATATTGACTGTTTGTTTCTCTTTGACAGACAGTTCAATCGAACCGAGCTTGATGGCAGTAGTATCTTTTGTATAGCTGAATCCGCCAAAAGCTGAACCAACTATTCCGCCAATAATTAAAATGATGCCGAGTATTTTGAGTGCATTCATGATTCCGTTCCTTTTTGTCGTATGGTATTTGTGGAGAACTGATCATAAGCTAGTTTGCGAATTTTTAATGACTATTTATCGTATTTCACTGGTGTGTAGAGTGGGCACGGCATCATCGTGCCCACATGGCTGATTTTCTGACGAGAGTCAATTGATTTAGGGTTTTAAATTTTGCTTGAGTGCCGGCACGATTTCTCCAGCGATCAAATCGGCAATCCGCTTTGGATTTACCTTTGATCGATTGGTCAGCACAACCACGCTTAGTTGGTTATCGACATATCTGCTAATTTGCGTCGTGAATCCTTGCCAGGCACCGCCATGCTCAATGTTTTTGTGGCCATTGGTTTCGGACAAAAACCATCCATAACCATAGGGAGAATTAGACCCATTGTTTAGCTTAACAGGCGTCCAACTGAGATTTTTCTCCTGGGCACTCAAAGGAAAATCTTGGTAAAGCGCGAGATCCCACAGCGCCAAATCATGCGCTGTCAAATACAGGCTTCCATCTGCAGTTCGATTCAATGCTGGAGACACCCAGGCTTGATTTTTCCATTCGCCATCAACCAGATCATAGCCAGCGGAACGGTGGAGGATGATCGTACGTTCATCGATGATGCGCGTTTTCATCCCTAGTGGTTCAAAAATGCGCTGCCGCAACTGATCGCCATAAAATTGGCCACCAACTTTATTCGCAATAAAACCCAGCATGTGATAACCCATATTTGAATACAACCACTTTTCACCTGGTTTGAACAACATGGGAACCGTGGCTTCTAGTTCGATGAGGGCTTGGTCGGTATAGTTCTTTCTGAAATCCAGTATGCGATAAGGATCATCTAAGCCCGACGTGTGCGTGAGCAACTGGTGGATCGTGATATTTTTCCATTCACTCGGAAGCTTATCGAGATACTTGTCGATCGTATCATGCAAGTTGAGCTTCGCATCGCGTGCCAATAAAAGGATCAGTGCCGCAGTGAATTGTTTGCCGACGGAGCCTGATTGAAAAATAGTGTGCGGGCTGACTTTGACTTGATGCTCGAGATTTGCGTAACCATAGCCTTCTTCTTTGATAATTTTTCCCTTATGCACGATAGCGATGCTGACACCTGGAATCTGCTGCCTTTGCATTTCACTTAGCACTAGCTCATCAATCGTATCGGCGTGAGCAACCTGTGTGGTGATCAGCGTACTGAGTAAGCTAATTATCCAAAATATCGGCTTCATGCAATCTCCTTTTTAGTTTGCCTCGGTGTGCTAAAGATGGTTCAGCGATCTTGATCAGGCTTGAAAATTTTGCTCGCCTTTAGCTGATTATTTTATTTTGAAATCGACAAGAATGCATCTTTTCTTATCTGCGATAAATTGTAATCAAGGGAAATCACGCGAATCGTTGATGGACCTATAGTGATTTGCGATGCTCATTATCCGCATGGTCACAAGAACGCGTTATTTCGGATTAATGTTGGGTGTGGCTCAAAGACGCATTACCCGATCCGACACTCGTTTGATCAACAGCAAAGAAATTTACTTGGCGATCAATCTAAGTAATCTAAGTAATTGTTCGCCCTGATTAAGCGTCATACGGCGCAATACGGCTGCGGAGATTGGCAACTTACAGAAAGCTTGCATCTTAAGGCTCTGAAAACCTTTTACAATAATAGACTAACTCTTGCGGCGCGCGACACCGATAAAAAATCGCTGCCACTTCTTGGACTTCTCGTCAAATATGAGAAATTCCTTCGTCACCGACCCATCGGCCTGCTTAGAATAAACTCCCTTAAATGCGGATGCTGGATCACCACTATTGGGATATATACGTCCCTCCAAAACAAAGCTGCCATCCTCACTCAATCCACCCGAGTAATCAATATGAAAGCTCCCGCTCATCCAAACTTGACGCCATTTTCCCGTGGATGGATCAACAAAATTCATTCCTGTGCCAGTAGCGCCTGATAGCTCTTTCCAGTCTTCAAGTATCAAGCATGCTTGACCCCGACTACTATAGCTTTGATCTGCAATTTTTTTTCCATCTTGAGTGAAGAATTCCCACTCACCGATTAAAAAATCTAAATCGCGGTAGGGCGCACTATCACTTGCGCAAGCTGCGACAGGTCTTTGTGTTTGTTTTTTTGTCGCTTGAGTATTTGGCGAGGCCAAAGTGATAGGTGGGCAGATAACATAAGAAAACAAAGTAAAAACTAATATTCCGATCTTAGAGAGGGTATTCATTTAGATTCTTTCTAATTTGTGCTTTATTTGGCTTAAAAGCGTTAATTTGACATGTTCAACGAATCGGCAGCGAATAGTTTGGTGCTCTATTGTAGATAGGGAGGTCGCCGCAATTTTGAGCTAAAAAGAAATTTCTTTTTAAGATAATATTCTATACAGAAAATATTAGAAAGTTTCAAAATTTAATTTGTGAGTGTCGAGTGTAAGTAAGCGCTATGATGCCGAATGGTTTACATTGGAATGCTTAGCTAAGTCTGTGTGGCGTAGCGGTTTTTTTACGAATATTCAGTTCAAGAAGGGGTGCTTATGATGATGGTTCAACGATTGATGCTCACCTGCGCTTTGATCTGTCTATGGCAAATTGGCCATGCGCAAAATTTGACCACAGAACAAGCCTACGCCGCGATTCCGCATGCACGTACTGTGTTTAATGTCGAGCAGTCCAAACTGACAAGCCAACAAAAAGATGGGCTTAAGCGCTTGTTTGCCTTGAGCGATCAAGGCGTCGTGTTAAAGGTAGAAGCGATGCGTGCGTTTCAAGCCGGTGATAAAGCGCGTCTCGATTATTTTGTACAAAGGTATACGTTCTTAATCAAAGGCCTGCAGGATCTGGTGATTCCTAGCGAATTAACTGCAGCACGTAATTTGATCGTGGCGGCTGTGCAAGATCATCAACGATTCTATGTGCGTAAGCAACAAGAAATCGGTCGGCAAGCTTGGAGTTTAAGTAATGAAGCGCATCAGGCTAGTCAAAAATTGCATCAAGCCTACGCCGATTTGTTGAAACAATATCCTCAAGAAAACGCCAGAAACCGACAAGCATTTTTTGACTACCTGTGCGCATTGGATTTTCTATGATACGTTTCGGCCAGCGTAGACTGCTGCTCATAGTCTTGGGTGTTGCGGCGCTAGGATTTGTCATGTTCAAGACGACTTACTTGTCATCGTCAACGCAAGCGAATTCGGGTTCCACGTTTCCGGCAGATGGCTTGATCAATACCTCTAGTGATCATCAATACGATAGGGCATTGCGTAGTTCGCTACGTTTTTTTCAAGAACGTACACAAATTCGCTTGGGATTGATTTTGCAAGATCATTTACCCACAGGACTGAGTATCGAGCAGCAAGCGGCGCAACGCTTTGCCACACTAGGATCTGCCAAGCAAGCGGCTTTGCTCTTGATTTGGTCAGAGCAAGAGCATCTATTCAAGATAGAAGTCAGTTATCAATTGGAAGGCGTGTTTCCTGATGCCTTATGCCGTCGACTAGAGCAAGCCGCACGTACTTTTATGCTTTCGTCCGCACCATTTGCCAAGCGTGATTTTTTGACAGAAATCATCGTGACTATGGGCATTGATTATTTGGATTTTCAAAAGAGCGGCCAAGTGCATGATATGGCGATTCCCAGCCTGTCACCCCTAGCATCGATGAGTCAGCACTTTTCTGGCGGTGCTGGTATCGTTGGACGTCATTACGCCGAGACCCTGGAGCAAGTGCAAGCGGCAGTGCCTGCTTTGTCGGCCGAACTTGAGCACAGCATGCAGCCTGATCAATCGCTCAATGTCGTATTGCAACGCTATCTCGATTCATTGCGCTTGGGCATAGGCTCACCCCGCTTACCTCTATTGAGTGAGGGCAGTCAGTTTTTTCGTATGAATAAACCTCATACGGCCGCTTATTTGCAACGTATGTATCGTTACTATCAAAAATCGATGCCGTATCAGATTCTGCAAAAAGAAGATTTGGCGGTAGTGAAATTTCCTATTAATTCGCCAGTGCAACCGATACTCATGCGTAAAAATGCGGATGGATTGTGGCTGATCGATGAAGCAAAAGCTTGGGCTTATTTTCATCTATATGAAGATGGCAGTAGTCACCCAAAATTTGATTCTGGACTTTTTGCATTCGCTAGGCGCGATCAGACTTCGGTGTATTACGATCGTATCGTTCCACCAAAATTGAATAGTGATGCGAGCAGCGCTAACAGCACCGTCAAACATCGCTTACAAGCTGCCGAAGCGCGCATTCAACAGCATCCACAGGATGCGCAAGCCTATCAAGATGTGGCAGAAATTCTTCAGTTCGATATGTATTGGATACAAGCTGCGGCGGAGATGTATGAAAAAGCCTTGTCGCTGGCGCCGCAAAAAAACGAGTTGCACTGGCGCTTAATCGACATCTACGCCAACACCACGGATATCGACGCTGAAGAAAAACACTATCTGGCTTTGCTCAAAAACACACCTGAGGATGCGCTGCTCAAGCACTATTACGCTTGGTTTAAGAAAAACTATGGATGAAATACGCGGTACCGCGTATTTCATTATTTGCCAATCTAAGCATCACTCCAAGCTTGAGACATCTGCACAACCTACTGCGCGGCCGAATTTTGAGTTTGCGATGCTCGCTGTGCTCTAGCACAGGTGCGCTTCTCAACTCAAACTTCAACCGCTCGCTACGGTTGTGCAGAGGTCTCAGCTTAAGCAAACACCGTTACTGTCTGGCGGCTAATCGCGACTAGTTGGCCATGTTCATTCCAGACTTCGGCTGCGATGTGGCCGTAGCCCTTGTGTGCGGCATCGGTGTGTGCCCGGTATTGCCACCATGGATTCGCTTGTTGCGATATCGTTGTCTCGTCTATGCTGGGAAATTCTAAAGTCCAAGTTAAGCTACTGGCGGGGGTGGGGCGGTCAAGCATTTGTAGAATCGCTGGTGGCCAAGCGTCTATGAGTGCGATCAAACTCAGCAGCGGCGCACATGCAGCGCTCACCTCAGCACATTCGTTCCAACGCATCCAGCCATTGATATGTGACTTGAACGAAGCGCTGAACGGCAGATCACAATGCTTATAAAGAAAGTCGATCTTACGGGTAAATTCGGGGATGATTCCTTCCAGATAAGGGAAGGGCAAGCCATCGCTGATGTCGCCAAAATCGGGAGCGGTCTCACTCGCGACGACGACTTGCGAGCTACGTGCGACACCGAAACTGGCAAGCGCGCTTACTACGACCTTAGCTTGTTGCAGTAAATGGCATTGCATTTGTGTGACCGATTTCCCTGCGCGTAGCACCTCACATTTAAATTCAATTTCACCCACCTCGACAGGCGCAACAAATGAAATGGTCAGAGCACGCAGTTTGGTATCACCGGTCAGGCGTGCTTGCATATGCGCGACAACCAGAGCACCCAAGAGTCCACCAAAAATGGCGCGACCTTGTCCCCAACCCGACTCCATCTGCACGAGCGAAGATTGCTCGGCTTGTACTAACATGGTTTCAAAACTCATCAAAATCTCTCTTAGTCATTTCAAACTATCTATCTTGGATTAAGTTTATCAAACTTTTGTAGGCGGAATGGATTCCCATAAAATTGGGCACGCCCATATGGCTTATCTGGTTCGCGAAATTGTTGCAAATTCATAGGATAATTTGTAGGGTGAGCACAGCTTCATCGTGCCCACGCGTTACGGTTAAAAAAAAGGTGAGCCGTAAGTAGGGTGCAATAGCCAAATGCGTATTGCACCGTCCGACGGGCGAGCGATCGACGGCAAAAAAATTAATTTATCGATTAAATGATGTAAGGACAAAATTGTTCGCCATGATCAATCGACATACGGCGCAATACGCCTTCGGCTATTGACGCCTTACGAAAAGATTGCGCCTTACCGGGTTGATTCCCGCAAAATTGAGAGCCCCCACATGGCTTACATGGTGCGCAAAATTGTTGCGAATTCATAGGGTAATTCGCAGGGTGGGCACAGCTTCATCGTGCCCTTTAATTGAGGGCTCGCTAGGTTCAGATAGTGGGTTGGATAACGTAATCTACTTGGCTATGGAAATAGCTTGGGTCTGCCTCGTAGGCAGAACGATTGATAATGCTTTGAGAATCCAATGCAAGATCGGTGGCCAAGACGCCATCAAGGTGATCGAGCTCATGTTGGAATAGCTCAGACTCAGCTTGACTCACTTTTTCCAACACCGTCGATTGCCCTTGTTCATTAATAAATGTGATGGAGATGGAGAGGCTGCGGCGCACTTTCACCATGAGATCTGGGAAACACATGCAATCGTCCCAAAGCGTGAAGGTTTCTTGGCTGCGCCATGTGATTACAGGATTAATCATAGAGTAGGTGCCCTCACCGAAATTGACAGCAATGAAGCGCTTGAGGATGCCAATCTGAGGCGCGGCAATACCTCGACCAAAGCCACGTTCTGCCCGAAAGGCATTTAGGGCGACTTTAAGTCTTTCGTTCTCTCGGATGAATTCGGGATTTGTGATGTCTTGGATAGGTGCACAAATAATTCTAAGCCGCGGATCTTCTAGGGAAAGAACTCGATCACTCATGTTGGGTTTCCTAAAGTAAATGTGCGAAATAGACGGCACCGAAAGAAGCTGAGCTTCTAGCGGCGGCCTACCGATTCCAGCTTATTGGTAGGGGCGGCACCGCTTCATCGAGCCTACGCCTTATGTTCGTTGATTGTGAAAAAAACGAGAGTGCAAAAGATTCTAAGCGCTTATTACCCAATTCGCTACGTGGCTTAAAATGTGGCATGTCAAGAATCGCCCCTTTTTTCGGATAAAAATTAAGAATGACATTTGTGGCGCTACTCAACTTGGTTTGTCCCGAGTACGGCGCGAATGCTGTTACTTCACGAAGATGGCTCAAGGTGATTCTGAGGCCGAGCTGGCACGCCCAAGTGCAAATTTCCACCATGATTGATAGGCAGAATTAGTCAATCCCTCACCATGCGCTTTACCACCACGAACAGGCTTATCTAAGACACCCACATTCGCCGCTGGAATTCGCAAAGTACGGTAAATTTCTGCCATCACATTTGCAGTGGGCTCTTCAACATGGTAGGTGGCAAACCAGCGCTCGGGCTGTGTTGCTTTGGGCTTGGCATACCAGTCTGCAATCTCACCGGGGGCGCTCATATCCCAGCCTCCCGACAACATGATAACTCGCGCCACAGGCTTGGTTTTGGCGATAAATGCGGCATGTCCACCGCCTTGCGATTGACCGCCGACTGCGATGCGCTCCCAACGCGGACTGCCATCGGCGTTGAGATATTGATCCCAATGTTCATCGTGGCGTGTGTCTTTTAAATATCGCAAAAGCTGCGTCAATCGGTACTGAATCGCATCTTGTGATTGGTCATCGATAAGCGAAAATCCTTGATCACCAAAAATACGTTTGCGCCGAAAATCTTCCGCACAAGATCGGTTGCCACGCAGGTTCTTACCAACACAAATGCCCGATACAGCCTGATCAGTGATGTAAGATAAAATAATGACACGATAGCCCTGCTGTGCCGCAAACTGCGGAAAATCCAATTGCGTACCAAGATGCGGACGCCCCAAAGTACCAGGCATCCATAACAAAAGATCGCTCCCCACGCTGCTAGAATCAAGCAGAACAATATGCGGCGCATCCGCCGCCTTGATCTCAGGCGCAGTCGTTGAAGGTCGCACATCCACGCGCACCACTTCAGCTTGAGCGTAGTTCATGATCACGAAGATCAAGCCTGCTATTAAATTCTTCATTGTGAAGGTCTCTTCCAAGAATTTGTAATTAGTTGAATGATGAACAGGCGTCGGGATGGGGCTTTGCGCAAAACATCTACTCGGGTAGGGAGGGGACGGTTTCGTCGTGCCCACGCGTTACCGTTGTTGGATGTGAAAAATCGAGATTGTACCTTGCCAAGTTATTTCGTTGAAGCGACAAAGGAAAATATTCGCGCCGTAAGTAGGGTGCAATAGCCAAAGGCGTATTGCACCGTCCGAAAGTCGACCGATCAACAGCGAAGCAATTTATTTCAAATCAAAAAAACCAAAGAAAATAATTGTTCGCCATGATCAACCGCCATACGGCGCAATACGCCTGCGGCTATTGACGCCTTGCGAATAGATTGTGCCTTGGGTTCCTAGGGTGGGCACAGCTTCATCGTGCTCACGCGTTACGGTTGAAAAAGGTGAAAAAGATAAAAAGGAAAGCGAGGTTTTAGCCAGTATTCCAAGCAATCCGCGTGGGCACAAAAAGCGTGCCCACCCTACATGACTGACTTATTTGACCGGACGCTCTTACCAGCGTTAATCATCATAATAGCCCATGCCATCTGGAATATCGTTTATGCATTTCAGCGGCTTCAGCTGAAGCTTAGTCGTTTTTTTTCTTCTACGGTCGTTCTCATCTCTAACTGAATATATCTTTTTTCCTGTCAAGTAGTTAACGCTCGTGCTTGACTCTTCTAGAGTAGCTCTATGCAGTGAGTTTGCGTCATAACCGATTAGGCGAAAACAGCCGTCGCGAAACCGAAAGGTGAGTGTGGCATTGCCCGTGGTCCAAGATCCGACGCTGCTCCAATAATGAAAAGTTACGAGCAGGTTCCCATTGTGGATTTCTATACTTCCTAATGGATCTTCTATGTTTGGGTTGTCATTAGCTGGGATTAGCACTTCGTTTTTAAGGAGTAGTTCGTAGCCCTGTTTTTTGTTCGCGAACGCGATAACCAACATACGTGGATTTTCATTTCTGTCGTTGGTTATGTTCGAAGGGTCAGATTGCCGTAATACGAAAGCAGTATCGGATTGCCCATCTTGATTAAGGTCGCCGTCTGACCTCCTTTCGATTTCCCAGCCCTTAGGAACGAACGCGTCCACGGATTTTCCAGTCGATGGTAAGCTTGGGGATGGGCGGGATTTCTCTTCTTGTCCGATAGCACTTGTGGCAAGAGCGAGTAGTGCAATTGATGTGATGATGGCGTGAATCATATAGTGGCCTAATGAAGCTGTATGACACTCCAAGAATCAGCCAATCAAGGCCGATATCTGTGAGGTTTTTAGAAGCTAGTAAAATTTGCTTTGATACGTAGCAATGTGCCACAAAGCAGTAGATTGAGGCAAGTGGGCACAGCTTCATCGTGCCCACGCGTTACGGTTGAAAAAGGTGAAAAAGATAAAAAGGAAAGCGAGGTTTTAGCCGGTATACGAAGCGATTCGCGTGGGCACAAAAAGCGTGCCCACCCTACATGGCTTATGTCACGCCATGAACATCATCGTAATGTATAAATCCGAAGTAAAAATCCTTTTCATCGAAGTGGCAAATATGGTAGTAAGTGCCGTCTTCGTTAAGTCCTTCAACTTCGTAATCAGTGTCAACCCGTGTCAGTTGGAGCGGAAGAGTTTTATTGATGGGGGAGTTCCTATCGGCTTTGATGTGCAGAGAGGCTCCAGGAATAACCAGATCGACATAAAAGTTGCCGGACTGTTTCCACCGTGTTGCACGACGGTTGGTTTGTCTGGTTAAAATGATGTCAAGAGAAGTGTTGAAGACGTACTCGCTAATCTCTTTCAACTCAGTAGTTTGAATTTTCGAAAACTCCCGCTTTACGTACCATTTCCCAGATTTGCTTCTGAATAGTGCAGGTGTAAGCCGCCAAACGTTCCAAAAATCAGTTGGTGCGGCACCGCTAATGAGCAGATCACGGTCAACTGCTGCGTGGTCTAATACGATAAAATCTGTTGGCTGATTGACGTTCTCCGCTATGTATTTCATGCTTCGTGCGTAATATGGGGCACTAGTTGATCCGGAAAGAAGTCCACGCGGCTCTTCGTCTTTATAGGCAGATATGTCGTAGTGTCTCTCGATCTCAAGGTACACGGCCTTTCGACAGGAAATTACGCACGTTTCGTAGTCTTCCGATTCAAGTGCTTGTTTAGCATCTTCTAAGTTTTGTTTGCATTCGCCATCCTCAAGTAAATCAATGGCACTAATTGTTGAAAATGGCGCACCAAGATTGGCCAATGTGGCTTCATCTAGGAATTCCCGGGCATTGTCTAGGAGTCGTTGACACTCCCCGCGCTCAGGCTGTATACCTTGGTGCTTAGAATTAACGCGAAGGGCATTTAGCCGTAACATGGCGGTCTTGAATGGTAACTTTTTGGGATCAATCATTTTGTCGATGAGTACAAAGTACTGATCGAATTTAGTGTCCTTGCTAAACGTAACTTGAACGTGGTCTGCTAAAGCCACTAGAAAGATTTCAACTGAGTCTTGTGCAAGGTTAACCGCAGAGAACAGATGAAGGTCGTTCTTGGAGCGCAAACTTCCCTCGGCGAGTTCGAAGAGGTGGCGTGCGAGTGCAATGCGTCTTATGGTTTCGATCTGAATTGGCATGCTCTAAGACCCAATGTGGCGTAATGTGAGAAAATTGAAGTTTAACGTTGGATGAAAAAAATACTTCCATTCACTTAAATCAAAAAAAGGCGACCAACAAGCCGCCTTCTTCATCCAACAAAAATCAGAACCGCACATTCCCCGGCGTACGCGGAAACGGAATCACATCCCGCACATTACCCACACCAGTGATGTAAGAAACAGCACGTTCAAAACCTAAACCAAAACCGGCATGTGGCACGGTGCCATAGCGGCGCAGGTCTCGGTACCAGTAGTACGGTTCTTTCGCGAGGCCGACTTCTTCCATGCGTGCGTCTAACACATCTAAACGTTCTTCACGTTGTGAGCCGCCGATGATTTCGCCTATGCCTGGGGCCAAGATGTCCATCGCAGCGACTGTTTTGCCGTCGTCATTCATGCGCATGTAGAAGGACTTGATGTCCTTAGGATAGTTTTGCAGAACCACAGGGCCGCCTACGTGTTTTTCGGCGAGGTAGCGTTCGTGTTCGGATTGCAGATCGGTGCCCCATGCGACTGGGTATTCAAATTTCTGACCGCAGTTTTGCAAGATGCTGACCGCTTCGGTGTAGTCCATACGCACGAAAGGTTTGGCGATCATGTTTTCTAATTTGGCGATCACGCCTTTTTCTACGCGCTCTTCAAAGAAGGCCATGTCGTCGCCACGTTCGTTCAAGACGGCGGTGAAGACATATTTCAACATCGCTTCTGCGAGGTCGGCATTTTGTTTGAGATCAGCGAAGGCAACTTCAGGTTCTATCATCCAGAATTCCGCTAAGTGGCGGCTGGTGTTGGAGTTTTCTGCGCGGAAGGTGGGGCCGAAAGTGTAGACCTTGGACAAGGCCATGCAATAGGTTTCTACGTTCAACTGACCAGACACGGTGAGGAAGGTCTCTTTGCCGAAGAAGTCTTTGCTGAAATCTGGCTTGCCTTCTGGTGTCTTAGGAAAGTTCATCATATCCAATGTGGAAACGCGGAACATTTCGCCTGCACCTTCGCAATCAGATGCGGTCAAGATAGGGGTGTTAACCCAGTAAAAATCTTGCTCATGGAAGAAGCGGTGAATCGCTTGTGCAATCGAGTGACGAGTACGAGCCACAGCGCCCATGATGTTAGTACGTGCGCGTAAGTGGGCGTTCTCACGTAAGAATTCCATGCTGTGTGGTTTTGGTTGAATTGGGTAAGTGTCTGGATCTTCGACCAAGCCAAATACTTGCACGCTTTCTGCCTGCATTTCAAAACTTTGACCGCCGCCTTGCGATGGCACGACCATGCCGGTTGCTGAAAAAGATGCGCCTGCTGTCAGATGCAAAACTTCGCTGTCGTAATTGCCCAAAGTATTGGGTACCACGATTTGCAAAGTGCCGAAGCAAGAGCCGTCGGTTAATGCCAGGAAGGATACGCCGGCTTTAGAATCGCGGCGGGTACGAACCCATCCTTGGACGGTGACGCTAGTGTCACTTGGGGCTTTGCCGTTGAGGACGTCTTTAACGCTGAAAGTTGCCATGTTTTATTTCTCCAATATTTCGACGAGGATTTTTGAAAAGGCATTCCGTAATGCTATTTCTCGAAATTCTCTAGTGGCGCATATGATAGCCGTTTGCGCCGTTAAAACCAATTTTGTTGGTGTGTGATTTGCCTCAGTTCGTATTGAGTGGGGCTAGTGTGTTGCTTACTTCTGATACTGAATGCATTAAATTTCTCTTTGGCGCTTGGTGTAATTTGGAAAGTCAAATTTCTCCATAGTCTTTAATTCCAAATACGTATGTGATCACCATAAAGTAGTTGATAAGTATGATCCACGTTATGGGAGCAAGAATGATGCCGATCAAAGCGAGGTTTTGCTTGTACTTATTCGAAAGTGAAATACTCAAAACGACCCCTACTGTAATTGCGCCAACTAGACTGTAAAAAAATACCACGGGACCAATTGATTGATCTATGAGGAATTTATAAATTACACATAAAAAAATAGGCGCAAGAAATACACCTAGCGTAATTTTGAGTGCTGTCTGTATCTTCATAAGTTTGTCGATCCAGTATCGTAAGGCGGGTGCAACCCGCGCTGCTCAGGTGTTTGAGTGTCTGGCGGCGCGGGTTTCACCCGCCCTACAAAAACTGTCCTCCATTATTTGTCTCTTAACTACGTGACTGCAGATAGTGATCCATGTCTCTTTCGAGAACCAAAATAAATTTACTCGTTTCTCCAAAAGGTTTTGCGGGTTCTAAAATTTGCCGTAGCTCCCAACCCTCACGTGCATTGTCATTGAGTGCGGTTTGTATGTCTGGATCGTGCTTTGTAAAAAAGCCGTTTCTAAATTCCAGATTAACTGTTTTGTATTCTTTCATATTGAATTCTCCGAGTTCTTTTCTTCAGCCTCGTGGGATCGGTGCAACCCGCTCTGCTCAAATCCTTGACAGGCTGGCGGCGCGGGTCTCACCCGCCCTACAAAATCTCTTAAACAATCAGATTAATGTTTGCCTGTGCTACCAAAACCACCTTCACCGCGCTCACTATCGCCAAACTCGTCAACGATGTTAAAGCCGACTTGTAGCACTGGGACGATGATCAGTTGTGCTAAGCGTTCCATCGGATTTAAGGTGAATGCATTTTGTCCACGATTCCACGTCGAGATCATGAGTTGACCTTGGTAATCGGAATCGATCAAGCCAACTAAGTTGCCAAGTACGATGCCGTTTTTGTGACCCATACCGCTGCGTGGCAAAATCATGGCTGCGTAGCCTGGATCACCAATATGGATCGCCAAGCCGGTTGGGATCAAGACGGTTTCACCTGGTTGTATGGTGATTGCTTCGTCTATGCACGCACGCAGATCAAGGCCAGCACTGCCCGGTGTACCGTAGGCGGGAAGTTGGTCTTTCATGCGAGGGTCTAGGATTTTTAGGTCTATGTTTTTCATATTTAATTTATTGTTAGCCACAGAGTACGCAGAAGGCGCAGAGTAAATCTAATAAAAACTCTGCGTACTCCGCGCCTCTGCGGCAAAAGGTTTAGGTCTTGATTCGTTTCGCAATCTCAGCCACCAACTGATTCGCCAAAGTCTGCTTATCCGCCTTAGGCAAAGCCTGATGTCCATTCACATCAAATAACACCAACTCATTTTCGTCTTTGCCAAAGGTTTGGTGTCCGATATTGCCGACTAAGAGTGGGATGTTTTTCTTGATGCGTTTGGCGGCGCCGTATTCGAGTAGGTTTTCTGATTCCGCTGCGAAGCCGACGCAGTAGGGCGCTTTTGCTAGTGCGGCGACGCTGGCGAGGATGTCGGGATTTTGCGCGAATAGCAGTTGTGGCGTATCGCTGTCGCTGGTCTTTTTGATTTTTTGATCACTGGCATTCGCAACGCGCCAATCGGCAACGGCTGCCACTGCGATGAAGATGTCTTGGGTGTTGACCTGTGCCATCACCGCATCGTGCATTTGCTGTGCGGTTTGTACTTGCTGGCGCTGTACGCCGTAGGGTGCTTCTAGAGCCGTTGGGCCAGAGACTAATGTCACGTGGGCACCCGCTTCCCAAGCGGCTTGGGCGATCGCATAGCCCATTTTGCCAGACGATAAATTCGTAATGCCGCGCACGGGGTCGATAGGTTCGAAGGTTGGCCCCGCCGTGATTAACACGCGCTTGCCAGCTAAGGATTTTTTTTGAAATGCCGCTTCGAGTTCTGCCAAAATTTGCGCAGGTTCTAACATGCGGCCCATGCCGACTTCGCCACAAGCTTGTTCGCCTGCCGCAGGGCCAAAGACTTGTATGCCGTCTTGTTTGACTTGTGCGACGTTGCGTTGTGTGGCGGCATTGCTCCACATTTCTACATTCATTGCCGGAGCGATGTACAAAGGTAAGTGTGCAGGGCGGGCGATGCACAGTGTTGAGAGTAAATCGTCGCAAGCACCATGCGCTAATTTGTAGATAAAATTGGTGCTGCATGGCGCGATCAAGATGGCATCGGCGTCGCGGGTGAGATCAATATGCGGCATGTTGTTCGCAATACGCGCATCCCATTGATCGGTGTAGACAGTATTGCCCGACAAGGCTTGCATCGTGACTGGCGTAATGAATTGCGTGGCGCTTTGTGTCATGACGACTTGTACAGTCGCGCCAAGTTTGCCTAAAGAACGGCATAAATCGGCGACCTTGTAGCAGGCCACGCCACCTGTCAGGCCGAGGACGATTTTTTTACCAGCGAGTCGGGATGTCATCATTTGTCCTTTTGATTTTTAAAACCCCTCAACGCCGAGGCGCTGAGACGCAGAGTGAAACCTTAAAAAAGAGAAATTGCTTTTCCTCATTGTTTTTCCTCAGCGTCTCTGCGTCTCAGTGTTGAGGGGTTTTGAGTTTCTTATTTCTTCACTCTTCGTAATTCATCGAGAATAAACAAAGCTGCACCCAGGCAGATCGCGCTATCGGCTAAGTTGAATGCTGCGAAGTGATAGACGTCTTTGTAATGGAAATCTAAAAAGTCGATGACGTGACCATACAACAAGCGATCAATTACATTGCCGATCGCGCCGCCCATGATGAGGGCGAGTGACCAGCAAAATAGCTTTTGCGTGGCGTGCTTTTTGAGTAACACGGTGATCACGATGGAAGCGACCACACCAATCGCTGTGAAGAGGTAACGTTGCCAGCCGCCTTCATTGGCGAGAAAGCTAAAAGCCGCGCCTTTGTTGTAGACCAAAGTTAAATTGAAGAACGAGGTTATTGGATATAGTTCAGCGTAGTGAAAGGCTTTCTCTATCGTGATCTTAGTGACTTGGTCTAGCAAAATGACGATGGCGGCGAGGCCTAGCCAAATGCCGAATAATCCACCTGAGGATTTGGGTTTGCTTGAGAAAGTATTGGTTTTTTTCGTGGCCATAGGTTTGACAGCTTTCGTTGTTAACTCCCTTCTCCCGCAGGCGGGAGAAGGGTTGGGGTTGAGGGTGATTCAGATTCGGATAAAGTCAATTGAGGCATCGTTTTTTTATGTAATTAATTTCACTGATTGACTCATTTTAGACTTTGCAGTTTCTGAAACTCCCTCACCCTAACCCTCTCCCGCTTGCGGGAGAGGGGATTTTTGTCGTCACTCCTGCCTGCGTAGGAATGACAACGGATTTTTTGTAGGGCGGGTGTAACCCGCGCCGCCAAGCCATTGAGCACTTGAGCAGCGCGGGTTTCACCCCATAGGCGCTAACCAAAATCAGAAAGTCAAAACCAAAACCTCTCAACACAGGTAAGCAGCATGCTGCGCACCAGAGGCGCAGAGAAAGGCAGGAGAAGGCTAATATTATCCAATTTTCTTCAGCTAGACATTTCCTCTGTGCTTTCTCTGTGTCTCTGAGCCTCTGTGGTTAGTGGTTTTAGAATTTGGTTAGCGCCTATGGGGTTTCACCCGCCCTACAGTCTTACATTACGCGTATTTACGAGTTTCACCCGCACCAAACAAATTGCTATTGCAACGACCGCACAAAGTTGGATGCTCGGGATTCACACCGACATCTGCACGATAGTGCCAGCAGCGTTCGCATTTTTGATATTTTGATGCACTGACGACTACGGTTTCATCTGCTTCTGTAGCTACTTGTTCCACGCTCGCTGCAGAAGTGATCAAGGCAAATTTCAAGTCGTCTTCTAAGCTACTCAACACACCAAATTTATCGCCACTGGCTTTGATCACCACTTCGGCTTGCAAGGAAGAACCAATCGCGCCAGAGACACGGACTTCTTCTAATTGCTTAGTCACATCTGCACGTACGGCACGCAAACTTGCGTACTTGGCTTCCAGTGTTTCGCTGTTGGCAATCGCTGGCAACTCGTAATAAGTTTGCGTGAAGATGGTTTCGTCGCTACCAGCAAAGGCCTCTGCGCTGGCAAAACTTTGCCAAGCTTCTTCTGCGGTGAAAGACAAGGTTGGTGCCATCAAGCGTAGCAAGCTTTGCGTGATGTGCCAGATCGCTGTTTGTGCTGAGCGACGTGCGAATGAGGTCGTGCCGCTGGTGTATAAGCGGTCTTTCAAAATATCGAGGTAGAAACCACCGAGATCTTCTGAGCAGAAAGATTGTAATTTGCTGATGACAGGGTGGAATTCATACGCCTCGTAATGCGCCAATACTTCTTTTTGCAAAGCTGCAGTGTGCGCAATCGCGTATTGATCGATCTCCATCAATTCATTGACGGCAACCGCATCTTTACTGAAATCGAAATCTGAGGTGTTTGCCAACAGGAAGCGCAAAGTATTGCGCATGCGGCGATACGATTCTGTGACGCGTTTTAAGATTTCGTCAGAGATAGAGATCTCTCCAGAATAGTCAGAAGACGCCACCCACAAGCGCAAGATGTCCGCACCTAAAGTATCAAAAATCTTTTGCGGCGCTAAGGTGTTGCCCAAAGACTTGGACATCTTTTTGCCTTCGCCATCGACCACGAAACCGTGCGTGAGCAAGGCTTTGTAAGGTGCATGACCGTCGAGCATGGAGGCCGTCAACAAAGACGAATGGAACCAGCCACGATGTTGATCTGAACCTTCTAAATACAAATCCGCAGGGTAGGCCGATTGCGTTTTATGCGAGCCGCGCAAGACCGTGAAATGGGTCGTACCAGAATCGAACCACACATCCAACGTGTCGCGATTCTTTTCGTACATTGGCGCTTCGTCACCGAGCATTTCTTCTACGGTAATTTTTTGCCAGGCTTCTATGCCTTCTGCTGCTACGCGTTTGGCAACCAACTCTAATAACTCTGGTGTACGTGGATGAATTTGACCAGTTTCTTTGTTCAAGAAAAATGCCATAGGCACGCCCCATTGACGCTGACGTGACAAAGTCCAGTCAGGGCGATTCGCGATCATGCCGTGCAAACGCGCTTTGCCCCATCCCGGGAAGAAGGCAGTTTCGTCAATCGCTTTCAATGCGGTTTCACGCAAGCTGGCACCGCCATCGGCGGGTGTGTTATCCATACTCGCAAACCACTGTGAAGTCGCGCGATAGATGATCGGTGTCTTATGACGCCAGCAATGCATGTAGCTGTGGTCAAACATTTTCAGTGAGAACAAAGTACCGGCTTCGCGCAATTTGTCGCAGATCGGTTTCGACGCTTCCCAGATTGTCATGCCAGCGAAGAACGGCAACCATGACGCATAACGGCCATCACCCATCACAGGGTTGAGCATGTCGTCATCTTTCATGCCATGCGCTTTGCAGGACTGGAAATCTTCGATACCGTAAGATGGTGCAGAGTGAACCACGCCGGTACCGGTTTCTGTGCTGACGTAGTCGCCCAAATACACAGGTGAAAAGCGATCATAGCCTTCGTGCATCGCCGCCAAAGGATGTTTGAATTTGATTTCAGACAGCACTTCACCGAGGCAAGTGGCGATGATTTCCGCTTGCATGCCCCAATTGGTGAAGGCAGTTTCGATCAAGTCTTTTGCCATCAAAATCAGGCAAGGCTCGCCATCACGCTCGGTTTTGATCAAAGCGTAAGTGATCTCTGGATGCATGTTTAAAGCTTGATTGGATGGAATGGTCCACGGGGTCGTGGTCCAGATCACGCAGTAGCCTTTTTCTAATGGCAACTTGTCCAAGCCAAAAGCTTTGGCCAATTTATCGTGCTCAGCGAAAGGGAAGCCGACATCGATGGATGGATCACGTTTGTTTTCGTATTCAACTTCTGCTTCTGCCAAAGCAGAGCCGCAATCGAAACACCAGTTCACTGGCTTTAAGCCACGATACACATAGCCTTTTTCAAATAACTTGCCGAGCGCGCGGATTTCATCGGCTTCGTTGCCGAAGGCCATGGTTTTGTAAGGATTATCCCATTCACCCAAGACACCCAAACGGATGAAGTCGGCTTTTTGGCGCTCGATTTGTACTTCGGCGTACGCGCGCGCTTTTTCTTGGACTTCGGCGACCGGTAAATTTTTACCATGCAGCTTTTCGATTTGAATTTCGATAGGCATGCCGTGGCAATCCCAGCCTGGTACGTAAGGCGCATCAAAGCCAGCCATGGTGCGTGCTTTGATGATCATGTCTTTCAATACTTTGTTGACAGCGTGACCGATATGGATGTCGCCATTCGCATACGGAGGACCATCATGCAAGATGAATTGGGGGCGACCTTTGGCGGCTTTGCGCACACGTTCGTAGATTTTCTTTTCTTGCCAGCTCTTGATCCATTGCGGTTCACGTTTGGCGAGATCGCCGCGCATAGGGAAGGGGGTTTCCGTCATGTTGACAGGATACTTGCTAGCCGGCTTACCGCCGTCTTTTTTTGCTTGCTTTTCGTTAGACATAGTTTTCTTCGTTTAAATTAAATTTTGGAATTCTTTGGATCAAAATCAAGAACTCTGCCGCAGAGGCGCAGAGTACGCTGAGGTTTTTTTGATGTATCTATTGACCCCTTTGTAACCGAGATCATTTATGTTGTCATTCCTGCGAAGGCAGGAATCCAGTGTCTTTCGGCTTCCACAACGTTACGCCGCTGGATTCCCGCCTTCGCGGGAATGACACACCAAAAAATTAACGCTTTTCTCTGCGTCCTCTGCGCCTCTGCGGCTAAATCTTTTTTAGTTTTTCATCCTATATTTTTTATGAACCTGCCGAGCGTTCTTCAAATTCGGTCAGTTGCTGAGCCGACTCGTTGTTGAAAGTAGCTGCGCGCCTGTTCTGTATCGCGGTTGATCGCGGCAGTTAAGGTCGGCAGGTCTATGTATTTTTCTTCATCGCGGAGTTTCTTTAAGAACTCAACTTGTATTACTTTGCCGTAGGCATCGACGTGATGATCAAGGATGTGGGTTTCGAGTAAAACGCGACCACTATCATCGACAGTCGGGCGTACACCCATACTGGCAACAGCAGGTAAAGGTTTTTCACTTAAACCATGCACTTGCACCACAAAGATGCCCATGACCGCAGGTTTGTGATGGGCGATGCGTAAGTTTAAAGTTGGGAAGCCTAAAGTACGTCCTAACTTTTGCCCATGCACGACATGGCCAGAAATCTGATAAGGTCGACCAAGCAGATGTTGCGCTTCCTTGAAGTCGCCAGCCGCTAAGGCCGCGCGTACCGCTGAGGAAGAGATGCGTTTGCCGTCGCGCTCTACCGTCGTTAAGGTTTGGACTTCAAAACCATAGCGTTGACCAGCTTCTATCAAGGTCTTAATGTCGCCCGCACGTTTTGCGCCAAAACGAAAATCATCGCCGACCATTACCAGCTTGACGTGCATGCCTTCGACCAAGACTTTTTGTATGAAGTCTTCCGGGCTTAAAGCTGCAAAATGGGCATTGAAGTGTTCCACGATGACACGATCTACGCCGGCGAGATCTAATGCGGACAAGTTGTCGCGTAAATTGGCGATACGAGTGGGCGCTTTGGAGAGATCGCCCATCATTTGAGCAAAAAATGCACGTGGGTGCGGTTCAAAGCTCATGACAGCAGCTTCGATGTTCAGACGCGTGGCAGCTGCGCGCAAGTCGGACAAAAGGGCTTGATGTCCGAGATGTACACCGTCAAAATTGCCAATGGCGAGGGCGCAAGGCGCACGGGCAGCAGCATTTGGGAGTCCACGAAAAACCTTCATAGGTCAAAAATTCTTATATAAATGCTTATGTAAGTTGAAAATCAATTTACCTGTCTTTTGGGCGTTTTCGTAACGCTAGAGCAGAAAGCATTATGCAAGACGGTAAATGGGGCAACAAAAACCCTTGATTATAAAGGCTTTTCATTCTGAATTTAGGGGTTTTTGCGTCGCAATATTCCAACCATCGCTTTGTGCAACAGGTAAGTTTTGTCTGGCTTGAGTTGATTTCTTGAAAATGCTTGGAGTTGTCCGAATTTAAGCTTATTTATCGCGATTTTTCCATGAGTTAAGAAATTCTTTGAATGCTAAAGGTTTTTGTATAGGTGCTGGAAAATTTGCCTGATTGCGGGTATTCACGCCATGACAAGAAGCACATACCCGGATTTCGCCGGCTTTGAAGCTAATCCAATTGCGTTCTCTGACCACGGGATTACCCTGAGCGTCGGTGGTTTGCCAGCTTAATGCACGGCCTGACGGGACTAATACTGCAGTCGATCCATCTTTAGCAATTTTGACCGCTCCAGTGATATCGATCGTGTTGTTGTCAGTTTGCTGATTTAGCTTATGCAGTTTGTTCAGAGGCTGTGCCAGATTGCGACGACCTGGGCGATCCGGATAGGCCCGCAATTGTTCTGCTTGCACAATTTGAAAATGGCTAATTTGATACAGTTTGCCTTTGGGATTTTGTGCCGATAGGGTTTTGACGCCTCCGGGTACTTCCAAATTGAACGGCTGCTGCAAATCAGCACGGTCGCGGCTAGTTTGATCACGCGTAATGATTAAGGCCAGTTCGTTTTTTTGCAGCCAGTCACGCAAGGCTTGTTCTTGCACCTGGGCTTCTGCGAGCAGCGCTTTTTCGGGGGCGTCCAGTGGCGGCACCGTGTTGGCTGGTGCTTTGCGCGGGCGGACTTCCACCGCTTCTAACTCCCATAAATCGCCCTCGAAGTTTTGGATTTTTTTGCCATCCCACCAGGCCACTTTCTTTTGTACGCCCTTGGTCAGATAGGCACCGGGCTGGTATAAATGACTCACGGTATCGATATTGAGAAACCGTAAGCGTAAATTATTGAGGCTGGTCTCGGGCTCAGGTGGTAGTTGATTCGACGTGTGGCTGGCAATCAATCCGCCATTCGCCAAGGGGAGAGGGTTGCGATAGCGACCATCGGGTATATTGTCGCCTTTATTGATCGGTGTGACCGCGATGACTTGCATTTGTTCTGGATTTAGACGCGGATCACCTAGAACTTTGACGATGCTGTCGGTGGCAAATGAACCCGATTCCCGCGCGTTGATAGCGAAAAAAGTCCCCGCCTGAAGCGGATCTTCTCGTAGTTGAAACAGACCACCTTCGCGTCGAATCGAGAGACGATTCTGATGCAAACTTTGGTCGGTCTTATTGCTGAGATTAGAGTCTTGCAGAAAACTGGGTGTCAGAAAACCGTAGCTCAATTCATGCAGGCCGACATGATTTAAGGTTTCTTCTGCGCTGCCATCTTGATGTATTTGCCAAATCGTAAAAAAATTGCTGCGGAAGGCGCTGACGTCGCCATAAACACTACTGCTGCCGACACGTGATTCAGGAAAAAACTCGGCCCGGCTATCCAATTTTTTTGCATGAGCCGATTCGTCGGCATAGTTAAATGAACGAAATGGCAGAGCAACCTGATTGCGCACCGCGTCGCGATCTCGATCCGCCAATTGATCTTGTTGCAAATGATCCCAACGGGTAAAAATGAGGCGACCAAAACTGTCTATGAGTGGATTAAATGCGCCGCTCGGCGTGTGGCTAAGTAGTGTCAATTCGCCTTGATGTAGTTTCCAAACCCCCGTCGTGCTTGGGGTAGCTTCGTATTCGTCTAATTGTGGATACAGATGCGCTTGGCCCTTACGTGGCCGGTCAGAAATGAAAATAATACTATCGTCGCTGCCATAGATTGGTGACAAATTGTTATAGCGTGCATCTTGTGCTGGGACTTTTTGTATGTGTACTTTTTGTCCTTGCTCTAATCCACTGACTTCGTAGATTTGCCAACGCGAGTTGTCCAAAGCCTCTCCTTGGCGCGGTGCACCTTGCAGTAAACTAAATAAGGCTTTTTTGCCGCTCCAATGAACTACTGGCTCGCGTACCGCGATCGCGTTTTTGCCTTGCAAACCATCCATGCCAAATCCGCCTTCTTTGCTTAGATTCCGCAAACTGGCATCGGGGTAGCGAAGCATCAAATCGCCGCCACGCGGCACTTGATCGGGATTCGTCATGTGATTGGCAAATGCCGAAAGGCGGCCATTTTTATCGCTGTGGAGTGGAACTTGAGTCACAAATAAAATGGGATAAGCCTTGTCTTCCGCCTTTGTGCGATCTAATTTTATTAGAGTCGGGTTTTGAACTGCGCTTGAAGCTGGTCTCGTCTCTGCTGGCGAGCTTGCGGCGGTGTCAGACTCGGTTGCGGTTGGTTGACATGCACTGAGCCAGCAAAGACAAATTAAAGTGGTAAAGAGACGATGCATTGATGGTCTTTATAATGTACTCGAATAAGTTTGAAGCATGAAAGCTAATAATAGTAGGACTTACGCAAAACAGACGCTAGCGTTGTTGTGTTCGCCTCGCCGTGCAATTGCACTGTCTTCGGCTCCACGCCTAGCCAGCGCAATTTTGCGTAAGTCCTAAATAGATTATCAGTATCTACATTCAGTTTGAAGTGTCGCGGATTATTGCAGACAGCGCGCATTATTTTTTAAACTTTGCTATATCGTGCGGCTTTGGGGCGAATGCACTTGAATTTTTTGAAAACTTGGGTCAATCTTACGTGGCTTTTAAGTTAATTCAGAAGAACAAGAGAAACACCAAACAAACAAGAATCCAATTCGCAGCATTTTATATCTAGGATCCAAAATGTCAGAATCATCAAGTAAAAACAAACGCTTGCGTCGTTATGCTTTGAGCACAGTGGCGCTTTTAATTGTCGGTGCTATTGTGGCGGCCTGCGGTGGCGGTTCGAGTAATAGCGTACCGCCGGGTGACAATAATGGTACCGGTACAGGTGGCAATCCTGGTACTGGCACCGGCAATCCCAATGTAGTGGGGCCACCGTGGATGAGCTTCGGTGCGAATGCGCAGCATGATGGTTTGTCGGCCGTCGCTACTCAGTCATTTTCTCGTATCGTGTGGCAGACGCCAGTAGATGTTGCGCCGCAATATAGTGCTCAGGGTTATTTGCTGGTGCATTATGGTTCACCGGTGATCACGGCCAAAAACACCGTGATTTTGCCTGTAAAAACCAGTGCAGGACTGAGTTATCGTATCGAGGCTAGGTCAGCAGAAAACGGTGCGCTGATTTGGTCAGAAAATACCGATTATGTGATGCCGGCGTTTCGGTGGACACCCACTTACAATGCCAGCTTAACGGCAAGTAATCGCGTGGTGGCGCCCGGTGCCGGTGGTAAGGTTTTGTATCGCGATGATGCCGATGCCGCGACAGGCAGTTTTAAGTCCTTGGTGTTTTATGGTGAGAGTATGTACAACGCCAATAAAACGACCCTGGATAAAACCATCATCATCAATACGCCGATTAGCAGTGATGCGCAAAATAATTTGTATTTTGGTTTTGTTGCGACGCCCGGCAATGCTGCTGGATTGAGCAGTGGTATCGCTCGTATCGCTGCAGACGGCAAAGCGACTTGGGTGAGTGTCGCGACGGTGGCGGGCACCAATGCGGTAGTCAAAGCTGCTACCAATAGCGCAATTGCAATTTCGAAAGATCAGAAAACCATTTACGTCGTTGCTAACGACAACATCGCAACTGGCGTGAGACAGACTGGTTATCTGCTGGCGCTCGATAGCACTAGTTTGGCCTTGAAATCGAAAGTGCAATTAATTGATCCTAACGAAAAAGGTCCTGCGAATATTTCCGACGATAGCACTGCCTCTCCATTAGTTGCCCCTGATGGTGACGTGTACATCGGGGTCTTAGAAAAAACCTATGGCTCACATAATGCGCGCGGTTGGTTATTACACTTTAATGCCGATTTGTCGCAGACAAAAATACCGGGCTCATTTGGCTGGGATATTACGCCATCTTTGGTGCCAGCCAATTTGGTGCCTAGTTACCATGGCAGCTCCAGCTATTTATTGATGGTTAAATATAATAACTACGAGCGTGCAGGCTCTGGCGACGGTATGAACGAGATCGCGATTATTGATCCTTTTGCCGAGCAAACTGACAGAATGTCCTCAGTGAAAACGATGAAGGAAGTCTTGACCATCCTGGGGCCGACACCAGATCCAGCGGTGCCAGGCGGCTTTATAGAATGGTGTGTGAATACTGCCGCAGTGGATCCCTTCACCAAGTCTGTCATCGTCAATAGTGAAGATGGCATTTTGTATCGCTGGGATTTGACGACGAATAAGCTGAGTGAAAAGATAAGATTGACAAGTGGCCTGGGCGAGTCTTATACCCCCACGGCAATCGGCGCAGATGGCAAGGTCTATGCGATTAATAATGCGGTGCTATTTTCAATTGGAAAATAAAAGACATCGAAAATAATATGGATTGGGTGAGCACAGTTTGCCGGTTAGATTAGTTTCTATCCGGCAAATTTTTTTGATTTGATGTATTCTTTGTTTCGTTGCTAGTGCTGATAAAAAAAGTGTCAGGATAATCAGGAGTTATGCTCGAAGGGAGTCTCAAATGTTGATCAATAGTGCCGCCACGCTCAGTACTTCTTCTGATCAAAATCCCAGTCTGGATGAGCTACCCAAATTGGGACAACTCCCTGGAATTAAATTATCCGAACTGATCAGTGCCTTGAGTCATGCACTCGATATTACCGAAGGTCAACCAGAAGGTCATTGCATACGATGCTGCTGGATAGGTATGCACATAGGTCGAGAGATCAATCTGCCCGAAAATCAATTGTGGGATCTGTACTATACCTTGCTGCTAAAAGATCTCGGTTGCAGTAGTAATGCAGCGCGTATTTGTGAGCTTTATCTGACTGACGATTTGCAATTTAAACGGGATTTCAAAACGGTTGGCGATAGTCTGCCTCAGGTTTTACATTTTGTTTTAAAACATACCGGCCTTAAAGCTGGTCTCGCTGAACGTTTTCGTAGCGTGCTTACGATCTTGCGCGATGGCAGCAATATTGCCCATGAACTGATCGCCACCCGCTGCCAACGCGGCGCGGAGATTGCTCGATTATTGCGCTTCTCTGAGGAAGTCGCGCTCGGCATTTATAGCCTCGATGAACATTTCAATGGACACGGAAAGCCTGAGGGATTACGCGGAGGCGCGATTCCTATTTTTGCCCGTATCGCATTGTTGGCACAAGTGATAGATGTGTTTCAAGTTGCCGACGGCCCTGAAGCCGCCTTGACTGAGGTGCGGGAGCGATCTGGCGTTTGGTTTGACCCTATCCTGACTGACGCTTTTGAACGTGTCGCAAAAAATCCTGAGTTTTGGCATGCTTTGAATGGAAAAGATATTGGTAGCAAGGTGTTGAGCTTGGAGCCTAGCGTACATGAAGTGCCGGTAGACGATGATTATTTAGACGATATTGCTGCCGCCTTTGGCCAGGTGGTTGACTCTAAAAGTCCGTATACCAGCGGTCATAGCGAACGGGTGGCTTTGTACACGGATATGATTGCTGAAGCCTTAGAGCTCAGTCCAGAACGGCGCCGTTGGTTAAAACGCGGTGCTTTGTTACACGATGTAGGTAAACTGGGCGTTAGTAATAGTGTTTTAGATAAAGCAGGAAAACTCGATATCTCAGAATGGGACGAAGTGAAGCTGCATGCGAGTTACACCGAGACTATCTTAGCGCGTATTTCGGTATTTTCGGAATTGGCAAAAGTCGCCGCCTCGCATCACGAAAAATTAGATGGCACTGGTTATCCTCGCGGATTGAAGGCAGAGGAGATTGCTTTGGAAACCCGAATTATCACCACCGCCGATATTTTTGATGCTATTACCGCAGAGCGCCCCTATCGAGGCGCGATTCCGATTCCCAAGACCTTGGAAATGATGGCCGAGAACTTACACACGGCAATTGATGTACGTTGTTTTGAAGCCTTGAAAGTCGCCATCGCTAAGTTGGATCAGGTTCAACGCTGATATTGACGGTGAGTTGAAGATGGCCCCTTAAGTATTATGGAGCTGGAAGGCCGCATCAGGCGGTATCGCTGTCTTCGCATTCAACCCGGTTGCGTCCTGAGTCTTTGGCGCGATACAGCTGCTTATCAGCCGCCATAATGAGTTCATTCTGATCTTGCATGCTGTGCTTGGATATGGCGGCACCCAAGCTGACTGTGATGTGTAACTTCTTATTTTCAAAAGGCACGATCAGGTTTTGTATAGTCAGGCGCAAGCGCTCCAAAATTGCCTTCGCTTCGTCAATACTGGCACCCGGTAGCAATAGTACGAATTCCTCGCCGCCATAGCGACAGACGAGATCGATTTGACGCAATGAGTGTGGCAGCGTTGTCGCGAGTAGTCTTAATACTTGATCGCCAGCAGCATGTCCATGGACATCGTTAATGGACTTAAAATGGTCAATGTCGAGCATTGCAACGACGAAGGGACGATCAAACTTACGAAAGCGTTGCCATTCATCCGCCAAAATATTTTCAAAGTAGGCGCGATTATGCAGACCGGTCAGCGTGTCATGAATCGCTTTTTGCTGCCAACTCTCGCTGCTTGCCATGGACAGATCCAATTGGCGCTGTTGGATAGAAACACTTTGTGTCGCCAAGGTCGTAAATAGGATGAAACTGATTAATAGGAAATGACCCTGATCTTGATTGGCAATCGAGAACGGCCCCAAATTTTTTGTGCTTAGAGTCAGTAGTAATACGGTGGCACTTAAGAGTAAGGCACTGACCGTGACTGCTTTGACGCGATACGCCAGTAGTAAGGCCGTTGCAGGCAAAATATAAATGGCCGCCGCCAAACCATGAAACGCTAGCCAGACCCCGCCTAATGCCAGACCAATAAAAAGTAGATTTGACCAGCCTGCATTGGACCAGTGCTGCTGTTTTTCGATACTGGAACGCCAATCTGCATATAAGGGATAGATTAAAAGTATACCCAAACTATCTGCGGCAATAATTTTTGCCAAAAAAATGAAATACTGGTCGGCCTTTAAATAGGCGCCCAGCACCAGGTTGCTCACAATAATGAGGCCGGAGCATAGCGTCGGTAAGAAACACACATAAAATACAAACCGAAATAAATCGCTAGCTCTTTGCAGGCCTGCAGGAAATTGTTTCTGTAATACGGCGGCCGACAACCAAGGCGCCATGGCATCAGCAATCGCGGAAATTGCAGTATGCAGATTGCTGGCGAAAAGATCTGTTTGCTGCATGCCCTGCCAATTAGCCAGAAAACTCGCTGCAGCGATCCAAATTAGAGCGCGATTTTTTTCCGTCAACACCATCACCAAACCTATGCCAGCCGGCAGCCATAGTAGTGTGATATTCGATGGTTGTAGTGCGAAAACTGCCATGCCGAAGCGCGCAGTTAAAAAATACATGATGCTGAGTAAGAGTAAGCTAAGTGTCGGCATGCATTACTTATTGAGCGGGGTTTATGAAATTTAATTATTTTTGATTGCACTTAAAATGCTACACATAACTCTACGGTGCATATTGTGGTGATTCAAGAATTTTCATCGTTGTTGTCGATTTCTGTGTCTGTGCGGTCTAGTTTTGTGACTGGGCGTTCACATGTGATGACATTAATTGAGTTTAATACTCTACAAAATAGAATTTAAAAATGATTAGTGCTTTGCATAGCGCAGATTTTTGATGCGGAATGCGTTATGCTACTCATGCAGGTTTGTGAGAGTTTATTTTGAAGTCGCATCGTCGAACCGATACCTGGCCTAGTTCTTTCTTGATGACGGGAATGTCATGACCCAACTTAGAATGTTGTGCTTGCTGTGCTTGTCGATCTGCGGTGTGCTGCCGGCCTTTGCCAAAGACGTGATTAAGGTCTATACCTATCACTTGAAACCACCGTTCGTTGTCAGAGAAGCGACGCAAGAAGGCCTCTACTTTGATGCACTCAATTACTTCAATAAACATAATTCTGAGTATCAGTTCGAACTTCATTACTTGCCACGACGTCGACTTGATTTAATGGTGAATTCAAATTCCTTAGATGGCTTGGTGATAGGCGTCAGTCCCATCTGGTTCGGTGATAAGCAAGAAACTAAATATCTGTGGACGACTAGTTTGATCAATGATGTGGATGAGGTGATATCCAGTGCGACGCATCCTTTTGAATTCACGACATTAGAATCACTTAAGGGATTACGGGTGGGGCTGGTACTCGGCTATTACTATTTTGGTGTCAGTGAAATGGCGCAAAAGGGACAGCTTATTCGCGATGATGCCAGCAGCGAAGATCATAATTTTAAAAAGCTATTAGCCGATCGGATTGATGTCGCAATTATCAGTCGCTCCAATCATGATTTTGTGATGAAACGTAATCCTGAGTTTGTCGGCAAGTTTCATATCTCAAAAAAACCGCACGATCAATACGAGAGAAGAATCATGTTGCCCATTAAGTATGTCAAAGTGCAGCAAATTCTCAATCATATTCTGGCACAACAACACCGCGATCCTGCCTGGAAAGCGGTGTTGGCGAAGTACCGTTGAATCAAAAATAGAATGCTGCACGATGTTAATGCACATTGCTCAATGCTCAAACCTCACTAACTTTCAGATGAAGCAAGCATCTGAAAGTTAAGTTGCTGAGCTCAACTAGCTGCCAGTGAGTGCCAGTGAGCGAATTACTCGGTTCCAAGATCTCTGTTTCCCTCGCTGTGCCGCGCTATTTTTTCGGGATGCAATGCGGCCGATAATTCAACCAATCGCACGAATTCTGCACGATGACCAAAGCGATCATTGCCACGGGCAGAGTTTGCCAATGTCAGAATTTCCTTGGGTCCAAAATTCTCAATCAGACTGCTGCCACGCAGCCATTGTGCCCAGGCGGCGACGGCGGTAGCGAAACGAAAGTCCTGATCAGCGGCACGGATATTCGGAAACATCGTTGCTTGCTGTATCGGTGTTTCTATCAACTGGCTTTGTGTGCTACCCGGTTGTTTGTAGCGTAGCTTTAACCATGCCAGCTCTTGCTTGCTGGTTTCCTTGATTGCCTTGTCCGTCTGATAGCGCAGAGGATCGACATTGCCTTTGCTTCCTTGCGGTACGATTTCATACAAGGCTGTTACTGTATGACCGGAGCCGATATCACCTGCATCTACTTTATCGTCATTGAATTGTTCCCGAGTTAGCGCACGGAGTTCATAGCCTATCAAACGATATTCTTTGACTAGGGCAGGGTTAAACTCTAACTGTAATTTTAAATCCTGTGCGATAGTGGCCAAGGTGGAGGTGTATTCATTGACCAGCACCTTATGGGCTTCTTGCAGGCTATCTAAATAGTGATAACTACCATCGCCATTGTCCGCCAATTTTTTCATCAATGCTTCGTTGTAATTGCTGTCACCTACGCCTAGTGTGCTTAAGCTGATGCCCGCTTTGCGCTCGCGTTCTACCAAAGACTTTAAGTCTTTATCATTGGTGACGCCGATATTTAAATCGCCATCCGTCGCTAACAGCACGCGATTGATACCACCGCTTATTTTTGCTGCATGAGCTTGTGCGTAAGCGAGTTTGATACCTGCCTCACCATTGGTGCCACCTCCGGCGGACAATTGGTCGATCGCTAAATTGATCTTATCTTTTTGATTGCCAGGCGTAGGCGTCAATACAACTTGAGTGCCGTTCGCATAGCTGACCAAACTGACACGATCCTGCGCTCTTAATTGTGTCGTCAATAGTTTTAAAGCGCTGCGCACTAAGGGCAGGCGATCTTGTGGCGACATCGATCCTGAAACATCGACCAGGAACACCAGATTCGCAGCCGGCAAACTTTCTTTCGCAATGTCTTTGCCTTTGATTGCTATGCGCAGTAGTTGACGTGTTGCATTCCACGGCGATGTGGTCAATTGTGTGTTGACACTGAACGGATGGAGCTCATCTTTGTTGGGCAGCGCATAGTCATAAGAAAAATAATTGACCAGTTCTTCCGCTCTAACCGCATCAGGGTTAGGCAGTTGACCTTGCTGTATAAAACGCCTCACGTTAGCATAACTGCCGGTATCCACATCGGCGCTAAATGTAGAGACGGGATCTTCCGCCACACGCTTCCAGCTGTTTTCTTGGTAGCTTTGATATTTCGCCGTATTTTGTGCGCTACTTTGCGCGATGATTATCGATGCTTCACGCAAAGGTGGCGCATAGTTTGCTGCCATGCTTGGTGCCACCATCATTTCTGGCGGCGGAATGAAGGCGGGTGGTGGTGCCGCCGGCGAGGGGGCAGCTTGACTCACTATTGCTGGCATGAATACTCGTTCTAACGGTCTTGCTGCGGCATCCTCTTTGCCCGTCGATTTGCTTAATTCATGTTGAGGTAATTTGGGTTCTTCGACCACAGTGGGCATGACCTGATTGAGTCTCGGTTTGGCGTCTGCTTTTGCTTGATCATTGTCACTTGAGTCGAGTCGGCTAGAGGCGCTGCATGCCACCAAGATGCTCGACATACCGAGTATCAACAGTCGATTGCGATGCTTGGAGAACAGCTGATGTCTATCGTTTTTCATGATAAATCCTTGTCGGTTGAGATGTTGAAATTTGCTTGCTTAAGAAGTCAATTGAGCGTCCAAACATATTGCAATTTCGCCCAAGATTTTTCTGGTACGCCGTCGATAGAGCCAGGTTTGAATTTACATAAACTCAAGCCCTGAATCGCCGCTTTATCGAGTGCCCGTGAGCCGCTGGATTTTTCTACTTTGCTCTCCAATACGCGACCGTCAGGACCGATCAGCATCGCTAAGTTCACCGTGCCTTCTTCCGTGTTGCGAATCGAGCTGGCAGGGTATTCTGGTTTTTCACAGGCATTTGAATCGACTTGCGCAGCGATATGAACAGGTGCCCGTGCGCTAGTAATCTCAGTTTTTGCGGGACCGCCTGTGGTTGGTGGTGTGCGCTCGAATTCCTTATGTTCTACCTTGTCGCCTTCTTTCACCGTAATCGTCGGTTTATCATCTCTTGGAAAGTCCACGATAGGCGGTTGAATAACAGGAATAGTTGGATTGGTCTTAGGCGGTTCTTTCATCTTCACTGGTTCTTCAATTTTCAAAGGAGGAGCCACACGCACATAGTCAATAATTGTCGGTTGGCGCAAATCAATCACATTGCTTGCTTGCAAAGCAAATCCCAGCGCGACTGCATGCAAAACACCGGCAATCAACAAAGAAGACATTTTTCTCCGGGGTGCTTGCCCAAACTGTGTTTGTTCCAAGTGGTATGTAGTCATGATGAACTCCTGATTGCGTGAAATTGGAAAAATAGTTTTACTGCTATTGCTAGTTTCACGATGTGCTTTGGAGATCTTTATTGCTCATCGTTGGAAATATAATATGCTAGTAACTAGCAAAAATAAAGCTAAATTTTAGAAAAAATTTTACTTGATCTGGGTTGGTTGGCAGTGATGTACGACTTCTTTCTTTTAAATCAAAGACTTAGGTGTGCGCAAAAAATGACAAATATTTGCTAGTTACTAGCAAATAAACTCGAATGGATTGCTATTTGCTAGTAAAATGACTTCCATGCCTAAGTATTTGGGCTTGTGCAAAATCGTACCGGCTAGGCGAACGCAACCAGGTCAGTATCCATTTTTCGTAGGTTCTATTCGTTTGACGTGGGCATCCACATCAAATCAGGAGAAAAAACATGTCAAATCAAGTATCAATAAGCAAGCTTCGCGAAAGTAGTGATAAGTCGATACGCGTCTTGTTAGCCGATGATCATCCCATTGTGATGAAGGGCTTCGCCATGTCGCTGGCGGCGGAAGGTATGGACGTCGTGGGACAGGCCAAAACGCCGCAAGAAGCGGTTGAACAGTATGTTGCCTTGCTACCTGATGTGGTCGTGCTTGATATCCGCTTTGGCGCGGAAATGACCGGCTTAGATGCCGCTAAACATATCTTGGAAAAACAACCTGAAGCGCAGATTGTGTTCCTAAGTCAGTTCGACCAAGATGCCTTAATTAAAGAGACCTATCGTTTAGGGGCAAAAGCTTTTGTGACGAAAGACTGTGATCCCGCTGATCTGGCAGTCGCGGTGCAAAGGGCGAGTCAGGGCGAGCTCTATTTCATGCCACAGATCGCAGAGCGTTTAGCCAATCTCTCGGTGCGTGGTGATGCTTCACCGCAAACCTTACTTGACGAGCGTAGCCTGGAAATTTTCAAACTAATGGCTGAAGGCTTAACCAATGTAGAGATCGCAGAAAAACTCGATCTCTCACAAAAGACCATCAGCAATATCAGTCAAGCCGTGAAAGAAAAGCTAGGCATACATAGACCCGCCTTGATTACTAAGCTCGCGATGAAACATGGTTTGATTGAGCTTTAAATAATGATTACCAACAAAAAATTGGGAATAGTGGCGAGCGCAATCCAATGGCGCAATTGGAGTATACGCACTCGGCTGACTGTGATCGCCGTTTTTCCGGTCGTGTATTTATTCTTTTCTTTGATTTCCTATTCTTACTATGCCCGTATTACCGAAGTCGAAGAGGAGTTAAATAGTCGCGCGAAGACCATCACCACTGCCTTAGCTGATGGGGTTGAATACAACATCACGGCCGGCAACCTGCAGGGTATCAAACATATGATTTATAGCGTGATCCAATCAGATCGCGGTATTTATCGCATTGATATTTTTGACGCTAATAAGAAAGAACTGAGTCACGTTGAAAACGCCGGAAGAGCCAAACCAGAAAACGTTTATGTCGAGTCGCCAATCCGGCGTCATATGGTGTGGGTGAACTTGCATACGCAGGTACCCGATGAATTAGCAAAACTCGATCATTCGAAAGAAAAGAGTCAGGTCTTGGGCTATGTGCGTGTCACGATGACCAAATCCTATCTACTCAGCAAACAGCGCTACCGCTTTGCTATAGAAATGTTGATGTCGATCTTGGCGCTCTCAGTCAGTGCCTGGCTGGCCTGGTATCTGTCGAATAGTCTGACTAAGCCCATGCACGGTGCGATTGAAGCATTGCGCGATATCAGTGCCGGTCGTACCGAAACGCATATTAAGATTTCAGATGGCGGTGAGATCGGTGAATTGCAAAGCTCCATCAATGAAATGGCGCACAACCTGCACCAATCACAAACGCATTTAGAAAACACAGTGGCTGAGCGAACAAAAGAGTTGATCGCTTCACGCAATGAAGCCCTGAAAGCCGACGCGGAGAAGCGTCGCCTGATTCATAAAGTCAACGCCATCGTCGAAAATGAACGTCAAAGCATTGCAATAGAAATTCACGATGAATTGAATGCCTCATTGATTGCGGTGCGTTTAGAGTCGGAACGTATTGCTAAAATCGCTGCTAAAGCAGAAAGCGATGAACGCTTTGCACCAGTCTTTCAAGAGATACAAGACAGAGCAAAAGCCGTGGTTAAACTGGCTTTGGATTTATACGCAAATGGTAGAAATCTGGTACGTCGGCTGCGTCCGGAAGTGTTAGATATGTTGGGTTTAGAAGGGGCGATTGAAGAGATGCTGCGCTTGTACAATGCGGCGCATGAAGATTGCCATTTTGAATTTTCCTCGGAAGGCGACTTCGCTCAATTAGATCCTGACCTGGCCATCTCAGCCTATCGCATCGTGCAGGAAGCCTGTTCTAATGTACTCAAACACGCCCAAGCAAAACAAGTCGACATCAGCTTGCAAGTGATGCCCGACAGATCTGCATTAAGAATTAGTGTGGACGATGACGGTCAGGGGTTTGATACGGAACAGGTTGCGGACGGCGTAGGTCTGAGCGGCATGCGTGAGCGCGTGTTGGCGTGGGGTGGAGAGTTTAATTTGAACAGTCAGGTCGGCAAGGGGACGAGTATTGTGATTCGATTGCCCGTCGAGTTATTGACTTAAGAAAAAACGCAGGGTGCGCCGTACGCACCCTCATTGCTCAAATCAATACAACAGACTCTGGCAGTTTAACGCCCACCAAACAAAGAAGAAAACTGCTGCAACATCGCAGCCGGATTAATATTATCCGCATCGGCGACTTGTCCATTTGGCGTCAACTGATCAATCAAGCCGGGCAAAATTGCAGCCAATCCACCGGCAGCGTCTGAATGTGACAGTCCACTTGCTTCGGCCAACTGATTCAAATGTCCTCCACCCAAAGCTTGCTGAATTTGCTCTGCTGAAATCGGTAAATTTTGTCCCGTACCTACCCAGCTGGCGATCACTTCACCCAGACCCGCATTTTGAAAAGCACCGATCAAACCCTGCAAGCCACCACCATTTTGTGTTTGGCTTAACATGCCCAACGCCGCTTGCACCAGATTTCCTTGAACGTCGCCCGAACCTTCTAGAATACCCAAAGCTGCGTCTAATAAACCCATGACCTTTCCTTTCTTGAGAAAGTGAAGTGCTATGGTAAATCATAAACCGTTTATGAATTGTGAACGATGTTTGCAGCGAAAGAGCTAGCTCTACAAGTCGTTCTTTGCATTACAATCATAAAAATCGCTAAAGCATAAGGAGGACTGACTATGTCAATCGAAACACAACATCAACTTAAAGACGGTGATCGCTGTTCAGTCATAGGAGGAACCCACAAAGGAAAATCTGGCATAGTACGCGATATCAATACCAGCAAGACAGGTCACTTGACTATCACTGTGGTGCAAGACGACGGTGTACGTTTCAAAACACTGGCGAAGAATGTTGTGGTTCATACTTAGTCCAGTGTGACTGATACTGTCATCACACTTGCTTCATTCAAACGTCTAGGCCTTTTCCCACTGCAGATGTACCAGCTTATAGCCTTTGACTTTTAATAGTTTAAGTAAGGCAGGCAGTGCTTTCGCAGTGATCTGGTTGGCATCGTGCAAAAGAATAATACCGCCGCCGGACTTGTCCAGATTCAGCGTGAGTCGCTTAAGTAAGACCTCGGTCGTATCATCCGGCAGCCAATCGTCGATAGTCAAATCAATCGACGCTACGGTCATGTTCTTAGCTTTTAACGCTTCGAGTAAAGCCGGTGTTTCTTCCAAAAACGGAAAGCGATAAGCGGGTGCAGGCGTGCCAAAAATGCCTTGGTAAATCGCTTGTGCCTTCTTTAAATCTGCCAACTGTTCATTAGCAGTCATTGCTAACAGACGTTGATGGCTATAGCTGTGCAATCCTGTCGAATGGCCCGCATTGGCAACCTGTTTTGCTAACTCGGGATACTGCGCCAATTGCTGGCCTATCATGAAAAAACTGGCCTTGCTGCAGTGGTCGGCGAGTGCTTTCAGTACCAGCGGCGTATTCGCCAAGGAGGGACCATCATCAAACGTCAGTACCACTTCATTTTTGTTTAATGGCAGCGCCTTGTATTGCTTAGTCCCATACAAGGCTACCTCACGTTTTAGTGTGATGGTACGGAAGGTGCCTAATGCATTTTTTTCGCAATCGGCCGCCTGCACTGCAGAAGGCATCCAAAGTAAGAGGCTGAGTGCGAACGTGAGTGGTAAATTCATAGCTAGGGTTGATTTTTGTGCGGCATATCGTTTTTGCTGCATCAAGATATTTAGGACTAATTTTGCTTGAGCTGGATAGAGAATTGTAAACTATCATACTAGTTTGCATTTCATCGTATGTGAGCGCATTGAATTGATTAAAATGACTGGGGTTCAACGACACTTAGCGGGTAATTGTGTCGTCCTCTAAAAAAAGTGGCTGATAAGTGTGAAAGAAAACATCATGATCAAAGGATCCTGCCTTTGCGGCACAGTTGAATGGACTTTGCTTGGCGAACCGGATGGTGCCACCGCCTGCAATTGCACTGCCTGCCGTCGCTACGGCGTGCTGTGGGCTTATGATTACGAGAACGAAGGTATCAATACTAGCGGAGAAACGCGAGCCTATGTGCGTGGCAAAGCCTTGGGATTTCATTTTTGTGCTCAGTGTGGATGCGTGGCATTTTGGCGTAGCTTGCAATTAGACGAACAGGGCCGCCGTCGTATTGCGGTCAATTTACGTTTGGCAGAGCCAGATGCCGTGGCGCAGATTGCTATCGATCATTTCGATGGACTTGATACTTTTGAGGATCTTCCACGTGATGGAAAGTGTGTGGCTGATTATTGGTTTTGATTTTCCCTAGCCGAAATCTTCTTTGAACAGTGACGCCACATGAAAAAAACACTAAGCATTTGGATCTACTTAGCAGGCATCATTGCCTTGACCGGTGTCGCTATTCACATCGCGGCGATCTTCGGCGGTGCTGCTTGGTACGCTTATTTCGGCGCACCGCCTAGCGTGGTGCAATCAGCTCGTGATGGCACTTGGCTGGCTCCCGTCAGTGCCTTAGTTATTGCAGGATTAATGGCCATCTGCGCCGCATATGCATTTTCTGCGCTGGGCGTGATTCGACGTTTGCCATTGTTACGCACAGGCTTGGCAGGTATGGCAGTCGTTTGCTTGTTACGTGCACTGGTACTGTGGCCATTGATGATCAATCACCCCAATTTGCGCAATACTTTCGAAATTGTTGCGGCGATTGTGTGGGGATTGGCTGGTGTGGGTTTTTTGTTTGGTTTTTTAGGTCAACAGGCCCTAGCGCGTTTGAAAAAAAATCAGCGCTAGGTGTAATGCTGTTCAGTTAAGACGAAAATGAGAAAATCTCAGTGAGAAAATGCGAGTTTTTAACTGAATTGACTTTGTGGCTTTGGACTAAAATGAAAACCCCTCAACGCCGAGGCGCTGAGACGCAGAGACACGCAGAGTAACCCAGTAAAATATTCGCTTTTCTCTGCGCTTCTCGGCGACTCTGCGTCTCGGCGTTGAGGGGTTTTGAAGCATAATTAACCACCTGGTTCGCTTATCTGAACGGCATTGCAGCGCTAGGTGAGTGTTTGATCCGGTTCAAATGTCGTTCGATTGGTTTTGCAACCAAAGCATGAATTCCGCTTTTGGCATGGGTTTGGCGAAGTAATAGCCTTGTCCTTCACAACAACCTTCTGCTTGTAAGAAGTCGCATTGTTCTTGGGTTTCTATGCCTTCTGCAACGACATTAAATCCCATGCTTGCGCCTAATGCCAGGATGGCGCGCACAATGGCGATGTCTTTTGTGTTGGAAGGAATGTCGCGGATAAAGGCGCGGTCGATTTTCAAGGTGTCGATAGGCAATTCTCTCAAATAGGCCAATGACGAATAACCAGTACCAAAATCATCAATCGCGATAGTCAGTCCCAGATCTTGAATTGCTAAGAGTATGTCCTTGATTTCTTGAGGATTTTCCATCATAAAAGTTTCTGTAATTTCGATCTCCAGCGTGCCGTGGGGAATCTGGTATTCAGCCATACAGTGCTTGATCGTAACAAGGATATCGCTACGATAAAATTGTGGGCCAGCCACATTGATCGAGAGTCGTCTGGCGTTTAAATTTGCCGCATGCCATTCACGAAAATCGGCGCAGACTTGATGAAATACCAGTTCACCTATGGGGAGTATCATGCCATTCTGCTCGGCCAGCGGAATAAAATCGCAAGGTGGAATCAGGCCACGTACCGGGTCGCGCCAGCGTAGTAATGCTTCGGCGCCGAGGAAACGCTGACTCGATAAGTCAATCTGTGGCTGATACCATACTTCAAACTCTTTTTGTTCTATGGCTCTTCTTAGGTTTCTTTCCGCAATTAGGCGATGCTGCGCTTTTTCTGTCATCGCTGTCTGGTAGAAGCAGTAAGTGTTCCGGCCTTTAGCTTTGGCTTCATACATAGCAGCATCGGCGTTGCGGATAAGATCGTTGCCATCGTCGCTATCGTCTGGGAAGATGGAAATGCCGACGCTACTGGTGACCATTACCGTGTGGTCATTGACGAGGTAAGGCTCTTGTGATGCTTGCAAAATGGTTTGTGCCGCTTGAATCGCGTCATCGCTGACATTTAATTCAGTAATTAATACCGCAAATTCATCACCACCCAAGCGGGCCACCGTATCTTCAGCGCGCATACCTTGGCGTAATCTTTGCGCTACCAATTGAAGAAGCCGGTCGCCAATAGGATGACCCAAACTATCATTCACCGTTTTAAAACCATCCAGATCAAAGAGGACGATAGCGAGTTTTTTATGATTACGCCTGGCATGAATCAGTGCATGAGTGACCCTGTCCTTGAATAAAACACGATTAGGCAATTCGGTCAGGGCATCAAAATGAGCTAGTCGTTCTAGTTTTTCCTGCGAATGTTTTACCTCAGTGATATCCGAAAATACTGAGACATAATTGGTCGCCTCTCCCGTTTCATTTTTAATGGAAGTAATAGTTTGCCACGCGGGGAAGATTTCACCGTTCTTCCGGCGATTCCAGATTTCACCTTGCCATACGCCATGATCAATAATCTGGCGCCACATCTCTTCGTAAAATATTTTATCTTGCCGACCTGATTGCAGCATGCTGGGCTTGCGCCCCAGCGCTTCCTTAGCCTCATAGCCAGTGATCTTGGTATAAGCCTGATTCACCGAAACTATCGTGGCATCGACATCAGTAATAATAATGCCATCGGCAGTATGGCGAAAAACCGTAGCCGCTAGTTTCCCTTCATTTTCGCTACGTTTACGCGCCGTGATATCAGTGGAAATGCCAATCACAGCCCAGGCTTCTCCATGTTCGGAATAGAGCGGATTCTTGATGGTTAAATAGGTGTGCAAGCCATCTGCTTCCAAATTGGTTTCTTCGAACGAAGTCGTAACTTTGTTTTGCAGGACCTGGAGATCGTTTTGATAGTGTTCGTGGGCAATCTCGGTCGGAAGAAAGCTGGTGCGCATTTTGCCAATAATGTCTGAACGCTGATGTCCTACCGCTTTTTCGAATTGCTGATTGCACAGTATCAGCCTATTTCTATTGTCAAAAACATAGACTAAGGCTGCGGCGTTTTCAATGATAGTGGTTAAAAGTTGTTGGTTTTCGACTTCCTTTCTTTCCATTTCTTTGCGCTCTGTAATATCGCGCCACACGCAATAGATCACTTGCCGTCCCTTCATGGTCATGCGCGACAAGGTGACTTCGGCTGGAAAATTGCTTCCATCCAAACGCGTGTGTATCCATTCGAAGCGATGCAAGCCACGTTCATCGGCCAGATGCATCATACGTTCGGCCTTAGCATAAGATGCTTCGCCATTGGGTTGAAATTCGGGGGAAAGTTTCGAGGGGTGGGTATTGCTGAGTGCCTCCTTACTTGGATAGCCGAGTATCTGCACCGCAGCCCGATTGCACAACGTAAACTGATGACCATCTATGATCCAGGTCGGGTCCGGTGAGTCCTCAAACATCGATTGAAAACGCGCTTCTTCCGCGGCTAGTCTTTTCTCCACTTCTTCTTTATTACTGAGCACGATGCTCAGTTTATCGTAGGCTGCTTGAAGCGAACGCAGGCCTTGTCGCTGAATCGCGATCACAATAAACGCTAATACGGCTATCACGAGCAGTATGGCGCCAGAGAATACGACCGCGGTATTACTTTGAAATATATTCAACATAGAATCAATGTCTTTTTCCGGCTTGAGCAAATAGCGACATAAGCAACGATGAGGACAATAAATGTAGCGCTAAGGTACGGTTACTTGCAGGGGACTGTTTTGTGCTAACAGGTTCTAAGGATACCCAGCGTTACTAAAAAGTATCTGCCTTGCAGGGGTTGAATGTCAACCGCGTTTGTGTGGATTTGTCTATTATGTTGTTTATCGTAACGCTGTCTTGTTTTAACGCTTGGACCCGGCGGTGTTCCGCCTAAATCTTGTGCATAATCCTGAAGCCTTAGCAATGCAAGCTAAGCAATAGAATTTAAAAAAGAGCGGCACTGGATTTGAAATTTCCTGCACAATTTCAAGCGAACTTCAACATCACTTACATCGCAAAAGCGACAGCCAATGAAAAATATATTTATTCTTGTTTTTAGTTTCATCACCTGCGTCTATGTATCCGCCAATCAAACCACAGCATCAGCGCAAATAACGACACCCAAGGACGCCTACGATCATCTACCCTCATTGCAAGGCGATTATTTCAAATTAAAGTCGAGCTATGTAGGCAGAGATTTTCATATCAATGTGCGTCTCCCGCAAGGCTATCAAGCTAGCGACGCCAAGACTTATCCTGTGGTGTATGTATTGGATGGCGATAGCCTGTTTCCACTGCTGGCACCGACGCATTTATTTTTACATTATGACGAAAAACTCCCGGAAGCGATCGTGGTTGGCATAAGCTATGGCAGCTTTGATCCAGCGATTAATAAACGCAACATTGACTTCTCAGCACCCGCATCCGATGCCGCGCCAGGCGACGATGGTGCGCCACGTTTTTTAGATTTTTTGAAAAAAGAATTGATTCCCAAAATTGAAAATCAATTCCGCGCCAACGCCGCAAGGCGTGTACTGGTCGGACAATCGCGCGCCGGTTATTTTGTATTATGGTCGGCGCTGCAAGACCCCGATTTATTCTGGGGACGCATCGCCAGCAATCCCGCCTTAACGCCAGGCCGAGCACGGTTTTTTGAAGCAGCGGCAAGTCACGCCAGAAAAGACTTGAAAGTCGCGATCGCCTCTGGTACCCGCGACACCGAACAAAGACAGCGCAACGCGACAGAGTGGGGCACAACATGGTCGTCACGCGCTGATGCGCCTTGGACAGTGAACCTGATCCGATTGGAAGGTGGTACGCATGCTGCGACGATAGGAGAGACTTATCGACGGGCTATGCTTTGGATGTTTGAAACAGAAATTGCTGCGATCAAAGCACCGTGATTTTGGATTGCGCGTGACACCAATTCGACAGCGAAATCGTAGGGTGGGCACAGCCTCACCGTGCCCACGCGTTATGGTTGAAAAAGGTGAAAAGGATAAATCACATAGAGAGATTTTCGTCGGCAAATCAAACAATCCGCGTGCGCACAAAAAGCGTGCCCACCCTACATGGCTTTGGATGTTTGAAACAGAAATTCTTGCGGTCAAAACACCGTGATTTTGGATTGTGCGTGACACCAATTCGACAGCAAAATCGTAGGGTGGGCACAGCCTCACCGTGCCCACGCGTTACGTTTGAAAAAGGTGAAAAACATAAAGCGTAAAGAGATATTTTGAGCCGCAAGCCAAGCAATTCGCGTGGACATAAAAAGAGTGTCGACCCTACGAGGCTTATTTGATGAAATTTAGATAAATGCGTTTTTGATGTAAGATTCAGAAATGTAACCATCATCCTAATAATTTGGCGATTTATTAATGTTTAAGATAAAACACGGCAGTGTATTTGACGAAAAGTGCGATCTTCTAATTCTTCCTTGTGATTCAGGTGGAGGTGTTACTCGGTGGGTCAAGAATGAAATAGAGCAGAATAACTTACCATTTCCAAGTAAGAGAATTCCATTTGGCGAAGTTTCTTTTATATCGACTGCAGCGCGTTATGCCAAAGCAGATTATATTGGTTACGCCGCGTCAGTTAATGTTAATAGCATAGAGTCAAAAAATGATGCAATCGATAGTATTCTTTCGCGCATCGTAAATTTCAGCAAATTAAATGACTGTACCATTGTAAATATACCTTTACTTGGAACTGGGGCAGGGAGGCTTGATGCTGCAGATGTCATTGAAATTATTAAGGAGAAAATTTCTGATGAATCGATAGTTTTCAATGTATTTATTCCTGACAAAATTACTGCACAAAATTTTTTAGAATGGAATACCAAGACATCGAAAATTGATGCAATCGTCGATGAGCATCCCCGGGTCTTCATTTCTTATTCCTGGAAAGATGAGAGTGTAAAGGAGTGGGTATTTGATTTAGCACATCAACTTTGTGCGAATGGTGTCGATGCGAGGCTCGATAGATTTCATCTTCGGCCCGGAATGGATCTTCCTCAATGGATGACGAATGAGGTTTTAAAGGCTAGTAAAGTACTCTTAGTCTGTGATTCCAATTACGCGGAGAAAGCCGATACGCGTAGAGCAGGAGTGGGCTGGGAAACCATGATAATCCAGGGCGATATGATGCTTCAAGGTGAGATGAATACTAAGTATATAGTTGTCGCGTTTGGAGATTTCGAAAAAAATACTCCAATATATATGCGTTCAAAGCTTGGGGTCAGTAAAGAAGAAATTGATCGTGATATTACGAGATTGCTAGAGCATATTTTTGACATAGACACAGCTCCTGAAATATCTGCCATTCCAGATTGGGTTAGAAAGAAGCGGAAAACAATCAAGGCTTGATCTGGTATTGTAATAGTTCGTTATATGCTTTCATTCATCTTCACCCACGCCGTCCCTTACGTTTCTCCAACTTACACTCTTGCGTAGCAATAATCTGATTATTGCTATCCACGGTCTCTAGATATACATCAAATCCCCACAGCCGCGCGACGTGTTTTAAGACTTCTGAAGTTTGATTGTTTAAGGGGCGACGTAAGTATTGATTATGGCGCAAGGTGAGGGCGCGGTCGCCTTGTAGGTCGACTGACCAGACTTGGATATTCGGTTCGCGATTGCCTAGATTGTATTGGCCTGCGAGTTGTTGGCGTATCGCGTGATAGCCGGCTTCGTCGTGGATGGCGGAGACGCTGAGGGTCTTTTTGCTGTCGTCGTCTAAGATCGCGAAGAAGTGAAAATCGCGTATCAGTTTGGGTGATAGATATTGTGCGATGAAGCTTTCGTCTTTGAAATTACGCATCGCGAAGTGCAGGGTTTTTAGCCAGTCTGCGCCGGCGATGTCGGGGAACCAGAGTCGGTCTTCTTCGGTCGGGTGTTCGCAGATGCGGCGGATGTCGCTCATCATCGCGAAGCCTAGCGCGTAGGGGTTGATGCCGTTGTAGTATTTGCTGCTGACCGGCGGTTGGTAGATGACATTGGTGTGGCTTTGTAAAAACTCCATCATGAAGCCATCGCCGACTATGCCTTCTTCAAATAGCTGGTACAAAATCGTGTAATGCCAAAACGTCGCCCAGCCTTCGTTCATGACTTGGGTTTGTCTTTGTGGATAAAAGTATTGCGAAATCTTGCGTATGATGCGGACGATTTCTCTTTCCCATGGTTGTAAAAGTGGCGAATATTTTTCTATGAAGTAGAGCAGATTTTCTTGCGGTTCTTCGGGGTAACGGCGTACTTCTTCTTCACTGACCACGTCTTCGCGTCGGGGGACGGTGCGCCACAGATCATTGACCTGTGATTGCAGGTAGCGTTCGCGTTCTTCTTGTCTCTCTTTTTCTTCGGCGAGTGAAATTTTGGCGGGACGTTTGTAGCGGTCTACGCCGTAGTTTTGTAGCGCGTGACAAGAATCAACTAAGAGTTCTACGGCCTCTATGCCATAGCGTTGTTCGCAGTCGCTGATGTATTGTTTGGCGAAGACCATGTAGTCGATGATGGCGTCGGCATCGGTCCAGGTGCGGAACAGGTAATTGCCTTTGAAGAAGGAATTGTGGCCGTAGGCGGCGTGGGCGATCACCAGGGTTTGCATGGTGAGGCTGTTTTCTTCCATCAGGTAGGCGATGCAGGGATTGGAGTTGATGACAATCTCATACGCCAGCCCCATGTGACCGCGCTTATAGCTTTTTTCTGTGGATAAAAAATGTTTGCCAAAGGACCAGTGGTTGTACGAGACGGGCATGCCGACTGAGGCGTAGGCATCCATCATTTGTTCGGCGGTGATGATTTCTAATTGATTCGGGTAAGTGTCTAGCTGAAAATTTTTGGCAACGCGTGCAACTTCTTCGTGGGCTTGTTCTATCAGTTCGAAAGTCCATTCGGATTGATCGGGCAGGCGGCGCGGATTGTGCTTCTTGGCCGCATCATTCACATCTTCCTGATTGGCATTGTGGCTATTCATACTTAAGTCCTCTCAGCCTTACCTATGTTTTACTTGCTTTGTTTTTTAAAGAGTTCTCTAAAGACAGGATAAATGTCGGCTGGTTCCTCGATTTTTTGCATGGCGAAGTGAGATTTTTGTTCTTTGACTTGCATATATTCTTGCCACAGATTTTGTGGATCGCCCTCCGTGATCTCGACGTAGGCGTAGTATTGCACCATGGGCATGATGGTATTGAGGAGGATTTGTTTGCAGATGACAGAATCATTGTCCCAATTGTCTCCGTCCGATGCCTGCGCCACATAGGCGTTCCAGTCACTGGAGGCGTAACGGGTTTGTAGCACCTCAGTCAATAAACGCAGGGCAGAGGAGACAATGGTGCCGCCTGATTCGCGTGAATGAAAGAATTCTTTTTCATCGACTTCGAGGGCTGCCGTGTGGTGGCGGATGAAGACGACTTCGATTTTTTCATAAGCGCGTTGCAGGAACAGATAAAGCAAAATAAAGAAGCGCTTGGCGATATCTTTCTTCTTTTCGTCCATAGAGCCGGAGACATCGAGCAGGCAAAACATCACGGCCTGCGTGCTTGGTTTGGGCACTTTGATGCGATTGCTGTAGCGTAGATCGAAAGGATCGATAAAGGGAATCGCTAATAGACGCGTGCGCAGATGATGTATTTCTTGCCGCAGTTTGATAATTCTGGGATCTTGGTTGTCGCTGGTTTCGGCCAACAACTCAGCCAATTCTTCTTCCGCTTTTTTCAAACGTTTACTCGATTTGCCGCCGACCGCGATGCGTCTTCCCAAGGCGCCGCGTAATGAACGTAGTACATGTAAGGACGACGCTGTGCCCGTAGTGCTATAGCCTGCGCGTTGATTCTTGAAATCGGTGATGGCGGTGAGCTGAGTTTTGATGAGATTAGGTAACTCTAAATCTTCAAAAAAATAATTGAGAAATTCTTCGCGACTGATTTGGAAAACAAAATCATCTTCGCTGATCTCTTCGCTATTACCAGCTTGGCCTTTGCCTTTACCAGCGCCACCTTTGGGACGCTCAATTTGATCGCCAGTTTGGTATTCCTGATTGCCGGGATTAACGCTTTCCCAAACACCGCCGTGAGCGTGACCAAAATTGGGTTCGTTAACATCTTTGACGGGAATGGCGATTTTTTCACCGCTATCCATGTCGGTGATAGAACGTCCTTTGATGGCACGCGTAACCGCGTCTTTGATCTGGCCCTTATAGCGACGCAAAAAACGCTCGCGGTTTGGGGCAGATTTGTTTTTACCTTGAACTCGTCTGTCGATTAAATGTACCAATTTGTGCTCCCGAACAAGTTCTGTTTTTGATGCTTGGGTGTTGCTAGTGCTAATGGATCGCAGCGTTTTAGCTCCCTTCGCCCGCTGGCGGGAGAAGGGTTGGGGATGAGGGTGATTCAGATATCCGTTTGCTAATTGCTTGCAATTTACCGTCGCTGAAATTTTTATCGCTATTTCGGCTCATATCCTTACTTAACCTCACCCCAACCCCTCTCCCGCTTGCGGGAGAGGGGCTTTAGCACCTTGAAGCCTAAGACGATTTCCTCACCCTTAAATACCATTCACACAGTAATCTAACTTGTTTCGCGGTATAACCTTTCGCCACCATGCGGCTGACGAACTCTTGATGTTTGTTGGCATCGTCGCTGCTGGCTTTAGCATTGAACGAAATGACAGGCAAAAGTTCTTCGGTATTGGAGAACATTTTTTTCTCAATGACCGTGCGTAGTTTTTCGTAGCTGGTCCAAGTCGGATTCTTGCCGCCGTTTTGTGCTCTTGCGCGTAGGACGAAATTGACGATTTCATTGCGGAAGTCTTTGGGATTTGAGATGCCCGCAGGTTTTTCAATTTTTTCCAATTCGCTATTTAAGGCTTCACGGTCAAAACTTTCTCCCGTATCGGGATCGCGGAATTCCTGGTCTTGTATCCAGAAGTCGGCGAAGGTCACGTAGCGGTCGAAAATGTTTTGTCCGTATTCAGAATAACTCTCCAGATACGCAGTTTGGATTTCTTTGCCTATGAATTCAGCGTAACGGGCGGCCAGATATTCTTTGATGTAGGACAGATATTTTTGTTCCAGTTCGGGTGAAAATTGTTCGCGTTCGATTTGCTGTTCCAGCACGTATAACAAGTGCACAGGGTTAGCGGCGACTTCGGTGTTGTCGAAGTTAAAAACCTTCGACAAAATTTTGAAAGCGAAGCGGGTAGAGATGCCGTTCATGCCTTCATCGACGCCAGCGTAATCGACATATTCTTGGCGCGACTTGGCTTTGGGATCGGTGTCTTTGAGGTTCTCGCCGTCATACACCAGCATTTTGCTAAAGATGCTGGAATTTTCAGGTTCGACCAAGCGCGACAATATCGAGAATTGCGCCATCATTTTAAAGGTGCCTGGGGCGCATGGTGCTTGTGCTAATGAGGAGCTGCGTATCAGTTTTTCGTATATCTTGATTTCGTCAGAAACGCGCAGGCAATACGGCACTTTGACGATGTAGATACGATCCAAAAAGGCTTCGTTGTTCTTGTTATTTTTAAAGGTTTTCCATTCGGATTCATTCGAGTGCGCCAAAATAATGCCTTCAAACGGTATCGCACCAAAGCCTTCTGTACCTTTGAAATTACCCTCCTGTGTCGCGGTCAATAAAGGATGCAAGACCTTGATCGGCGCTTTGAACATTTCTACGAATTCCATCAAGCCTTGATTGGCGAGGCAGAGTCCGCCCGAATAGCTGTAAGCATCTGGATCGTCTTGAGAATAATCTTCTAATTTGCGGATATCGACTTTGCCGACCAGTGAGGAAATGTCTTGATTGTTTTCATCTCCAGGTTCTGTCTTAGATACTGCAATTTGTTTTAAGACGGATGGATAGCGTCGCACGACACGGAATTGATTAATATCGCCGCCAAATTCATGCAAGCGTTTGACTGCCCATGGGCTGGGTATCGTTCTGAGATATCTGCGTGGAATACCAAAATCTTCTTCCAAAATCGCACCGTCTTCTTCCTCGTTAAACAAGCCTAGCGGCGATTCATTTACGGGTGAACCTTTGATGCAATAGAAGGGGATTTTTTCCATTAAATATTTGAGTCGTTCGGCGATCGATGATTTACCACCACCGACAGGGCCAAGTAGATACAAAACTTGTTTGCGCTCTTCCAAACCTTGCGCGGCGTGGCGGAAGTAGGCGACGACTTGTTCTATCACTTCTTCCATGCCGTAGAACTCGCGGAAGGCTGGATAGATTTTAATGATTTTATTGGAAAAGATACGCGAACGTCGCGAGTCGTTACGGGTGTCAATTTGCTCTGGTTCGCCTATGGCTGCCAGCATGCGTTCTGGTGCGGTAGCATAGGCCAGTGGATTTTTTTTGCATAAATCGAGAAACTCTTGCAATGAATATTCTTCTTCACGAGTTTTTTCGTAGCGTGCTGCATAGTTGTCAAAAATATTCATTTTGATCTCCTTTTTAGCTTACATCCGGCGTTCTTTATGCTTACAAAATGTCGCGCTTCGAGTGACTAGGCATCAGGTAAAGATGCTGAAATTGCCTTAGATAAATTTAGTGTAGGCGAAAAATAAAAATATGCAGGCAAATTTTTGTGACATATAAACGCGAAACAGCGTGGAAAAAACACTGCAATTCTTTTCTTTAACCGAGATTTCTCTTATGCGACAAGGGTTTATGACGAACTTTGTTGGAACTTATGATACTTAAACGCGTCTCAACTACAAATCGTTACAAAAAAACGTAAAAATCATAGGAAGAATAATTGGAGCGTGCTGTGCGATGTGCCAACAAGTGATATGCTGCGATTGCAAATATAGCGTGTGCATAAGACTTTGGATGGCGCCAGAACGCACAGCACAAAGTGATTAAAGATATTCGTATTTCGCTATTGATAATTTCTAATTTATATTTAATTTTTGGGATATAAGTTATGATTTTTTTCTCAATAGTTCGGATCGAAAGTTCAGACCGATGCCGCAGATGTATTAAATACGAATAATTGGAGAATGAAGATGAAAAAAACCTTTATCGGGATGATGGTTGCCTTAGCCGTCTCCACCCATTTTGCTCTTGCAGATTCTAGTTCTGCGCTCGACAACAAAGCCGCCAGTGCTGCCAATCTCGCGGCCCCTATTAGTTTCCAAGCTCAAGCACCGCAAATTCAAGCGGCCAATATGGCGGCAGAATTTTTGACGCGCTTTCATTACAAAGCGACACCGCTTGATGACGCAATGTCAGAGAAGATTTTTGATCGTTATTTGAAATCACTGGATGCAGACCGAATTTTCTTCCTGCAATCAGATATCGATCAATTTAGCGACGCACGCAATAAGCTCGACGATGCGATCTTGTCGCAAGATTTGAGTACGCCTTTTGCGATGTTCAATCTCTATCATCAGCGCTTTAAAGAACGTCTGACTTATGCCCGTGAATTGCTCAATAGCGACTTTGATTTTTCACAGAAAGAAGCTTATCGCTATCAACGTGAAAAAGAGCCTTGGCCACAAAACATAGACCAGATGCGCGACCTATGGCGTCAGCGTGTCAAGAACGACTGGTTGCGTTTGAAATTGGCGGGTAAAGAATCTGCCGCGATCAAGGCAACTTTAGACAAGCGCTATGAATCGACTTTAACGCGTATGAATAAGTTAAAGAATGAAGATGTGTTTCAACTCTTTATGAATGCGTACGCGATGTCGGTAGAGCCGCACACCAACTACCTTGGTCCAAAAGCTGCGGAAGACTTTGATATCCAGATGCGTTTGTCGATGACAGGTATAGGTGCGACTTTGCAAGATCGCGACGAAATGGCAACCATACGCGAGATGGTGCCGGGCAGTCCAGCCGCTCTGTCGGGCAAATTAAAGGTCGGTGATCGTATCGTGGGTGTTGGTCAGGGTGCAGACAGCACGCCAGTCGATGTGATGGGCTGGCGCCTCGACGATGTGGTTAAACTGATCCGCGGCCCAAAAGATACTACTGTTTTGCTGGACGTGTTGCCAGCCGATGCGGGACCCGACGGGGCGCATAAGACGGTATTGTTAGTGCGGAATAAAATCACCTTGGAACAGCAGGCGGCTAAGAAAACCATACAAGAAGTTAAAACGGCAGAAGGTACCCGTCGTATAGGCGTCATTGCTTTGCCGACTTTCTATCAGGATTTTGATGCGCGTCGTCGTGGCGATAAAGATTTTAAGAGTGCAACCCGTGATGTGGCAAAACTTTTGGCGGAATTGAAGAAAGAAAAAGTTGATAGCGTGCTTATCGATTTGCGCGATAACGGTGGCGGCTCTTTAAATGAAGCGGTCGAGTTGACTAGCTTGTTTATCGGTAAAGGTCCAGTCGTACAGCAACGTAATTCTCGCGGCGAAGTACATGTAGAGAGCGATAGTGCCGGTGTCGTCGCATGGGGCGGCCCTATGGGTGTGTTGATCAATCGTGGTTCGGCTTCTGCATCTGAGATTTTTGCAGCGGCGATACAAGATTATGGCCGTGGCTTGATCATAGGTGAAACAAGTTTTGGTAAAGGTACGGTACAAACTGTCATTAGCCTTGATCAAATGGCACGCAGCGCTAAACCGCAATATGGTGATTTGAAAATGACGATTGCACAGTTTTTCCGTGTGAACGGCGGCACGACACAATTGCGTGGCGTGACTCCCGATATCGCTTATCCTAGTTTTACTGATGCCGATAGTTATGGTGAATCCAGCTACGACAATGCCTTACCATGGGTACAGATCAAACCAGCGAATTTCCATACGGTTGGTAGTTTGAAAGATGTGCAAGCGATGCTACAAATGCGTCATGAAATGCGCATTGCTAAGGACAAGGAATTCCAATTCATTAATGAAGATATTGCAGAATTCAAAAAGCAAAAAGAGAAGAAAGTGATTTCTTTGAACGAAGAAGAACGTCGCATCGAACGTGATCTGCGTGAAAAGAAAATTAAGGAACGTGAGGCAATTCGTGCTGCCTTAGATTCCAAAGGCAAGCCAGCAGAGAAGAAGGATGCATTGGCGAAAGTCGCAACGCAAGATGATGGACTGCAGGGCAACGAACGCAGCCTAGCATCTGAATTAGCAGCGGAAAAAGCCAATAAGGAAGCGAAAGACGTATTCCTGATTGAAGCCGCTAATATTCTCAGTGATGAGATTGAATTGATTAAGTCGAATAAACGTTTAGCCGATAAATCGACGACCCGTAGCAACACGAAGTTGAAAGAGGCGAACTAGTCAGCCACTGCTGAGTTTTTGAATTTGTATTTTGCAGTAAAACAGAAGACGCTTGATTGATGCGCCGAACAGCCTTAAGGGCTAAATAAGTGACAGCAATCAAGCGTTTTTGCTTATGTGAATGGTTAAATATTCTTGATGAAGAAAATTATTTATATTGTCGCTTTGCTGATGAGTAGTTTCAGCATGTTAACGTCGACCAATGCGACCGCGCAAACGGTGCCGGATAACTTGGCGCAGCGCGTCAAAGCCTGCGTCGCTTGTCATGGTCAGGAAGGTCGAGCGACCACCGATGGTTTTTATCCGCGCATTGCTGGTAAGCCTGAGGGCTATTTGTTTAATCAATTGCGCAATTTCCGTGATGGTAAACGTAGCTATCCTATGATGACCTATATGGTGGCGCATATGACGGATAGTTATTTGCAAGAAATCGCCACTTACTTCTCCCTATTGAATCCACCGTATGCTGCGCCCCAAACGAGCATTGCAGAAACCGCTTTGTTGGAGCGGGGACGCGTGTTGGTGAAGTTGGGTGACGCGGGTAAAAAAATCCCGGCCTGCGTGGCCTGTCACGCTGAAAAAATGACGGGCATTGCACCTTTTATCCCCGGCCTCTTGGGCTTACCGCGCGATTATTTGGTGGCACAACTCGGTGCTTGGAAAACTGGCAGCCGCCATGCCCATGCGCCAGATTGCATGCAAAGTGTCGCGAAACAATTGGATGCCAACGATATCGCAGCAGTTTCGGCGTGGTTGGCGGCGCAGATCATGCCAGCTGACGCTAAGCCAGTGCGCCAATCTGAGCTCGCCGGATTTAAATTGCCTATCGCTTGCGGGAGCGTGTTATGACCTCACGTAGTTGGAAATTCATAGGCATATCACTTTTGCTGCTGCTTCTGTCCGTTCTGGTTTTTGCTTGGTATGGTTATTCTTTAGGAGATAGCTACGCAAGTTCGGCGCTCACGGTATCGGAACAAAATTCAAAAACGCCCGATGCGGCGAAACTCACTTCCAAGGACGTACTGGAGCGAGGCGCCTATCTGGTGCGCATTGGTGATTGCATGGCGTGTCACACCGCACGAGGCGGCGCTGCATTTGCCGGTGGTCGTGTCATGCAGTCCGAGTTTGGGCAATTTGTGACGCCAAATATCACCTCTGACAAACAGACTGGCATAGGCGAGTGGAGCGCAGAGGATTTTTGGAATGCGCTGCATAATGGTAAAGCGAAAGATGGCCGCTTGCTGTACCCGTCTTTTCCTTTTGTGAATTACACCCATGTTTCGCGGGCCGATGCCGATGCGATGTATGCCTATCTGCAATCGCAGCCAGCCGTAGTGCAAAAGAATGCGGATCACAATTTGACGTTTCCGTATAACCAAAGACCTGCCTTGGCCTTGTGGCGCGCCATGTATTTCAAACCGGGGGCGTTACGCTTCCAATCACAACAGAGTACAGAGTGGAATCGCGGTGCGTATCTGGTACGCGGTCTGGCACATTGCAGCGCTTGTCATAGTACGCGCAATAGTTTTGGTGCGAATCAGGGTAGTGCTGATTTTTCCGGTGGAGAAATGGCCCAAATCCTTTGGTATGCGCCCTCCTTACAATCATCGTATGAATTGAATTTGCCGACATGGAGTGAGCAAGAAATCACGCACTTACTCGTGCGCGGTAATAATTTGAAATCCAGCGTGGCCGGTCCTATGGCTGAAGTTGTGCAACAAAGCTTGCAGTATTTAAGTGAGCCAGATGCGCGAGCAATCGCAACTTATTTGCGCGCATTGCCGCAACAAACACAAAGTACACCCGACTTGTTAGATAGGGCAATTGCCAGACCGACAGTCAGCAAGGAACAGATGTTGCAAATCATGCAGCACGGCGAAAAAATCTATAAAACGCATTGTCTGGATTGTCATGGCAAAGGTGGTGAAGGCGTGACTGGTATTTATCCTGCCTTACAAGGCAATGCATCTTTGCAGACGAGTTCGCTGAGTAATCCAATTCGCTTGATACTTGCAGGCGGTTTCGCACCAGCGACGAGATTAAATCCCCGACCTTACAGCATGCCACCATTCGCCCCTGTACTTGACGATACCGAGGTGGCGACGGTCTTGACTTACATACGTAATTCTTGGGGGAATAAGGCTAACGTGGTGGGGGCATCGGAAGTCAACCCTTATCGCACCTTGCCTTTGGATTGAGCGTCACGTGCAAATTAAGATAGGTATGGCGGGAACTTAATTTAAAGTCTAGCCATCTATGACTTACACAGATTTGCGCTTGTCAGATATTTACGGATAGAAGATAAGTCTTATCGATAGATTTGAATTTATAAAAAAATACAATAGGGAAGAAAAAATGAAACCAACATTGATTTCACTCGCCATTTTGGCACTGGCTGGATTTACCAGTCAGGCAAGTTTGGCCGCGTTGCCACATAGCACGGTGCGCCTGGATTATCGTAAAGTGACAACGCAGTTGCCACGCGAAGCGCGCCCCAGTCATTACGATATTGCGCTAATACCAAACGCAAAAGACGCCCGTTTTTCCGGCAAAGTGGCGATCACTTTGCAACTACTACAGGCCAGCAACACAATTACCTTGAACGCGACCGATCTGACGTTCAAGAAAGTGCGATTGAAGGATTTGAAAGGGAAAGTGATCAACGAGGATGTCACCACGACCGTCAATAAAGAAGCGCAAACTGCGACTTTCACTTTCACACAGCGTTTAAAAAAAGGTGAATACAAACTGGAATTGGAATATGACGGTTTGATTGGCACCCAGGCGGTGGGTTTGTTTTCTCTCGATTACGACAGTCCACAAGGCAAGCAAAGAGCCTTGTATACGCAGTTTGAAAATTCTGATGCAAGAAGGGTGATCCCATCATGGGATGAGCCGATTTTTAAGGCGACCTTCAATCTGGAAGTGACCGTGCCAACCGCGCAAATGGCGGTTAGTAATATGCCTGTCAGCTCCAAAACAGATTTGGGTAATGGTACAAGCTTGGTTAAATTTGGCACCTCACCGAAGATGTCAAGCTACTTGTTGTTCTTGAGTGTGGGTGATTTTGAACGTGCCACCGTGATGGCGGATGGCACCGAGATTGGCGTCATCGCCAAGCGCGGCAGCCTCGATCAAGCGCGTTATGTGTTGGAAGAATCCAAAGGTATCTTGCGCGAATTTAATGACTACTTCGGTACCCGCTATCCTTTGCCAAAGTTAGATAACATCGCGGCACCAGGTAGCAGTCAATTCTTTAGTGCGATGGAAAACTGGGGCGCGATCTTTACTTTCGAAAGTTCTATCCTGCTAGATCCAAGTATTTCTACGCATGCCAATAAGCAATTGGCATTCGTTACCGCAGCACACGAAACAGCGCACCAATGGTTTGGTGATTTGGTGACGATGCAATGGTGGGATGACTTGTGGCTCAATGAAGGCTTTGCTTCATGGATGGAAAATCGCACCATGATGCGCCTGCACCCAGAATGGTTGCCTGAATTTAATGCCATCTCCGTGCGTGAAGAGGCAATTGGACGTGATGCATTAGCGACCACCCATCCAGTGGTGCAAAAAATTGTCACAGTCGATCAGGCCAGTCAGGCTTTCGATACCATCACCTATCAAAAAGGTGAAGCGGTAATTCGTATGCTAGAAAACTATGTAGGTGAAAATGCCTGGCGCGAAGCAGTCCGTGCCTACATGAGAAAACACGCCTATAGCAGTACACAATCGCGCGATTTGTGGGTGCAAGTGGAAAAGGCAGCGCGTAAACCTATCGTTGCGATTGCTAAAGATTTTACGGAACAGGCTGGTGTGCCTTTGATTTACGTTGATGAGGTGGTCTGCAAAAATGGCAAAACCATTGTTAGCCTACGTCAAGGAGAGTTTTCAAAGGATTTCCCTCATAAAAAACCACTGAGCTGGCGTGTACCTGTCGTCGCGCAAATCGCCGGAACAAAAATAGTTGGCACTACTTTGGTGGTCAATGGTAAGGGCAGTATGCAGTTGCCCGCCTGCGGCACGGTAGTGGTGAACGCGGGGCAAAAAGGTTATTACCGCACTTTGTATGCGCCTAAAGTATTTGCACAATTGGCACAGAATTTTTCACAAGTTGCCGCCATAGACCAGGTTGGCATATTGTCAGACAGCTGGTCTTTGGGCCTGGCTGGTCAGCAAGAAATCACGGCAAACCTGGATTTAGCAAAAGTAACACCTGCGACAGCAAGCACTCACGTCTGGGACAATATTGCGGGTACTTTTGCGACCGTACATGCGTATTTGAAAGACGATGCACCACGTCAAAAAGCGTTTAAGCAATTTGCCTTACAACGTTTAACACCCATCATGCAAAAACTGGGTTGGGAAGCGAAGGCAGGCGAGGCCGAGTATGTTTCCAACTTTCGCACCAATTTGATCGGGGTTTTAGGTTCACTCGGTGAGCCTGGCGTATTAGCAGAAGCCCAGCGTCGTTTTGCCCTGATGGACAGCGATCCTAGTGCCGCGCCAGCCGCATTGCGTTTATTAATCCTTAGCATAGTTGCCGAAAATGCGGATCAAAAAACCTGGGATATTTTGCATGCAAAAGCTTTGGCTGAAAAATCCTCTCTGGTGCGACAAAGCCTGTATGGCCTGTTAGCAGCGAGTGATGACAAGGCCTTAGCGCAACGTGCTCTAGATTTGGCTTTAACAGAAGAACCTGGTCTCACCATCAGCGCCGGCATGATACGCCAGGTTGCAGGCAATCATCCTGACTTGGCATTTGATTTTGCCATTGCCAATATGGCGAAAGTTAACGACAGAGTAGATGGCACCTCACGCAGTCGCTTCTTCCCGGCATTGGGAAGCACATCTTCTGATCCAAAAATGATAGATAAATTAAACGCCTATGCCAGTGCCCATCTCGACCCAAGTGCACGTCGTGAACTTGATACCGTGATCGCGGGGATCAACTATAGAGTCAAAGTTAAACAAGAACGTCTGCCAGCGATTCGTGTCTGGTTAGATGCGCAGGGCAAATAAGCTTCTTATTTTTTATTGCCTTACTTTTCAAAAAGCGCTGCAGATAGTCTTCTGCAGCGCTTTTTTTTTGAGCGCGGATCAGCTTTTCCAGTTTATGTTGAGTTTAAAACACTTGTGCGAATTCGCACTTTTTGGTGTGAAAGCGCACTCGTCACTCGACATCGTTTCATGTCTATTTATTGCAGAATTTGATAAGTTTTTGATTTATATAGACTATTTCAATTTTAACGAACTGGCACATGGCTTGCTGTTACCTCATACATCGTATCGTCATCCACCCAGTTAAGTGAGAATTTGAAAATGGATAGAACATTCAGTCAAGAGGAATTGCAGGGGCACCAGCGCAAGAAATGGGTCATCGCGAGTCTGATCTTAATCGTCATTTGCGGCTCAGGATGGGCTATCAATCGTGCCGCGACGCAATCCGTTTCGCTTGCCGATATTCGTGTTTCTGAAGCCCGGATAGGGCAGGTCGATAATACGATCAATGCCTCAGGCCTTGTGATGCCCGTGCGGGAAGAGCAGTTGTCCAGTCCGAATCAAACCCGTATCACCAAGATCGTTGCCAAAGCGGGACAAACGGTGAAAGCAGGTGAGTTATTGATGGTCTTGGACGATCAAGCCATACGTGTAGCGATTGACAATCTGCGCGAACAGATTTCCCAACAAGAGCTTCGCGTACAGTCATTAAGTAATGAATTGGACGGATTGTTGAAAAAAATTAGCAGTGAGATTGAATTGTTGGAGCTGGATTTGCAAAGCAATAAAGTCAAGTTGGCTCGCTTTCAAAAACTGGGCATCAACGGCATTACTTCACAAGTTGACTTGCAAGCCGCTGAGCTGGCAGTCAAACGCAATGAAGTGCAATTGCGCCAGCACAAAGAATCACTGATCGATACCCGAAAAACTACCGGTAGCAATATCGAAAGCGCGCGCTTGCAACGCTCTATCTTTCAGAAACAAATGGAATTGCAGCAGAGCTTACTCGCGCAAACACAAGTGAAAGCGCCTTTCGATGGTTTGTTAACTTGGTCCATGACCGATGAGGGCGCGAGTGTGAACACCGGGCAGTTGATTGCCAAGGTTTCAGAACTGCATAATTTTCGGGTTGAGGCCAGTGTCTCGGATTTTTACGCGCGCTATTTGAATCCCGGACAAGCGGTAAGAGTGGAATATAGCGGGCAGATCATTCAAGGTGAAGTGCAGACTATCTTGCCCGAGATTCAGAATGGTTCAGTGAAATTGTTAGTGAGTCTATCGCAGCCAAATCACCCAGCCTTGCGCCATAAATTACGAGTTGAGGCCAACATTATTACGGATCAAAAAGAGAAAACTCTGATCGTCGATGCAGGACCCGCCATCAATGGTAAAGGCAGGCAAGAAGTGTATGTGCTCGAGAATAATCGTGCGGTAAAGCGAAGCCTGGAGTTTGGTTTAAGCGACGGTAAACAGGTAGAAGTGATACAAGGATTGCGAGCGGGCGAGAAGCTGATCGTGTCAGATGTCAGCAAATTGAAACACTTGGAAAGTTTCAGAGTCAATTGATACGCTTACCCGTCCACGGCAAGTACAAGATTACAGAAAACAAAGGAATTAAGATGATTCAATTAGAAAATGTCAGTAAGACTTACCAAACCGATAAAGTCGAAACGATCGCCTTACGCGATATTAATTTGCGCATCGAAAAAGGGGAATTTGTTTCTATCATGGGACCTAGCGGTTGCGGCAAGAGCACCTTGTTGAACTTACTAGGTTTGCTTGACCGACCAGCGCAAGGCAAGCTCAAAATCGCAGGGCAAGAGTTGCACCAGTGGGGTGACAAAGATCTGGCAAAAATGCGCAATAAAACCTTTGGCTTTATTTTTCAGAGCTTTCATCTGATCAATGATCTACGCGTCATCGATAACGTTGAATTGCCACTCTTGTACCGCAAAACCAGCGCCAAGGAGCGACGTGAGTTGGCAGAACAAGCACTTGCCAGCGTGGGATTAAGCGCGCGCATGGAACATTACCCGAACCAATTATCTGGCGGTCAGCAGCAACGGGTAGCGATTGCACGTGCCATGGTCGGTAATCCAGAAATCCTGTTAGCCGACGAACCAACGGGCAATCTCGACAGCCATATGGGTGCTGAAGTGATGGATATCCTGTTAAAGTTGAATCAGCAAGGTACCACTGTCGTGATGGTCACGCATGAAGAACGCCACGCGAAACAAAGCGGCCGCATCATTCGTGTGTTTGACGGCCAGTTGGTCGCTTAGGAATTGCTATGCTGAAGAACTATTTAATGATCGCTCTGAACGTTTATCGTCGGCGGAAAATGTATACGGCAATTAATCTGTTTTGTATTGTGCTGACGCTGATTGTTTTGTTGGTGGTTACTGCGATGGTAGAACAGAGTTATTCACCATCTGGTGTGCTAGCGAAACGCGGAGACCGAATTCTCACTGTAAGTACCGTAACAAAGTATGGCGAAGGGGATGTTTGGACAACGAATCTGGGTTACAAATTAATCGAACAATACTTGAAGCCAATGAAGAGCGCTGAATTAGTTGGCGCAGTCTCTGTCCCAAAGCCTGTCGCTATATATCGGGATGATGTAGTTCATAAATCGACCATTCGTTATACCGATGATAATTACTGGAAGATTTTGGATTTTCAGTTATTAGCAGGTCGTTGGATCAACGATGATGATATTCAACGTGGAAGCTTTTACGTGGTGATATCCGGCTCCATGGCAATAAAACTATTTGGTGATCTCAATCCAATTGGGCACAAGCTCAGCATTAGTATGCAACAGTATGAAATTATAGGCGTTGTGGAAGATGCGCGTAAGTCGATTTCTAGTGCTGATATGTGGGCGCCGTTAACGACCATGAATACGAGTGATTACAGAAATAGCCTCAGTGGTGACTTCAACGCGATCTTACTCGCGAAAGATGTATCGCATTTGTCGACGATGAAAAAAGAGCTTCGTGAAATTTCCGCGACGGTACAACAAGATGATCCCACTAAATGGCCCAAAACGCAGATGCTTGCAAATACAAGTTTTGATGAATTTGCGCGTGGATTTTCGAGTAGAAATAGCGGTCAACCTGAAGAGTCAGAGGACTCTGGTGCAGGCACGGTGATGGCATGGATCGTGGTGTTGATGTTTTTGTTCATGTTGTTACCCGCATTGAATTTGGTGAACTTGAACATGGGACGCATGATGGAAAGAAGCGTTGAGATTGGTGTCCGGAAAGCCTTTGGCGCCTCAAATTTTGAGTTGGTGGGGCAATTTCTGTTCGAGAATCTGTTACTGACTTTGTTTGCTTGTGCATTGGCATTTTTGTTTATGCAACTGTTTTTTCTGTGGTTAGGCTTCTCCGGAATGATTCCTTACTTTCGTGGTGAGATCAATCTCACGGTGTATCTGTATGGCGTCTTGATCGCGACGGTCTTTTCTGTTGTGTCGGGCATATTGCCTGCTTGGCGTATGGCCAAACTCGATCCGGTTTTTGCATTGAAAGGAAATGTTTGATGCTGCAACATTTATTGAAAATATTGTGGAAACGCAAAGGTAAAAATCTCATGATTAGTGCCGAAATTCTGTTGATATTCGTTGTGGTTTTTGCCGTCGTGGTTGGAATTGTTTACAACTTGCGTCTATATAACACGCCGCTTGGATTTGAATATGAAAACCGTTGGAGTATTCAACTCGACGGCAAAGTCGATGGTTTCTTGAATCCTGATTCAGGTGTGAAAACATCAGAGCAAAGTCGCTCCCAAGCACGCGAGTTGATCAATCAATTTCATCGTAGCCTCAAGGCGATGCCTGAAGTCGACGCAGTCAGCTTCGTGCAATATTATCCTTACTCTTTTTCTGCCTTCCGATCACAAATGCGTAAAGGCGATAGCGACAAAAAGGTCGATATTCTTTCTTTGAAAATGGATAGTGAAGGGGGCGACGCATTGGGAATGAAAATTCTTCGTGGACGCTGGTTCTCCAAGCATGATGAGGGTAGTGGGATCAAATTAGCAGTGATTAATCAGAGTTTAGCCGATACCTTATTTGCGAATGAAGATCCGATTGGAAAAACGATCACGAGTGCAAATTCGAAGAGTGAGAACCCGGATTTGATCAAGATAATCGGTGTCGTGGATCATTATCGCTACCGCGGAGAATTTATGGGGAATGACAATATCGTTTTGCTGGCTCAAGAATCGGATGCTCTAGTTCCACTAACTAATATGGTAATCAAAGTAAAACCTGGCACGCCGCGCAATTTTGAAATTAAATTGCATCAGCGGTTAAAGCAGGTGCGTAGTGACATTGAGTACAAAATTGCGACCTTAGTCGAGGGGCGAGACGAAATGCTGCGTCAGAAAGCCATTTTCTTTGTTCCGCCGGTCGTGATTGCAGTTTTCCTGCTGTTGATGGTGTCTTTCGGTCTATTCGGTGTCCTCTGGCAAAACGTCAATAGCCGCATTCCCGAACTTGGTTTGCGCCGTGCTGTAGGGGCGAGCAGTACGCAAATTTATGGGCAAATTGTGACGGAGCAGGTGTTGATGAGTAGTTTGGCTATGGCGGTAGGAATGCTGTTTCTGATACAGTTACCTTTTACTGGCATCTTTGCTAAGTTTATGGGCTGGAATAGTTTCTTCGTGTCGGCAGGCATTGCTATGGCGATTATTTATGCAGTATCAATTGCCTGTGCTTTGTATCCCGCATGGATGGCGAGCCGTATGAGCCCGACTGAAGCTTTGCACTACGAATGAAATATACAAAAGAAAAAGGGAACACTCGTGTCTTCACAGACTATTCTAATCGTAGATGACGATGAATCAGTGCAGGTTTCGCTGGCGCTGCTTTTGAAACAAAATGGCTACGCCAGTGTGAGCTGTGATGAACCTGCTAAAGCACTAGCACTGTTAGAGCGGCAGCCATTCAGTTTGGTTTTGTTGGACATGAATTTTTCATTGGAAACCACGGGTGATGAGGGCTTAGCCTTGATGACCGAAATTCATCGCAGACATGCACGGCTGCCGGTATTGTTGATGACGGCTTGGGGTTCGATTTCGCTGGCGGTCAAAGGGGTAAAAGCGGGCGCTGCCGATTTTTTTACTAAGCCTTGGAATAACGCAACGCTGGTGCAGTTAATTCAAACCACGCTGGCGCTGAATGAAGATGCGCCAGTCTCGCGTCTGACACGTCACAAGCTCGATGCTCAATATGACTTCTCAGAAATCGTCGGTGAGCATCCCGAGCTCTTGAAAGTTTTGGCAACCATAGGTCGTGTCGCTAAGACCAATGCCTCAGTGCTGATACTCGGTGAGAGCGGTACAGGTAAGGAATTAATCGCCGATGCCATTCATCGCAATAGCCCGCGGGCTGCGAAAGAAGCGGTAAAGGTGAACATGGGTGCGATCTCCTCGTCACTTTTTGAGAGCGAAATGTTTGGTCATGTGCGCGGCGCTTTTACTGATGCCAAGACGGACAGAAAAGGGCACTTTGCGACAGCGCATTTGGGAACCTTGTTCTTGGATGAAGTCGGCGAACTCAATCGTTCAGATCAAGTCAAGCTGCTGCGGGTTTTGCAAAACCAGACCTATCAGGTTTTGGGTTCGAGTAAAACTGAGAAGGTCGATGTGCGTATAGTCTCAGCGACCAATCGCGAATTGGCGGAGCAAGTTGCCAGTGGTGAATTCCGTGAAGATTTGTTCTATCGCTTAAATTTAATCACATTACGTCTACCGCCTTTGCGCGAGCGGCGCAGTGATATTCCCTTGCTGGCACGCAGCTTGACCGAACAGTTATGTCACCACTATGGCATGCAGACTGCGCAGTTATCGCCTTCTGCTATTGAATGGCTATCTCAACAAAATTGGCCAGGTAATATTCGCCAACTAAAGCAAAGCATAGAGAGAACCTTGCTTTTAATTGGCAAAGACAGCTTGGAGAAAGCGGATTTTCTATCAGTCGAAAGTGATGTTGCCGATGTCTATGCACAAGAATGCAGCTCAACGTCGATATTCTCTGGGATGACTTTAGATCAGGTTGAAAAGCACATGATAGAGAAGGCAATGGAACTACATCAGGGCAATTTGTCCCGGGTCGCTAAAGCCTTAGGTTTGAGTCGTTTTGCCTTATATCGTCGCATGGAAAAACATCAGATCGCCCATCATGAGGCAGAAGCCATGGACGAGGAAACCAAGTGAGTTCACAACGGCGTCTACAGCTGTATTTATTTTTGTTACACGCGCTGTTTTTTGCGCTTGCATTGGTTTTGATGCATGAGCGCCCATTTGTCGTTGTGGGAATTGAAGTCGGATTGATCGTCAGTTTTTTTATCGGTCATCAAGTGCTGAAAAAAGCCTTATTACCGCTTGGATTTGCACGTCAATTCCAGGATTTACTGCATGATGAAAACTATGCGGCGCGCATAAAGACCAACGCTAATGCAGAAGCCAAGGAATTAGCTTCACTGTTTAATCGTATGCTCGATGCCTTGTATCAAGAAAGGTTGCGGCTAGGCGAACAACGTGGTTTTCTCGATCAACTTTTGGAGGCAACCCCGGGTGCAGTGATCGTGTTCGATTTTGATGGCAAGGTCAGCCTCTGTAATGCTTTTTCCTCTCAATTATTTGGTTCCGAGATTCAGTTGGGTAAAGCTTTAGCCGTGCCTACTACTGGTAGTGCGTCTCGTTTTATAGAAGACTTACAATCGATCGCCGTTGGCCATAGCGAAGTATTGAGTAATGAAGAAGGTCGGCGTTTCCGTTGCCAACGCAGTGAATTTGTCGATCGCGGCTTTCGGCGTGAATTTTTATTGATAGACGAAATTACCGAGGAACTAGCCAGCTCGGAGAAAGCGACCTACGAAAAACTGGTACGCGTGCTGGCGCATGAAGTGAATAACACCGTCGCGGCGACGGGATCAGTGTTGGAGTCTTTGCTTTTTTATCGAGAACAATTGCGTGACGAAGATAGTCAAGATTTTTCGACCGCGATCATCGCAGTCCAAAAACGTAATACCAATTTGGCCAAGTTTATTGAACGTTTTACTCAAGTCGTCAAAATGCCAGACCTGCAGTTAGAATCTTGTGACTTGAGTGAGATTGTAGATACAGTCTTAGTTCTCTATCGACAACGTTGTCATGACAATGGTATTACGCTCGAGTGGGGATGCCGTGACGCGCTGCCATCACAAATGATAGATCGTCATTTGTTTGAACAGGCTGTCATGAATATCGTCAAAAATGGTATCGAAGCCGTAGAAGCTGCACAGAAAAATGCAGAGGCTGGCCCGCACTTTGTGCGCATAGATCTACGAGCGGCAACAGATTCTGCACCTGGCTATTTGTCGATTTGTGATTCCGGCAAAGGTTTGAAAAATATAGCTAGCTCGCAGTTGTTCACGCCATTCTTTACGACCAAAAAAGGCGGCCAAGGCATAGGACTGATGTTTGTGCGTGAGGTATTAAATCGCCACGGCTACACACATAGACTGATGCTAAATTCCGAAGGACAGACGCAATTTCAACTTCTTTTAGAGAAAAACTAATCTCAATTGCCTTTATTTTTGACTGACGTCGTCCTCTCGAAAATTGAAAGTTACTTAATTGGCAAGCAATAGTCGGAAGAAATTTTTTGATTTAGTTGAGCTAACTAGTCAATTTGTTTTATCGCCAAATATTTCCATTTCGTCGCCGTTTTTTTTGTTCTGTCGGTTTTGCAGGGACAGACCTATCCAATCCTTATAGTCTGTGAACCTTCTCCCTTACGGATGCTTTTATTCTAAGCGGGAAACGAACAATTAACTAACTAATGATTTTGGAGAATGAACATGGTCTTAAATAATTTAATGAAACGTATTTTTGCGTTTGCTTTACTCAGCTTTGCCTTTGTCAATCCGGTATTTGCCCAAGCCGATCGCGGCCCAGCGACAGCAGAGGAAGGCGAACGCGTTGTAAAACTGGCGGCCTTGGCCGATAAAGATCCTTTAGCTGTAATGAGTTCGGCTGATGGTCGTTGGTTTCAGAAATGGACGGACGACGTGCCCGATTATATGTTCGGCCCTGATAAGGGTGTATTTTGGTTTCACAATGGGGTGGCTAAGGGCGATTTGATGCGTGTCTTGCGTTTTCATCATACCGTGAGTACAGCAGCTTTTCAGTTGCAAAAGAAGATCAAAGATCCTATGAGAAACGAAGCCGATGACGAAGCGAAAACCTTGGCAGGTGTCGAAGGCGTGCTGCGTGCTTATGAATCTTTAGTGGCAAAAAATCCTGATAATCGTGTGCCAGCGATTGATGACTTGATCGCCGTGCGTAACAAAGGTGGATTGGCAGAATTCGTGAAAAAATTGCCGCCTATGCCTCGTCGTTAATCACATTTGATTTCCTTCGAATTTGTATAGAGAGAGTGAACTTGTGCTTGGCTCTTTCTTAGAAAAAATCGACTTGCTATTCCTCACCCATTTACCTGAGATTCCTATGTCCACATCTTTGTCACGTCAAAGCAAACTTGCTGTTCTTGCCTTGAGCGTAAGTCTTTTATCTCACAACTATTGTTTTGCACAAAGTCAGTCGCCTGCTGCCGCGCAAACATTAGAAGTGAAAACCGCCAACATTTCACAAAACTTACTAGCTGAAATTGCACAAAACAATCAGTTAATGTTGAATCTGGAAGAAATGTGTGACGGCATAGGTCCACGCCTGACAGGTTCGCCGCAACTACGTCAGGCGCAGAAGTGGGCGATGGAAAAACTCAAAGCATACGGCGCGGTGAATGTGCATGAAGAGGCCTACGAGTTAGGTAAAGCCTGGACGCGAGGTGTGGCAAGTGTGAGACTTCTGAATGCCAACGGCAAGGTACTGGATGTTCAGCAACATGCCTGGAGTGATAGTAGTCCACATAAGGTGACTGCAGAAGTGATTGTGATGAATGTGAAAACCTTAGATGAGTTTAAACAAATTGCACCGCGTTTGCGTGGAAAAATTGTACTAGCCATATCGTCACCCAAACCAACCCCGGAACAAGAAAAAAACTTCCAACAATATTCTGAAGAATTCAATAAAGCGATACGCGCTGCCGATTACGCTGCGATATTTTTTGTCTCCGGTAGAGGCGGCAATTTGCAAGATATGTTTGGCGGTCCAAGCACTCGTTATAAAAAGAACGCCGCGATTATCACCAAAGAACATGCCAACTTGTTGCAGCGCTTAATCGCCCGTGGGATTACACCGAAGTTGGAGTTTCAGTTTGGTGGACGCTTGAGTAAAGATATAGTGCAAGCCTACAACGTGGTGGCTGACTTTCCTGGTACAGAATTGAGCAATGAAATGGTGGTACTCGGTGCGCACCAAGATTCTTGGGATTTGGGAACGGGTGCCACTGATAATGGGGTAGGTACGGTCGTGACGATGGAAGTCTTGCGGGCGATGCATGCGCTGAAACTAAAACCTAAACGGACGCTGCGTGTCGTTTTGTTTTCGGGTGAAGAGCAGGGCATATTGGGGAGCGAAGCTTATCTGAAAGCGCATGCGGCAGAGAAGACGAAAATACAGGCGATGCTGACGCAAGATGCAGGCGGGGGGCGTATTACTGGCTTTCTGGATATGAAAGTCGATGAGTGGTTCACTGCCTTGAATGAAGCGAAGGAACAGACCAAAGAGTTAAATAGTCTTGACATCACGTATGCGCTCGGCGGCGGTTCTGATCATCAAGCTTTTTTCGAGCAAGGCATACCCGCGTTCGCCGCTGTTCAAGATCCGCTCGATTATCTTTCGCACACTTGGCATAGCCAGGTTGATACAGTGGATCATGTTTCGAAAGATAATTTAATTCAAAACGCGCAAGTGATGGCCGCAATGACCTGGGCGATGTTGAATGGAAAAAAATTGCCGCATGTGGCACCGCAAGTTTTGCGTTGAATTGAATTTAGTTGAGGCGAACAGCATGGGTTTTTTTCCAAGCGCCGCGACCATAACGAATTGCTAGATCGACTTCGCCACCCAAAAGGTCTGCATGATTGAGGCTAGCTATCACTTCGATGTGTATGTCATTTGGTGTTCCTGAGAGTAGCGAAAGTTTTGGAAGTAAGAAGAAGCGTGCGAACGATGGTGTGACTGCCACCCGAACTGGCGGCAGCACATGCTTGGTTTTACGGGGAATTGATAGTTCTTCTATCTGTGTCAATGCGGCATCTAAACGCGCCAAAATGCGCTGACCATCCTCCGTGGGAACCACGCCTCTCGTATGCCGTTTAAAGACCTTAATACCGGCCCATGCTTCCAGTGTTGCTACACGTCGACTGACTGCTGCATGTGTGATGTTTAGTTCGATTGCGGCGGCCGAGAAAGACCCGAATTGTGACACTGCTAAAGCAGCCGTCATACTATCGATGCTTGGAAGTTGATGGAAGAACGGTGCGCGCATAATAGGATTTAGTTAGCCTCAATTCAAATTTCGTTTTCCTGAATTGTGTGCAGTAAAGTACTTTTTTGCTCTACTGACAAAAGGAGCAGTTTAGATTGAAACTTTACGTCCCTCATTCGCTTTTGACCAGTGTAGGATATCGTAACTTTCGCGTAGTCCTGCGGTAAAGAAGGGATCTGTATGCACGAGCTTCTCCAGCTCTTGCTTAGAAGCCGCTTCGGCAATCCATAAGCCGCCAATGGGATTTTGTTCTGGTTCATGCCTGAGAGATCCACCAATCGGAATGATCGCTCGATGTTCTTCAAGCCATTCAATATGGGCTTGCAATAAATTTGCTCTAACGTCGGATCGGTTCAATTTGTCTTTGAAAATTACCACAAATAGCATTTTAGGCTCGTTTCACTGTGTGATTGAATAGTTCGGGATTTCACCAAAAATTGGCTGTTAACATCGAAGTGATGATCAATTCAGCTTTAATACATTTAACGTACTAGGTTTCGTTTCAATTGCATTATCTCTGTTTTTTAGCGCTAATGGCTGATCTTCCGGCAATCTCAAGAGCTTCAGAGTCAGCGATTTATTCGAGGGCGGCTTGACATATTATTTTCGCACGCGAATGTGTCGAAATGGGCGCTGTGCTAGAAGTAGGCCGTAAAGTATTGCGACTATTTGTTGATCGCTAGACACGAAAGTGCTGATTTTAATATCGAAGTTGTAAATTAGCTTTGCTGTTGTGGCTTGGTACGGCGTAGAACTTTTATGTCGATTAGTGGCACCTCTTCACCTTCTTAACGAGACGGTACATACCGCGTTCGCCGCTGTCCAAGATGCTCTCGATTATCTTTCGCATACCTAGCATAGCCAGGTTGATACAGTGGATCATGTTTCGAAAGATAATTTAATTCAAAACGCGCAAGTGATGGCAGCAATGACCTGGGCGATGTTGAATGGGAGAAAATTGCCGCATGTGGCACCGCAAGCTTTGCGTTGAATTGAATTTGTTCAGTGTCGAAGGCGGTGGTAAAGATGAGCTAAACATCGTCATACCGGGTTCGGCCCGGTATCTATAGCCACCTGATCGTAGTGAGACTTGATCCAGCATCCATGTTGCAGTCACTGCTATCGTCAATGAGTGAATACCGGGTCAAGCCATATAAGACATTCAGTACGATTTCCTTTAAAACAGTCTTATTTTGTAGCATCAGGATTTCAGCGCGATGGCGTGATCAATAATTTACGCATCCAATCAAGTTTTGCTGCGAGTGAATTGTCTTGCTTTGCCCAGTCATGTAAGCGTTCTGCATAGCCAGGTGTCATCATCCAGCCAAACACTTCGGCCTTATCTTCTTCCACACCATAGCCGGCGTAGATACTAATCATCCCAGCATGCGGATGACCGAGGTTTTGAAATTGTTTGCCATAAGCTGTTGCACCTCCTTGACCATAGCGGGTATCTACGGGATTTAAGGCTAGCCAGGCAGGATCGCGAAAATAGAAATCTTTAAATAATCGATGTTCTATCAGATGATAAAACTCATGATGCATGCGCATTTCCATGCCAGCCATACAAAGTTGTGGGTGACCGTTATCAGCATAGACCAAGCTATCGCTTTCCGGTGCGGGCATGGCTAATCTAAACTGACCGCCGACGTGAAAATCTTTGACCAAAACAATGTCGCGCACCTGCATGTTCTGGAAAAAAATGGGCGGGTAGCGAGTGAAGGCAGGCAAGATGGCATCGAGCAAACGCGATAAGCGCTGGCGATCTCCGAGTTGGTCGGAGAAGGCTAACCCTTGTCCATGGGGGCTGCGTACTTCCCACAGAACTCGTAGACCGTGATTAGCCAATGCTTGTTCCGCACGGCGTTTTAGCGCAGACAAAGTTTCTGGATCAGGCAAATCTGCGTAAGCTCGAATGAGGCTAGGACATTCTGTGCGCATGCTGTCATTGTGCGCGGGATTCGGAAAAAGCTGATTTTGTGGTGCTGTGTTGCAAGCGCTTAAAGTCATCGCTGTGGCAAAGGCAATCAGTCTTGCAAGTGCAGTCAATTTTGATGAAATTTTTGAAGGTAGCGGTGACATGGATCAATCAATAAAAAGACCGGCATTGAAGGCGCCGGTGTTGGTACGCTTGGAACGACGTTAAGACGCAAAGGAGCTCAACACGGAGAAGCGGAGACGCCGGAAAAATGCGAGGAAGCGAAGTAAGAGGCTTATTAAAGTCTTCTCAGCTTTCCTCTGCATTTCCGCGTTGATCGGCTTTGATTTTTCGTTCTTTAACTTAAATGGCTTAAAAACTATACTTAGCACTAATCTGCACAAAGCGTCCCAATTGATTATGGAAGGCCGCATTAAAACCTTGCAGATAGGCGATCATAGAAGCGTCAAACGGGGCTTCCTTGTTCACTAAATTTTGTACTGTCAGACTCAAATTGAGATTCTTTTGATAGCGATAAGTCAGGTAAGCATCAGTCGTCAGCCAGGGTTTTACTTGGCAATACGAGGGATTTTTTTCTTGATAAGTGCAATTCGATTCGGGTGTCGGTTTCAAAGAATAGCCAGCAACATAATTCCAATTGAAGCCCAAATTCATATCGCCTTGTTCCCAAGCCAAGCCAAAACGCGCGCGATTTTTTGGCGTTGTGTAGTAACCAGCGTAATCGACTTTTTCCACACTAGAATTTTCCGCCGATTTGTAGCTTAGTACTTTATTCAAGCTCGCGTTCAGGCGTAGTTTTCCGTAGTCAGCCAGATTCACTTCACCACGTGCATCCAGATCAATTCCGCGGACTTCAGTTTGCGCCAAATTCGAAGTCAGCAATAATAGTTTATCGATCACGTTGGTGCCAGCATGCCGGATCACCAGATGAGGATAAGCACTTTCATGATCTAACAAATATTTCGCACTGATTTGCGATACTTCATCGCGTCGTTGTATGGCGTAGTAATCGAGTGCAAGCGACCAGCCTGTGGTCGGCTCAATGACAGTTCCTAATGTATAGCTTTTGGATTTTTCAGCTTTTAAATTCGGGTTTTGGCCAATCTCATATTGCACATAACGATCACATTGTGGATTGTCCGCACTCAGCGTCGGACAGAATTTAGGATCTTGCACTTTCATATAACCGGCGAAGGTACCTGAATTCATTTCAGGTAAAGTTGGCGCGCGGAAGCCATGGGCAAATGTCGAACGTACCGCCCATTGTGGCAAAACTTTCCATTTGACGCCCAGTTTCGGCGTCGCGGCTGCACCAAAATCGTTGTAGCGATCCACGCGGGCGGCAGCGTTGAGTTCCAAATTTTTCAATACAGGTGCCACGATTTCACCATAAGCTGCGGCGACATTGCGCTTACCAACGGAACCTGTGATTGAAAATAATTGGATCGCACCAGAAGAAAATAAGGTGTCCGGCACCGAGCTAAATTTTTCTTGGCGGAATTCGCCACCGACTGACACGCCGACCCGACCACCAGGCAATTGCCATAGCTCGCGGCTGGCTTTGACATCAATTAGGGCAGTGCTGGTATCCGATACATTGCGCATGGCTGGATACAGTCGCGCCATCAATGCTGCATCGTTGGCAGCGGCATCGCCGAGTATAAAGTTCTTATTCACGTAGCCGTTTTTGTCCAGAACTTCGCCGGTCAGCACGGCATCTTGAATATAGCCACGGTAGCGAATTGCGCCTTTCGCCTTGGCATACATCAGGCCAATTTCCGTATCCCACTCACCGAGGTTGCCGCGCGCACCTAAGGTCAGACGCGAGTTATCGTTCGCAGATTGTATGCGGTTTTGTATATCGTCAAAGTTGTAGCGTACTGCCGCAGGTTTATCTTTTAACGGATTTTGTGGATGCCCGATCGGCAACACCAAGTAAGCAATCGGTGAGCCAGGCGCATTGCCGAATTCACCTTTTACATCGACTAAGTCATAGGTGTAAGCCGCATACGCGGAAGTGCCATAGCTGTAGGTATTGGCTGCATACTTAACACGGCTAAATGAGGCATCACTAAATAATTGCCAATCTGATCCGAGCGCTACGTTGGCGGTCGCATAGACAGCATCATTGGTCGATGCCGAGACGACGTTGACGTTTTTTGTGTTGTCCAATACGCAGCGACCATTTAAAGCGGGTGTTGCGGGGTCATTGACTGGGGTGCAACCGGCCAATGGCGCAATAAAACTGCCGCCATAATAGCCACCAGTTTGATACACATTGCGATAGAAACTGGAGCGAGAATCTGTCAAGTTAAAACGACGGAAATCAGCATCCTTAGTGCGTGGTCGTGCATTGGCTAAGACCGGATCTTGTTCATGGTGGCCATAATTAATCATCCAGTTGTAGCCATCCTTTGCCAGATTCCCTTGTCCCCAACTGATGCCCGCAGAACGCGATTTTGCGTCACGATAGCCACTGGTGCCGAGGCTGCCGTAGACTTCTTTGCCTTGATAGTCCTTGCGTAAAATGATGTTGATGACACCCGCGATGGCATCTGCGCCATAGATCGCTGACGCGCCATCGAGCAAAGTCTCTATGCGTTCGATGGCATCGACAGGAATCGAATTAGTATCAACAAAAGAAGCGGTACCGAAGCCGTAGGGGGCGGTGCGGCGCCCGTTGACCAATACCAGTGTTGAACCAACACCCAAACCACGCAAAGAAATCCCAGCCGCGCCGAAGGCTTGCGTTGGCGGCCCTTCGGTGTTGTAACCGCCTGCATTACCTGCCGGTATCGTACGCAAGACATCGGTCAAGGTGACCGCACCGCTGCGCATGATTTCTTCTTTACTGATCACTTGTACCGCTGAAGCGGTTTCCACATCGATGCGCTTAATCCGGCTACCAGTCACCTCGACACGCTGCGTTGTATTGTTGTTGCTGTCATTTTGTTGGGCGTTGACTGGCATCATTGCAAAGCCAGAAAACAGTAAGGCGATCGCTTGCGCAATCGGACGTCTTTGTAACATGCTTACTCCTGATCATAATTGCCCGGCCATCCGGTTCAGGGGCAGAGTGTGATGCTAGTTTTTTAGTTAAGCATGCTCAATTCTGCTGAATTTGTACAAAACGGCTGCTACTTTAGAATTGACGCAAAATTGCGCTAGCTAGAGTCTGGCTTCGAATGCTTGAGGCAGGGGTGCGGCGTGGTAGACCCTGCAATTGCAGCTAAGGTCTAGCCACATCTTTTGCTGCTCTACATTTTCGTTGAAACGCCAGCATTCGAGTTTTGACTCCCCGACCCCGCATTTCCAACTCGCCGCTTGCGGGAAAAGGGAGCGACAAAATAAAACTGGCAAGAAAATTATTCCGGACAGCAGTGGGATCAAGCCTGGCATGACGGTTAAGTAGTTGGCTGTCTTTAAAAGGCAGTCGAGTCAGTGATGTAAGAACAGCGTCAATATGACATAAAAAGCGAAATCTCCTTGAGTGATGCTTTAGCGGAATCAAGCACTTTAGACGTGCTGCAAAGCGAAATGAAAAATGGGGCAGAAATCTTCTTTCATTCGTCCATCTCGCGTTCGCTATCATCTGTTGGGCTTACAGCTTAGCAGACTCTATTCCGATGAACCAAGAACCTGATCCAGCATCGATATAGGCAGAGGCCCATATTTCAACATGCTGTGGTGAAACTGGCGTATGTCAAAGCGATCACCTAAACGCTTTTGTTCCGCCTCACGTAACTGGCGGAACTTCACCGCGCCTAATTTGTAAGTAATGGCTTGCGCTGGCCAGTTGCGTACGCGCTTGATTTCGCGATCCGCTAAAGCCGGTAACATAGGTAATTCACTTTGCCAGAATTCTTTCGCTTGCTGTTCGCTCCAGTCGTAGTAGTTGATACCAACATCGAGAACGACCCGTATAGAACGAACCAAATCCCATTCCACTGCACCGAGTTCATCGGCATCTTGCTGAAACAAGCCTAACTCATGCCCAAACTCTTCCACATAGGCACCCCAGCCCTCGGCATAAGCTGAGTAGAATCCGTGTGGCAGTTTGTTCGGGCAAGTCGCTTGCTCGATGCCATAGCGACTTTGGTAGTGGTGCCCCGGTGTACTTTCGTGCAGCAATAACCAATCGATATTGCGACGTTCGTAATGCGATTTGGCTTTGTTGAAATAGAAAGTGTTTTCTTCTGGTTCGTAATAGCCGTCGACGGGTAAGGCTGATCCTATGGGGGATGCTTTGATTTGGGGTGGCTGGATGGAGTTTGGCAAAAATAGTTTGTGTAGATTTTGATTGACGATGGCTTGTCGCTTTTCGTAATCGGCTTGTGGTGTTGAATCGCCTTGATAGTGAAAGGCAGCACTATTTAGATAAGTCGCAAATTCTGCATCACGTCCCGCATAGCCCATATTGTCTTGTAACTGGCGATAGCGCTGCAGTGCGCGTTTTAACTCCGCATTCCCCAACGCCATCAATTCTTCAGGCTGACTTTCTATGGTCAGCCAAGCTTTACTCAAAAAGGCGTACCAAGCCTTGCCCATACTACTTTTGGCTATACCTTGGTCGGATATCAAGGCATTTTTTCCTAGCGCATTGTATCGTTGGATGAGCTGTAGTTTTTCCTTCAATAAGGCTAGTTCAAAATCAATTTGTTTGAGCTGTAAATCTTGGCAGGTCGATGCCTGAGTCTGTTCTGGAACGAATTTAAGCTTGCTTCTTTGTTGTTGTAGTGAAGTCAGAAAGCGCTGTTGTTGTGCCAGGTTTTTTGTTTTTAGTAACTTGCCGATTTGCTTTTGATATGACAAATCCATTTCACCACCCAAACCCAAAGCAATATAGGATTTGCTGTAGTTTGCAATGTATTGATCTACATTTAACTTGTTCGCCGCACTGACAGTATTGATGGTTGCGAACAAGGGTAGCACGCTGATAAATTGGAGTAATTTTTTCATTTGAGAAATGGGCCTTGTGTAAAAATCTAGCTTAAAGCCTACCATTGAAACACGCTGCTAATTAGCAAGTGCTACTGAGTCTTCGTTTATCGAGATAGTCAGTAATAGAGCGATTTTGATGTAACTTTGACTCAGCATATAGTGGCATTTTTACTGCGCCGGTATTGTCTATTGGGCAGCTTAATTCACGCATTTCTGTATCCTTAAGTTGATCTAGCTCGGCAATCAACGCTGGTGAGAACGTGGTCCTTCCATTAAAAATGCCGATTCCATATTGATTAGGGATGTGCAACTTTGCACCACGCTGTCGCAAATAGCGGAACAAAGCGGCGCCACCATCTGGGAAGTCTCCCCAATTTGAAAAGCGCCAGCCGTCACGATTCAAGAAATTGGCTTCATCGGGTGTCAGTTCACGTAATTGAGCCTGTATGCTAGCCCGTTCTTGATCACTTAATTTAGGAATAACTCGTGCGCCGTAAATCTGTGGTGAACTCTGATATCCATGGCGTCGCAATATCCAGTATTGCAAGGCGGTCCAATCTGAGCTTTTAGCTAATAAGGTATAAGGTTTGGATTGTTCATTGAGTACTAATGCAATAGTTTTAGCATCTCCGAATTCCATTGCATAAGATAGCAAATTGCGCCCGCCGAGATCCACATAGAGATCAACGCCTTGCGAGGCCAAATAGCTTAAGTACTGAGAAAAATTCGGATCGGATATGGCATTGTTTTGTTGTTGTGTCTCAGACCACCAAGTGGGTATTTGCCTGACGCCCTCGCGACAATCTAAGCTCAATTTTCTTCGCGCAAAGAGTGCCAGTACTTCTAAGTTGATGCTTTTTCCAATTTGTCTAAAAACAGGCGTTAGGTAGGTGCAATGCGCGGTTTTATCTTGAGTATATTCTGGTCGCAAGATATGGTCTAACAGAAGATCAGCCACTTCGGCATTCGCTTGCGCCACCGCACAGTCTTCGAAGGCGCGTCTCAGATCCCTTCTATTAAAATTGCTACTTGATAGAATTGTCTTGAGCTTGGTTAAATCGGCATTGCACGCGGCTTCTTTCAATGGACTATTGCGCCAAATCTGTTCGGACTCTTTTTGATCATCTACCGTCGATTGCGCTTTTTCTTTTGCTATTTGGTTTTCGTTTTTTATGAGTATGGTCCAGACAGAAACTGCCGTCACAAACGCGATGACAGAAAATAGTAGTGAGATACCTATGTTCTTCAGAGCCGAGTAGCGTTTGATGCCGCAAACGATCACAGCGATTGTAAACACCACGATCGCGATGCCTGCGCTAAAAAATAAAACCATAATGGCGCCTGCTTCGGCGCCGCCGTGTGCAATAGCAGGTGATGCCAAGGTGGATAGAATCGCAAAGCAAAGCCAATATTTAAGATAATTGTTCATAGGAAGGTCGGTGTTAATGTCGCACTGGACAGCGCTTGAGCTGGCGGTTTTCTAGGAACCTAATCAATACTTGATTATGAGATTTTCTGGCTTCATCGATCAAAGAAGCTGATGATGTGCCAAGTTGAACCCTAGGACAGATCAATTGTTGAAGCTGCTTATCTTCTAGCTTCGCCAATACCGCGATAAGTTGATCGGAATAGAGCATTCGCGCAGAGAGTAAACCTTTTCCAGACGCATCAGCAATATCTAACTTGACACCTCGCTCTAGCATGTAGGCAAATAGTGAAGCGCCGCCATCAGGTGTATCCGTTCGAAGTTGAAAATTCTGAAAGCGTAAATTTGATTCGTCTGACGTTAATTCGCGTAGTCGACGGTTGATTGCAAGGATTTCCTCTTCGTTCAATATGGGAATTTTTATGTTGCGCTCTTTTTGTTGTGGCCAAGTGTAGCCAAACCTACGCAAGGTCCAAGATTGCAATGCTGACCAAGAAAATTGCTCAGTTTTTTCAAGTGTGGTGATGCCCCCCGAGCTTTCTATGCGCTTTTCAATGATGACATTGACAGTTCTGATCACCGCCGCATAGGGATCAATCCCTTGATCTAAAGCATAGTGAATAATGGGCGCTGCCTGGGTCTCAAATGCCACTCTCAATAAGGAGGAACCTGAGCTAGAGATGTAATTGAGATCTACTCCATTTTCTGATAGCGCTTTGAGCCAGAGAAGTTTTTGCTCTGGTGTTTTCGTATCATTTTTTAAGAGTGCAGCTAAGTAAAACTCATGTAGTCGTTCTTTGGGGAGATGTGTTTTTTTCTGAAGTAAGACTGCTAGCAACTGAATATCCATGCTGTCGAAAACGGCTTCTGAAATTGCCAGTATGGCCTTTAAGTTATCTTCTGAATGGTAGATTGGATCATCAAGTAAAACTGCAAGCACTTCAGCCTGCTCTCGACCTACAGCGCATTCTTTGGCGACTTTGAGTTTCAGGTCTAAGTCTACTTCTTTCTGTTCTGAACTTACTAAGTTCCTCAAACTGGCAAGATCTGCTCGGCAGGCCGCGACGCGTAGTGGAGTATTTTTCCACATTAAATCATCTGCTAACTCTGCTGATAGTAATTGTTCGCTGCCTTGTTTTTCTTGTTTGGCTGTGTGCCATGTGCGAAATTGATAGTAGGCATAGAGTGAAAAGCCCCAAATGAGGAGGGCCAACACAAAAACTTTGGCTATGAAGCCGGACCTTGTAGACGCTTTTTGAGATTCACTTGCAACTTTGTGTTTTGCTTGATCTTTGCTAGGCACAAAAAGCGGAACAATGAGAGCAAGGAGCAAGGGAGGGACGATTAATATCCCCAAAATCAAAAGCAACAAGAGAAACAAACTGCCTTCAGATGCATCGCCGCCCGCGCTGGCTGGCGAGATCATAAAGCATAGGCTCAGAAACATGGCGCCATGTTTCGCCGAAAATCTAGTTTTGATCAGATTATGCCGGGGTTGATAAAAAACTTCTTTCATTTTGCGGTTCAAGTTCATTTATTTAATTGCGAAACCAGATGATGCGAATAGTCATTTTGACGCTCATTTTCTTATAGGATTCAAGTACGAACTCGCTTGAATTGTCCTGAGAATCTCGCCGATGCTATTCATAAAAATGCACTTCGTTTAATGCGGGCGAGGGCATAGAATTTGGCTTTAAGTGCCGATGAGCTTTTTTGTTCTCTGTAAATTGGTGATTTCTGAGTCCTGTGGCTAGTCCTGAATGGACATGCGCCTTGGGCTCTTTGTCTTTAAGCACTTTCAAAAAATGCTCGGATAGATACAGCGCCCGGATAAGTATCATTGTTTTCTTTCTTAGTGATGGTGCTCGTGTTCGCGTTGCTGCTTCGGTGATGTAGAAGGCTTATTTGATTCAAGCAATTGACGCAGGCCTTCGACCAGACGATCCAGATCAGACTTGCTAGTGAAGATATGTGGCGTGATGCGCACTACTTCTTGCTTGTCTATCGTTCTGGTGACGGTAAATATCTGATGGTGTTGCATCAAGTGGTCAACAACTTTTTGTGCTGAGAATCCTTCGACGCTGATGGCACGAATCGCACATGAGCGATGAGGTTCATGTGGAGTGTGATGTTGAATTGCCGTTAGATCGCTTACTTGTTCCAGCCAATACTGGCTCAGATGGCGTAAGCGAGCTTCAATGTTACGAGTGCCTATGGATTGATGAAATCGGATCGCATCGGTAATCGCCATGACTGGAGCAGGAGAAAAAGTGCCACCCAAATTAAGCGACTCTAATTTAAGCTCATGCGATGCAGTTAGGTCCTTAATTCGGTTACGCCTGACATAGAGTAATCCCGTACCTAGTGGTGCGCCTAGCCATTTATGCAGATTGACACCGATAAAATCGCAGCCCAGATCCGGCAATTGATAATTGAGTTGTGCAAATGAATGAGCCGCATCCACAATGACATCGACCTGGTACTGTTTCGCCATTGTCGTGATTCGTGCGACCGGAAGAATTTGACCATTCCTGTGTAGCAAATGCGTCAGCATGATGACGCGCGTTTCCCTTGTGATGGCGTCCTCATATTTGCTAATAATCTCATCATCGCTTATGCATGGATCGGCGATTGAAATGACATTCGTGTTCAATTGTTTACGAGACGCTAGGCTTTGTATCGTTTTTTGGACGCTATCATACTCGGTACTTGCATATAAAATTTCATCACCCACATTGAACGGATAGGCTTGCAGAACCAGATGTATCGCTTCCGTTAGATTATTTGTAATCAGTAGTTCCTCTGCATCGACCCCGCAAAATTCTGCAAGCCTTTCTTTGACTTCATGTAGCCTATCATGCAGTTGTGTTCTCAAAAAAAAGGAGGTTTTAGTATTGACCTCTGCCTGATAAGCTTGCAAGGCTGCCATTACCGATTGCGACAACACGCCGCAATACCCATTTTCTAAGTTTGTAAACGCTGTTTGGCTGGGAAAGTGCGCGCTGATATAGGTCCAGTATTCATCGTTGTCAGCGGCGATATGGGCGGTGGTTTGGTTCATTTTTTTAAAGGCTTTTGATTAGGTAGGACTTGAATGGTGCATGCCACATTTAGAAAATGTTACACCTGCAGCATGCTTCAATTGTAGCATGCTGCAGGTGTAACATCAAATGCATGCTTTCTGAAAACATGTTTCACGGCTAAGCCGTTCAATTTTGCTCGGTGCTGCGTAGTACCGCTGCGAGACTGCTTCCCAATAATAGTAGGCCGCTCATGAAAATGATCAGGCCAGGCCAAGCGGCAGTAGTCCACATACCGCCACCGACAGCGCCGAGCACACTAGCACCCGCGTAATAGCAGAATAAGTACATTGCAGATGCTAAGGCTTTTGAGGACAGCGCCAAGCGAGCCACCCAGCTACTGGCAATACTATGGGCGGCAAAAAAACAAAAGGTGAAAATGGCGATGCCGGCGATGATGGGAATCAGGTTTGTCGATAAGGTGAAAAACAAGCCCACGACCATCCCATATAAAGCGCTTAACATCATCTTTTTTCTACCAAATCTGGCGATTAAAGACGCGGCTAACACCGAGCTCAGCATGCCGAGTAGATAGAAAATAGAAATCGCACCGAGGCTGGCTTGAGAAAAATGAAAAGGCGCGGCGACCAGATGAAAGCTGATGTAGTTATAGAAGCTAGTGAAGCACCCGGTCAAGATAAATGCCAAACCAAACAAACACAGTAAATCGCGGTTACCAGCGTGTGAGCGAAAACCAGCGATGATCAGCAATGCTTGTGAGCGAGCAGATACTTCGCTGGATTTAAAATGCTGTGCGTCTGGCAGTGTCCGCCAAAACTCCCCTGCGGAATAGAGTCCAATGCTTCCCATGATGGCGAACGCAACTTGCCATGAAAAATAGTCGCAGAACAGGGCCGTAAGTAGCCGACCTGACATGCCACCTAAGGCACTGCCAGCGATATATAGGCCGATGGTGCTAGCCAATGCACTAGCGTCGACTTCTTCGCTTAAGTAGGCAATGGCGACTGCGGGCATACCGCCAAGCGCAATACCTAGCAATGCACGTAAGAAAATGAGTTGCTCAAAACTGTGCACGAGACTGCAAAGTACGGTAGTGGCGGCGGCGATGGTGACCGCCCACAACATCAAAGTTTTGCGCCCGATGATCTCGCTAATGACACTGGAGATTAAAAGTGAGAATGCTAAACACAAGGTGGAGATCGATAAAATCCAACTACTCTGTGCCGCACTCAAAGTAAATTCTGTCGCCAATAATGGCATTAGGGGTTGCACGCAATACAGCATAGAAAAACTTGCGAAACCACCAAATAACATGGCGCGTCGTATATTTTTTTGACGGCTACTAACGGAAGTAGGGAGAGGGATAGTTTGGCTACGACTAAGCATGGCATAGGTCCGCTTGCTGTGAATGCCGTCATCTTAGGATTGTGCTTTATGTCTGTCCAATATATATTAATGCTACTTTTAATACATTAAATAGATGATGGAACTGCGCCAACTACGTTACTTTATTGCGGTCGCCGAAGAGCTACACTTCACCCGGGCTGCTTTACGCATTCACATAGGACAGCCACCTTTGAGTCATGCGATACAAATGCTGGAAGATGATATTGGTGTGCGGTTGTTCGAACGCAGCAAACGTTCGGTGCGTCTGACTTCTGCCGGTCAATTATTTTTACAAGATGCAAGGCGCATCATTGCCTTGACCGAAAGTGCCGGCGAGCTGGCTAGAAAAGCCGCACGAGGCGAGACTGGTGAACTGCGTATAGGATTTACTTTTTCTACGCCATTTACTGTGTTGTTTTCTAAGGTAATTCATCGCTACAGAGAAAATTATCCCGAGGTGAATTTGATTTTTCGTGAGTTGTCTACCAATCGACAACTAGAAGAAATCGAAAAGCAGCAATTAGATCTTGGCTTGATCCGACCACCGGATGGGGCAATCGAAGAGACAGTGAAGCTGAATAATCTGCGTGTGAATTCCTTACGACGCGATCCCTTGATGGCCGTATTGCCGACGACGCACGCTTTAAGTAAAAAGAGGAAAATCGCGCTGAAAGAATTGGCCGACGAATCCTTCATTATGTATCCGCATCAAGCGGGCACTGGTATCTATCCGCAAATCATGCGGCTGTGCCAAGCGCAAGGTTTCGCGCCCAAAGTCGCACATGAAGTCGGCGAGGCGTCCACCATCATAGGTTTGGTCGCAGCAGGCTGTGGCATTTCGATTTTGCCAGGCTCGTTTGAACGTTTGCAAATGGAGGGGGTTTGCTATCGGCCGCTGTCGGATAGCAATGCGATGACTTCGTTATTGCTGGTACGCGCTAAGCGTGACAGTAATCCTTTGGTTGAGGCATTTTCTGCACTGGCTATCAAGCAAGCACAGCTTGAAAATTGAGATTAGCAATTTGTCGTATGTTGGGCTAGTAAGACCAGCACAACCTATGCAACATAAACACGATCTTGGGCGTCACTATGCTCAGTACCAATCTAGCCAAGCATGGTGCTTTTCGAGGTCTGCCAACAGTGGAATTTTGGCGATGCTCGACAAGCTGAAACCGACTGCGTGATTGGCTATCGATATGCAAAAGTCTTTGTTGTTTTCTGATACTTGCTTATTTGGAAAAAGCTTTCCTTTGGAAAATATTTAGTTTGCGTGTATATTAAATTGATCTCTTCACTTCCCACATCTCTAATATGAATAAGCGCAATTTGGGGATACTTAAACCGCTAGACTCCAGCCATTGGTCAATCCGAACATGGTTAATGTTACTGGCTTGTCTGTCGCTACTACCATTTGCCCTAATCGGCGTTTGGCAGCTCAACGATAACCAAAACGCATTACGTGAAGCGTCGTACAAAGCGCTCAATTTGGTCGCTGGCAATATCGAAGATCATGCTAAGGCCGAAATGGGCGAGCTGCAACGATTGATCAAAATGACTGCAGAAGAAATGGTAGCCGTCGATGGCGAGATTAAAGGTGAGTTTAATCCTAAGCAGTTCATGCGCTTACATCAGCATTTATCGAACATCGCTTTGCATCGTGAGGATGGTGAGCTCATTTATTCGTTCGCACCAATCAATAACGGCGCGTTGCCTATTCGAGCTTTAATAGCGCAGCGCAAATTCAATAAGGACCTTGTGCTGAGTTCTTTGTATGTTGATCAGGCAAGCGGTCGCCCCAAGATAGTCATGATCTATCCTTTCATTAATGCGAATCAAGTGTCGGTGTTTTTCTCTTTTACGATTGATTTATTGGAATTAAATAGAATATTGATGTTCAGTATTCCCACTGGGCTTGATGCCTTTGTGATCGATAGACAGGGCATCAATTTGCTACATGAGGCAGATGGCGCACGCTGGGTAAGTGTCGAGGCTAGTAAATACGCAGAAAATATTCCACGTGATGAGTTGAATCAAATTGTCTATGTCAAATTGCGTGATGGCAAACAGATGGTCTATGCGCAACGGTGGTTGTCCACGCTAGGCTGGTATGTGATGGTCGGAGAGCCTGAATCAAAAATCTCCGCGAGCTTACAAAGAAATTTGGTATTTGGCTTACTCTACTTCATCGTTTGCTTGTCGCTTGCTCTGCTGATAGCCTGGCGTTTTTCTGAAGGGATTGCTCGCCCAATTCGTTATTTGGCAAGCTCAGCGCGTGCAATTGGTTTGGGTGAAAAAAAAACCTTATCTGTATCAGGTCCGACTGAAATTGACGAGGTCGCCTTGCAACTCAATGCAATGTTAAGCGAATTAGATCAGAAGCGTGTACAGCACGACGCCTTAACGCTGCACTATGCCAATATATTGGAAAGTGCCCGTGATGGTTTGATTCTTATCGATGAGAACGACAATGTTATTGAAACGAATCAGGCAGCATTGACGATGTACAGGTATGCCGCTTCAACCCTGCAGGGGCTAAATATTCGCGATCTTTTTTGTCAGACTGAGTTAGAGTTGCAAACAAAAGTATGGTTAGAGGCGATGAACAACCCTAGTTCACTCATCGAAGCGAAACATCAAGATAGTGAGGGTAATTGCTTTTCTGTTGAGATCAGTTCAAACGCGCTCATGGTCGATGGCAAACGCTACCGCCAATGCTTTATTCGTGATATCAGCGAGCGTAAAAAACTGGAGCTATCACTGCACCACCGTAATCGGGCATTAGAAGCCTTGCGTGCCTGTACCAATGTCATTTCAAATGCAAAAACTTTGGATATGCTATTGGCGAATATTTGTATGGTCCTCATTGATCATACTGGTTATCGGATGGCATGGATAGGCGCGGCAGAATTTGATGAAGAAAAAAAAGTCCGTCCGATAGCCAGTGCGGGTGATCAAAAAAATTACATTGCAAATCTCCAGCTGACTTGGGCCGATAACGAAGCGGGACGCGGTCCAACGGGCAGTGCGATTCGTACACGTCAGACCGTGATCGCCCGAAACATACAAACGGATCCGCGCTTTAATCGTTGGCGTCAAACAGCTTTGGACAATGGTTTCAATGCCTCCATCGCTTTGCCGCTTATCGTCAACGATGTCAATTTTGGTGCCCTGAGTATTTACGCAAGCGACGGCGCTAGTTTTGACGATGATGAAGTTAGCTTGCTAGAAGAAATGGCCGCCGAGTTGACTCGCGGAATTGATCTGTTGCAGGCGCGCGAACTCGGCCACACCTTGATCAAAGAAGTGTCAGAGAAAGAGCATCGTTTTCGCATGCTGATAGAATTGTCGCCAATCGGTATTTACTCATGTTACATGGGACAAATTAGCTACGCGAACCCACGGTTTGAAGAAATTCTTGGCTATCAAAAAGCCGAATTGGAGGGTGTTTTCCTTAACTCCATCATCGCCCGCGAAGACCTTACTATTGCTGAACGTGCCCAAGAAAGCTTGGCGCTCGAAGGGCGGACAGGAAGCTACACCTTACGAGGCAAGCGCAAAGATGGCACCCTAGTCGAACTTGGATTGCAAGAAGTCAGTATTGAATTTGATGGCGTACCGGCAGTCTTGGGGATGGCGCAAGATATTAGCGAACGTGTGCGCAGTCAAGCCGAGATCGCGCATTATATTTCGTTATTGGAACACGCAACCGAGGGTACTTTGGAGGCGGTGTCTTTGATGGTTGAACAGCGCGATCCTTACACTGCCGGACATGAAAAACGCGTAGGAATCATTGCTGGTGACATCGGTCTGGCAATGGGTTTGTCGGCTGATGTCGTCCAAGGCTTACGCTTAGCTGGTATGGTGCACGATGTCGGAAAAATTAGTGTGCCAGCCGAAATTCTCTCTAAACCATCCCGCTTAAGCAATATTGAAATGGCGTTGGTGAAAGAGCATGCGCAGACTGGCTATAACATCTTAAAGAACATTGAGTTCCCATGGCCGATTGCCCAAGTGGCCTACCAGCACCATGAGCGTATGGATGGTAGCGGTTACCCATGCGGTCTGCGTGGAGATCAAATTTTGTTAGAGGCTCGCATTATCGCGGTAGCCGATGTTGTGGAGTCTATGACCTCACATCGCCCTTATCGCCCGGGCTTAGGAATAGATGCTGCACTCGAAGAGATTCGAAAAAATCGCGGAATTTTTTATGACCCTGTTGTGGTCGACGCTTGCCTTAAGCTATTCCTTGAAGATGCTTATCAGTTACCAAGCTAAATCAGTTGCCTGTTCGTGAGAGTAAGTCTTAAATCACAGTGTCATAGACTGTGCTGGCAGTTCGATCTTGGGTTAGGTGACATGCGTTTTGTTGGGCTTCGCTAAGCTCAACGCCAACCTACACGCGATTTGTTGCCGCAGGCTGGGCGGCGAAGCCCGGCCTATTTTCGCTACTAAGCAAGTGTCAATTTAATCCAAAGTCTGACGATAACGTTTGAGCGCAATAAATCCCGCTACAAATAAAAACGCCAGCATCGGCCACAGTTCTTGCGTCAGTTGTGTGATCGAATTACCTTTCAATAAAATGCCGCGCACAATACGTAGAAAATGGGTCAGAGGCAGGACTTCACCTATGTATTGTGCCCAGACTGGCATAGCGCGGAAGGGGAACATGAACCCCGATAGCAGTATCGACGGCAAGAAGAAAAAGAAAGTCATCTGCATCGCCTGCAATTGATTTTTGGCGATCGTCGAAAAGGTAAAGCCGACTGCGAGATTGGCCATAATGAAAATGCCGATCAAGGCTAATAACAGCGTCAAACTACCGACCATAGGCACATCAAAAATCACTAAGGCCGCGCTGATGATGACGGTTAATTGGATGTAGCCAATCAAGACATAGGGCAAAATTTTACCGACCATGACTTCCGCCGGACGCACCGGTGTGGCAAGTAAATTCTCCATGGTGCCGCGTTCACGTTCGCGTGTCATTGCCAACGAGGTCAGCATCACCATGGTCATGGTAAGTATGGTGCCGATCAAGCCAGGCACGATGTTGTAACGCGACAAGCCTTCCGGGTTATAGCGTTTGTGAACACGCACTTCGTAAGTGGGTGCGGTATTTTGTAAGTAGCGCAGTGGACCGACGAGGTCGTGCCGTAAGGCGAGTGGCACAATGGCATTTAAGGCAGAAATCGCATTGCCTGCAGCCGATGGATCGGTCGCATCGGCCGACAGCAAAATGCTGGGCTTTTCGCCGCGGATTAATTTTTGACTAAAGTCAGGCGGAATCACGAGCATGAATTGGACTTTGCCATTTTCTACTAAGGCATCGGCTTCGCGTTCACTAAAGCCCGTGTGATCAATTCGAAAGTAGCCGGTATTTTGTAAGGCGGCAGAAAAACTGCGTGCCAATGGGCCATGATCGAGATTGACTAAGGCAGTCGGCAGGCCTTTGGGATCGGTATTGATGGCATAGCCAAACATGATTAACTGCATGATAGGAATCCCGACTGCCATCGCAAACGTGAGGCGGTCGCGCATCATCTGTTGAAACTCTTTGATGAAGACCGCTAACATGCGTGCCACAGAAAAGCGGCTCATGATTTCACCTGTGTGTGAATTTTGTCGAGCGTGAAATTGTCCGGCGCGGCAGCGATCATGCTGATGAACACATCTTCCAGATTGGCAGAGCTGGGCGTTATCGTTAATCTGTCATTACGAATCTTATCAAGCGCGGCTAATACTAAGTTTTCATCCAGACCCGCGACATGCAAGGCATTGCCAAAAGCGGCGACACTCAGCACGCCTGGTGAGGACTTTAAGGGGGCTAATAGAGCGCTTAGTCCCTGACCTTGTAGCGTCCAAACTTTCAGTGCAGAGTCAGCGATGATCTGTGCCTCGGTACCGCGCGCCAAAATTTTTCCATAGGCGATGTACACTAATTCGTGACAGCGCTCCGCTTCGTCCATGTAATGGGTGGAGACTAAAACGGTGATGCCTTGTGATGCCAGATCATGAATCTGATCCCAGAATTCTCGGCGCGCACGTGGATCAACGCCAGCAGTCGGCTCATCAAGTAAAAGCAAGCGCGGCTGATGGATTAAACAAGCAGCTAAGGCTAATCTTTGTTTCCAGCCCCCTGAGAGCGAGCCTGCGAGTTGTGATTGGCGGGCAGTCAAACCCAAGCGCTCCAGGCAGGCGTCGACTGCATCCTTGCGCTGTGGCAGTTCAAACAGACGGCCAATAAAATCGAGGTTTTGGCGTATGGAGAGATCTTCATATAAGCCAAATTTTTGTGTCATATAGCCGACTTGACGTTTGATCTGCGCCGCGTCTTTAAAGATATCTAAACCCAGACAAGTGCCGCTGCCAGCATCGGGTGTGAGCAAACCACAGAGCATGCGTATGGTCGTCGTTTTGCCGCTGCCATTGGGTCCAAGAAATCCGCAAATGCTGCCTTGCGCAAGCTGAATGTCGACTTGATCGACTACCTTGCGACCATCGTAGGACTTGCTTAAGCCGGTGACATCAATCGCCATTGAATTCACGATTTTTTCTCCACCTCAGTGTTGAGTCTCTTAACATCAATAGGCTGTCCGGGATGCAGGCGAGGGGAAGCAGGGTCGGGTTTCGCTTCGACCATAAAGACCAATTTGGCGCGTTGTGAATTCGAGTAAATGACGGGGGGCGTGTATTCGGCTTGGGTAGAAATCCGTGTGACGGTAGCTGTGATACCTGTGCCGCATTGGTCGCAAGAAATCTGCACTTGCTGGCCTGCTTTCACTGTCGCAATCTCGGCTTCAGGTACGAAGAAACGCAATTTGATATTCGCCGGTGGTAGTAGTGATAATATAGGCTGACCCGCTGCGACTACTTCACCAGCGCGGAAAAACACCTCGGCAATTTGTCCTGCCACCGGTGCATTTTGTGATTTCTGCGCGCTGCGCCAATTGGCGAGGCGTAAGGCTTGTTGCGCGGCGTCGGTGTTGGCTCCAGCGGCTTTACGTTCATCGATTCTGGAGGGGAGTTTGGCGACGGCTAATGCCGCAGTTAGTTCTTTGACGCGCGCTTGCGTGAGTTTGACATTGGTGAGGGCATCGTCGAGTTTGGCTTTGGAGATGAAGCCTTGAGTCACTAATTGTTGTTGACGCTGCAGATCGTTTTGCGCCAGCGTGGCCTGTGCTTGGGCATTACTCAGTTGTGCTTGCGTGATTGCCAGCTCATCTTGACGTCGGCCTTTATTCGTATTTTCGGCTTGTGCTTTGGCGGCGATTAATCTGGCCGCGACTTCTTCACGACTGGCTTCCTCGGCTTCTTTATCGAGCTGGAATAAGAATGCATTTGCTTCAATCTGTTGTCCCGCAGTGACGCCCAGCTTCTCTATGCGACCACCGATAGGCGCCGACAAATACAGATATTCGCCTTCGACATAGCCCGACCAGTTGGTCGATGCTGTCGGCTGACAGGCCATGAAGAGCAGGCAACTTAGGCCTGTTAGCAGTGTTTTAGGGCGTAACAAAGACATGGCAGACTCTCATTCAGGATTGGTTTGTTTGACTAAAATGCAGTGCGATTCGGCGATGGTGTTGACGCTTTGCTTTAAGGCGAACAAGGCACGATCAACGCGCTCAGCAATGCCGGCGTCGCTGAGTACGGTTTCCTTCATTTGTTCTTGAAAGAAGTCGGGTGCGAAACCGAGTTGCATGACGCGTGGTGCGATGAGCATAGGCGCGGCTATCGATCCCATCAAAAAGCTGAAGGCTTGCATAGGTGCGATGTCTGCAAGTTCCTTATCTTGAATTGCCTGCAGGATCAGACTCAAAATCAATTGCATATGGCGTGCACCATTTTTTTGTAAAAATTGATTGGCCGCAGCATCGCCCCGACTAGCGTCGCTCCACACTCTGCTCAGCCATCCGCCATGCTCGCGTAGCAAACGAGGCAGCAACAACATGGTCTGGCGCAGACGTTGTAGGGCGGTGCCGGGATGCAGGGTCTCTGCCTGCAATTGTTGGAACAAATCTTCGTACATTGATTGCAGCAAGATCGCCAGAAAGTTGTTTTTGCTACGAAAGTGGTAGTGAAACATGCCCATATTGACTTGCGCATGTTCTGTCAGGGCGCGTAGCGATAAATCACAGCAACCGCAATGTGGGAACAATTCGCGCCCACTTTGCAGCAAGGTTTGATCGATATTTTGTGAAGGTCTGGCCATGTGGCTTCATTATTAGGCGAGTGACTAGTAATTGCCAGTGTGCGACTAAATCATAGTTTGGTCAAGCTCAGGCGTGAATTTTGCTTATGGCTATGGTTAGTAATTTTTTTATGTAAATTGAATTAGGGTGGCTTGCCAGCTTCTGGCGCTTAGTGCTGAGGTGAGGATCCACATAGGACTTATGCAAAATTGCGCTGGCTAGGCGCACACCAGAACGCCAGCATCTGTTTTAGGTAAGTCCCACCTCAAAAACCAAGTGCTTTAAATCAACTTGCAATTTGCAGTAAAAATAGTTCTGTACGGAAATGTTTTTATTTACTATTATTTTGTTTTGTAAATACTTATTTATTCGAATTATTCGATATGTCTTGCTGCTGCACTGTTTCATGAGATCAGCTAGTTCGGTAGGACAAAGTAGCTCAATCAGGCTCGTAATGACATTCGCTTCCCAATAAAGGATGAAAGTATGAAAATTGCAACCCGTCTTATTCTCCTCATTTCTAGTCTGGCGCTGGTCTGTTTTGTCGTAAGCGGTATAGGCATGTACGGCTTAATCAAATCAAATGCCGCGATACTCACCATTTATGCTGACAGAACCGTTCCCGCCGTTGATATTGGCAAAATTCAAAGCTTAGTGGTCAGTAATCGACTGGAAATTGCTATGGCTTTGTTGGACCAAAAACCCGAATCTGCGCAGCGAGCCGTGCAGCACTTAGAGGCGAATATCGCCAGTGCGAACAAGATGTGGGAAGCCTATATGGCAACCTATTTAACTCCCGAAGAAGCGAGCCTGGCACATGATTTTGCGGCCAATCGGGCGCGATATTTACAAGAGGGCCTGCTGCCGACGATGAGCGCGCTGCGGGCCGGTGATTTTACCCAAGCGCAAGCACTGATGTTAGACAAAGTCAGTCCGCTTATGTTACCCGTAAAAGAGAAAGGCGATGCGCTATTGCAGCTGCAAATGGATGTCGCTAAGGAGGAGTTCGATGCCGCCATTGCGCGCTTTGAAGCAATCCGAATGACAGCGATTATCGTTACTGTTCTCGGTTTGATGGGGGCGACGGCGTTTGGTTGGATGACGGTGCGTTACATCAGTCGTCAACTGGGCGGCGAACCTATCGATGTGGCGCGGATTGCACAAGCGATAGCGCAAGGCGATTTAACGCAAGAGATTGCCTTAAAAAATAATGATCAATCGAGTTTGCTGTTTAGTATGAAAGAAATGAACAGTAATCTGGCCAACGTCGTTAGTCAGGTACGCGGTGCCACCGATACGATTGCGACTTCCTCTAGTCAGATCGCCACAGGCAATTTAGATCTGTCCTCGCGCACCGAAGAACAGGCCAGTTCGCTGGAAGAGACCGCATCTTCATTAGAAGAATTAACCAGCAATGTCAGGCAAAATGCCGACAATGCGCGCCAGGCCAGCCAACTGGCGAGTTCAGCTTCTGAAGTCGCGGTCAAAGGCGGCAGCGTGGTGGCTGAAGTCGTCTCGACCATGGGTTCCATTAATGCCTCATCAAAACGCATTGTTGATATTATTTCTGTCATAGATAGTATTGCCTTTCAGACCAATATCCTGGCTTTGAATGCAGCGGTGGAAGCCGCACGCGCCGGTGAGCAGGGCCGTGGGTTTGCTGTCGTAGCATCCGAAGTCAGAAATCTGGCGCAGCGCTCTGCCAGTGCCGCAAAAGAAATCAAATCACTGATTGATCACTCGGTACAACAAGTCAATTTAGGCGCAAAATTGGTCGATGAAGCAGGCGTCACTATGCAAGAGGTGGTCAGCAGTGTGCAGCGTGTTTCAAACATCATTAATGACATTAGCCATGCCAGCAGTGAACAGTCTTCTGGCATCGATCAAATCAATGTCGCAGTATCGGGCATGGACAATGTGACTCAACAAAACGCCGCCCTGGTGGAAGAAGCTGCCGCCGCCGCCGCGGCTTTAGAAGAGCAGGCGGAGCAATTAAGTAGTTTGGTCAATACTTTTAAACTTAGTGAGTACGATGGATCACTTCAACATGGAAATCGACTCAAGTTGTCGTCTGTTCGACAAGCCAGAATGTCAGAAACCAGATCAGATCCACCATTGCGACTCATTGCGTAATCTGTGTTTGCATATTCTTGTAATCAGAATAATCATCTCAGAATGTGATCGTAATGGCACTAAGCTGGGAGAAATTACGTGTTAAATTCAAATTCTTTACATGCGAAATTGGTACTCAGACGTGTAAATCTCCTTGAGCAATGACTACTAGACCTTTAAGGTCGATCAGCCTATGATGGTATTTTGATTGAAGAGGATGCGTATGAAAAAATTATCTACCCTGCATAAGTCACTGTTGTTACTAATCAGTGCCAGCTTGATGTCGGCGCCAGCCTTTGCGGATAAACCGGCCTGGGCTGGGTCCGATCAAGGCAAATCAGAACAACATGGCAAAGGAAAAGGCCATGACAAGCAAGATAAGCGTGATAAGCATGACAGAGGCGATGATCGCGACCGCGATGATAAAGGCGGGTACGATGGCAGAGGTGAGGGAAATCAGCGTGAAGTAACTCGCAATTATTTCACCACACAACAAAGGACGGTCTTTGTTGATTATTACTCCAATGAATTTCGCGAGAAGGGTTGCCCTCCGGGCCTAGCCAAGAAAAAGAATGGATGCCTGCCACCAGGTCAGGCCAAGAAATGGAAACGTGGACAAGCATTGCCAAGAGACGTTATCTATGAGGAAGTACCGCAGCGAATAATCACCGTGATAGGCGCACCTCCAACAGGACACAAATACGTCCGTGTGGCGAATGACATTTTGTTGATGGCTATAGGCACTAGCATGATTATTGATGCGATTGAAGATTTAAATCGCCGATAATTTTTATTTGTTAGCTTTTTTTGTTAAGGCCGACAAGCAAGCTTGTCATTGGAAATTTGAGAAATTTAAGCCAGCCGGAGAAATCCGGCTTTTTTATTCTCAAGCTTGAAGCTGAGCCGACTGCTTGTTAGTCATTGACCTGATTGCTCAGTTCTCATCCGAATGTTCTCGGCTTTCACCTCTTCATTCAGCGCAGAAAGGTCATGAGGAAGCGCATCGCATTGGTCTCCCTCATTGACCCCAATCAGTCGAATTTGAATGACACGATTTACGCCCTTGTATCGAATGCACCCAACGTCCTGCACGGAAAAGGCGCTGATCATCCGGAAGATCTCGCCGGATGTCTTAGGCTGCCTCATCACAAAGCAATGACCGTCTGAAGCGTAAGCGAACAGATCAGGCGCTTCCGTAGTCGGCATACCGCAGGACGTACAGCATCCATCTTCAACATAGAAGTCGCCTGGTGCATTCTCTGGAAATGGGATTTTCGATGACATCGCGTTTGTGAACCAATGGAACAGTGGATCACATTTTGTGCGCAGTGGCAGCCATTGCCTTGCCAACCGCTTTCACTTCTATGGTTTGCGTCTTTTTATCTTTGCCTTCGACTGTCAAGGTCAGTGGGATAAGGTCGCCTTCTTTTACTTGAGAAGTTAAGCCCAACAGCATCACGTGATAGCTACCTGGTTTCAATTCCACGGTTTTACCTGCGGGCAAATCGAGGCTCATGATTTGGCGCATTTTCATGACGTCTTTGTCCATTTCCATGGTGTGTATCTCGACGTTTTTGGCCGCTGGTGAGCTGGCCGAAATGATTTTCGCATCTTGGGTGGCGGTTAGCTGCATGAAGGCGCCCGTAGCTTTTTGTTGTGGAACGGTGGCGCGCACCCATGGGTCTTTGACGGTCACTTGAGAAAACGCGGCGGCACTGATCGTTAAGCTGAGTGCAGCCAAGAGGGGAGTAATGATTGGTTTCATGGTATTTCCTTTCGGTGATGGGAACTGCATAAAAATAAGTTTACTGCAAAACGGGAACAAAAGAATTCAAGATGCTTGTTTCATCAATTGGCGAATATCATCTGCGAATTGTTCTGCCTTATGTTCGTGCCGCATGGCCAGTCTGATTTTGCCTTGCGTATCGAACAGATAACTGAGCGTGGAGTGATCCATGGTGTAGCTATTGCCGGTAGCGACCTTAGCATAAAAAACTTTAAACTCGTCAGCAACGTGTCTTGTTTGTTCTGCATTGCCGCGCAGGCCGATAAAGCTAGTATCAAAATTTTGCGTGTAGGCGCGCATCAGGTCGGCAGTGTCACGTTCGGGATCAATGCTGATGAAGATCACTTGTAATTGCTCGCCATCTTTACCTAGTTTTTGTTTGACTGCTGCGGCACGAGCCAGCGCGGTCGGGCAGATATCAGGACATTGCGTAAAGCCAAAAAAGACTAACACGTAGCGACCTTTAAACTCGGCCAGTTGTCGCAGCTTCCCATCGCTATCACTGAGCCTGAAGTCACGACAATAGTCGGTACCTGTAATGTCTATGCTATTGAAGTGGGTGAGTTTTTTTTCACATGCTGTCAGGCTTAGTGCCAAGGCCGACATCAAAAATACGCGTCGCTCTTTTGAATCGATCTGAGAAAAATTCATGATGATTTTTTGGTTTAGGTTGAAATGACTCTGTTTTACTTGAATAGACCGGCTACGCCTAAATCAGCGAACGACGGTCATCCAAATCACTTAGTAATCAAACTTCAATTCCGCCACCACACTACGTTGGGTGTAAGGATGGAAGGCCCAATACTTCTTGTTATTCAAATTGTCGATGCCAATGGCGGTACTCCATTGCTTGTCGATTTTGTAGCGCACGCGTAAATCCGCAACGATGAAGCGAGAAACGCCAGTGTAGGTGAACTCGTTAATATCGCTATTGTCTAGTGAGCCGAATTGGCGACCGCTATACCTTACGCCTAGCGTTGTACTCAATTGATCGTTGTAGCGATAGCTGGCAACAAAATTGGCACGCCATTCTGGTACGCGTGGTTGCCACTTGCCTACACTCTTGAGAAATTTATCGTTCTTGACGATTTTTGAATTCGCGTAAGTCATGCTGGCCGCGAGATCCAAACCTTGCAGTCCTACATCACTGGCCTGATAGGCGATTTCTAAGCCATTGGTGCGTATCTTGTCGACGTTTTGAATATTCGTAATGGCCGGCGAGAGCAAAGTATTCGTTTGTGAATACAGCGCATCTTGCGTGTCTTCGTGGAAGAAAGTGACGCGCAATAAACCTTTGCCATAGTCTAATGACTGCTCAGCACTCCATTCGCTGGTCCAGGATTTTTCAGGTTTGAGATTAGGATCATTGTTGACGATGGTTTGAGTAGATACCGTACCTTGATACAGCTCCGACACGGTAGGCATGCGAATCGCGCGACCTAGTGAAGCTTTGAGTGTCAGTTCATCGTTGGCGCGATAGGCGAGCGCCGCTTTTGGAGAGAAGTAGGATTCATCACGTTGGGCAAAAGGCAAAGTCGTGGTCGCATTCGAGAGCGCGCCATCATGAGCAGACCATTGTTCGAAACGGCCACCCATAATCGATTTCCATTCCGTGTTGATGCGCCATGCATCTTGTAGGTAGAAACTATTCAGTTCTGAATTGCCTTGAAATGCGGAGTAAGGTTTGGTTGCAGCGGCGCTAATCCAGTCTGTGGTATCGGATACTTCAGTACGCAGTTGATAGGCTTCTCGTTGGTAGCCAAATTCGGCAGTATGTTGCGGATTCGGACGCCAGATGCCTTTAATTGCGAAGGTGTTCCAACCTGTGCCGCTACCATTCGTGATACGTCCTGCGCCGCCAGTATCGGCGATCGGTATCGCTACGGTTGGCGCTCGGACGATGTCTTTTTGGTAGTCGTACAAACTGGCTGCCAACTCCCAATCCCATTCGCCTTTGGTATTGCTCTTTACATTCAAGCCGTGGGTGATGTGTTCTAGTTGATTCTTGCTGTTTGAGATGTCGACAGGCTGGTTTTTGCTATTCGTGACATCGCCAGGATTGAGCGTATATTTTTTACCAGCGATATTGACGTCACCGCTATAGACTGGATTGCCAGCGGCGTCGCGCAAATAAGATACGGCACTGCTATGCATATCATTGCGCCACGCGCCAAAAGTATAGCTAGCGCGTAGCGTTGATGTGATTTCGAAAGCCAGTTTGATCTTGGCGTGATCTTGTATCGTATGGTATTGACCTGTTGCAGCGACTAACCACCAATCAAGTCCTTGTGGATTCTTACCAGGAATTGCACCGGTTACAGGTTTACCCGCAGTGCCTGTTACGCCGGCTGAGACCAATTTATTCACGAAGGCAATCGGGTGACCGTTGCTATCAAGGCGATTGATATTCGCCCACCAAGAAAATGCACCCTGTTTATTACCCAAGCTCGCGCTCAGTTGTTTCCCGCTGTAACGCTGATCAGTGCCGCTTTCTTGAAAATTTTCAGAGATGCCTAAAAGTTTTGCGTGCGCTTCAAATTTTTCTGGCATACGCGTCACATAATCAACTACCGCGCCGACAGAATTACCCGAGTAGGCCGCAGAAAAGGGACCATACAGCACATCAACTCTTTGAATCTCTTCCGGCGTGACCAGACCCCAACGCGGCGTGAAAGTAGCGCTATTGCCCAATAGGTTAGACAGCAAGATGCCATCGGCATACACCAAAGATCGGGCGCTATTACCTGTACCAGAAGCGCGGGTCGCTAACACGGCGTGATTGTAATCGCCGACATAGCGCTTGCGCACCAGCAAACTCGGCAAGTATTTGAGTGCATCTTCGGCGTCGATGGCATTGATGGTCGTTTCTAAAGTTTTGTCGCTGATACCTTCTATCGTGGTCGGAATTTCAGTTGGCAGTGTGGTGGGTCTATCACCCTTGATCGTGACGCGCTCGATTTGGTCTTTACGATTCTGTTGATCGTCCTTCGATTTATCGTCGTCCGCCGCAAACGCGCTTGCGCAAAACAGAGGGAAGGCGGCAGCAATCGCTAATGCGATGGTATGGTGTTGAAATGCGTTTTTCATGAGCTCAGTGTTCACTATCTGGCGCAAAAACTTTGGCGTTTGCGCACAGAGAAAGTCAAAATAGAACGGTGCTTTAGTGCGTAGACAATTCAAACTGAGAATCAGATTGAATAGTCCAACAGCAAGCAAAGTTCGAAACAATTTGTGACGCTAAAATGAATGGCGAATTAAAGCGTCAACAGCGTTTGATTTAATTGAACAGTGGTGGCCCGCGAGCGGGCAGAGGGGCGGAGACGATTGCAGCAAGACGTGCGGCTGGAATCGATTGTGTCGCATAGGATAATGTATGAACCGGCGGACAAACATCCGAAACGGGAAGTTCAGGAGCGATACCGGTCGGTACACAGAACGAGCATTCTAAGCTGTGCGTTGTAGCTTTACCATCAACGATCTTACCTGACTCATTGACAAACTTAATGCCAGTGCTGGTACATATCATGCTCATGCCTTTTCCAGCCACCATAGGCGCAGCCATCGCGACACTGAGTGTTAATCCGTACAGGAACAACACAGCGATCACGAGCTTATTAGCACGGCGTAAGTGATGGAATAGGGAGGAAGAGAACATGGGGCGCGATTGTAGCAGAAAATGACTGCGGCCAGATAACGCTGCAGATTATGCGCCAGATTAAAGAGCAAGGACGCCTAGCTTGATTAATATGAAAACAAGCGTACAGTGCGGGACATTAATCTTAAATGAAAGTCGAAAAATGAAGCATCTCAATAAAGTAATTTTCGGTTTGTTATTGATCGCGAACAATGCGCAAGCCCAAAAAATCGGTAGTGTTGATACTGTTTTCAAGCTAATTGGCCCCGATCATAAAATAGTGGTGGAAGCTTACGATGACCCCAAAGTCAAAGGTGTTACCTGCTATGTGTCGCGTGCTAAAACTGGCGGCATTAAAGGCGGTTTAGGTTTGGCCGAGGATAAAGCCGAAGCATCGATTTCTTGTCGTCAAGTCGGCGCGATCAGTTTCGAAAAACCTTTGAAGCAACAGGAAGAAGTATTTAATCAAAGTCTTTCTATTTTGTTTAAAAAATTGCGAATAGTGCGCATGGTTGATGTGGAAAGAAACACGCTGGTGTATTTGACCTATTCTGATAAATTGATTGAAGGTTCACCTCAAAATAGTGTGACAGCGGTGCCTGTTGAACGTCATTTGCCGATTCCATTAAAGTAATTGAAATTGATTAAACTATTGGAGGGGTTTCATAGAACTCGGCCATGTTTGAACGAACTAAGAGCGTGCAATGAGCATATAAACTGAGGGCTAGTTCTAGGGCCTAATGAGCTTACTATTGGGTTTGAATTGATTTCCCAAAGGAAATAATGTCTAATACTGGGAATAAGCCTTCCTTCAGTCTAATATTTTTTTTAAATTATCTTTTGCAATCACGATGAATTCTAGCGTCCAACCTGTGGTGTCTGACAAGCAAGCTGTCGATAGTTTGTTAAAAACCATACGTATCCCACCACGCCCAAGTTTACTGGTCGAGATGCAAAAGGAATTAAATAAGGATGAACCGAGTGCGCGAGGTTTAGCAAAAATTATTGCCAATGATGTGTCGCTCGCGGCGTCTTTATTAAAGCTGACAAACTCGTCTTTTTTTGGTTTGCGTTTGAAAGCGCAATCGGTCGATCATGCAGTGGGTTTGATAGGGACTAATCAAACTGGCATGCTGATGACGGGTATTCTTGCGCGTCAGTCGGTTAATTCTGCGGGGCCGGCGCTCGGTAAATTTTGGGATTTTTCGACCAAGCGGGCGCAGGCTTTGAGTGCAATGGTGAAGCGCTTTCCTGTCTGTTCGGCTGATGTCGCCCATACCTTTGGTTTGTTCTGCGATATTGGCGTGCCGATTTTAATGGAACGCTTTCCTGATTATGCTGAGACTTGGGCGAAGGCGAATAATGAATTCGATCTGCCATTAACACAAATTGAAGACCAGCATCACATCACTAATCATGCTTCTATCGGTTCTTTGATGGCACGCACATGGGGTTTGCCAGAACAAGTATCAACGGCGATTTTGCTGCACCATGATTACAGTACCTTAGAAGATACGGCGACCGAAGACGGTGTGCGGGGCTTGATCGCCTTATCGACCCTGGCCGAATATGCGATTCAAAAGTACGAAGGACAGGAAAGTTCAGCCGAGTGGTTTAAGGCCAGTGAACGCGTATGCCAGTACCTCGGTATAGGGCTACACGATGCTGAGGACTGGTGTGAAGAATTGCAGGACATGTTCAATCAGACACATTGATCTTTATAGGGTAGCTAAATCGATTAGCGCGGTTTGCCACCTAAGATACGTGCTGGTAAAAACACGATAGCGCGTAATAATTCAAACACCCCATCGAGCGCAATCCCCAGTAATCGAAATGGTAGGAGTAATAACCATACGATGGGATAAAGCAGTAGCGCCAGCAAGGCCAGAGGCCAGCACAGCAAGAACACTATAATCCAAAGCAAAAAGCCTATCATGGCGAAACTCCTGTTAAATCAATGAGCAAAAATCAATGAACGAGTAAGTCGCTATTACTGTAGCGAATCTACGCGTCTCGATGCAATCGTAATGAGATAGAACGCAAAATGCGGGGTTCGAACGGTAGAGCTGTTCTTTAAACAAATTGGGCGTTCAATCATGTTTTAAAACCCTTCAATTCCGAGGTGCCGAGGCGCCGGGGAGCTCAGAGAAAAGCAAAGACCTTACTGATTCTCTCCGCGTATCTCTGCGCCTCTGCCTCTCAGCGTCTAGGCGTCTAGGCGTTGAGTGGTTTTGATTTTTGTCTAAAGCCGCAAGTGTTCAATTCGATCCTATTGCTAGCAAAGCGATTTATTTACCACTCGATATCATTTTGTTTTCACCTTAACTGAACGACCTTTGGGTGTGAACGGTGATTTCAATCGCGATCAGATCACGGCCTGCCGCTCGCCACCCAATTTATTAATTCGTCCAAAATCGGACGCGCACGGCTGATGCCAGCCTCATCACTATTGATTATTCCTACCACGATCCAGTCGTTTTGCTGCTGATCGCGTACATAACCGGCAATCGCGACGACGTTTTTTAGCGTGCCCGTTTTAATCCGCGCACGCGCTTCTGCGGCACTGGATTTGAGACGCTTGCGCATGCTGCCATCCATGCCAACTATCGGTAAGCTGGCAGCAAATTCTGGATACCAGTTGCTGTTCGCTGCGACTCTCAAAATACTGGTTAATTGATTCGCGCTAATGCGATCGCTGCGCGATAAACCCGAGCCGTTTTCAATAGATAAACCGGTGTCGGCTATATTATTTTTTGCTAGCCAGGCGCGCACTACCGCATTTGCCGTTTGACTGGTATCGGCAAAATTTCTCGCTAGCGGCGACTCGGCGCCCATGGTTAAAAATAAGATGCGTGCCATGGCATTGTCGGAGAATTTATTGATGATGCGTATCGTTTCTGCCAAGCTTTCAGATTCTCTCTGCACTAGCAAGGTAGCATTCGCCGGCGTGCTGCCGTCTTGAATTTGTCCTTGCCAACTGCCACCCAGTTCGGTCCAGAGTGCGCGTATCACGCTGCCAATATAGGCATTGCGTTCCATGACATTCAGATACACCGTGGCTTGACAGTTTTTAGGAAAAACGCCACTGAGCGTGATCTCTATCTGTGCTTGTTTATCGATCGTGGTTTGCGGTGCAAGCCAGCCATTTTTCCATTCATTGCAAGCTGCGTTACTGCGTGTCATTTGATTTTTTAGCGTGACGCGTTCCATAGGCGTCAATAATTTGGTTTCTACCGTATTGCTATCAGCGCTAATGGAAAATGCGCTGATATTGCTGTGTATAAGTAGGGCATCTGGAATAACGTTGTAATACGCATCGGGATTTTCATCGAAGGACGTGAAGTTCAATTCGGGGCGAGCCGGTTGGAAATAACTGCGATCGAGCACGATGTCGCCTTGGATGTCACGTAAGCCTAGTTGGCGTAAATTGCGTAGTAGCTGACTCAATTTGTCCCAGGTGAAATTGGGATCGCCACCACCTTTAAAGTACAGTTTGCCATTCAAGCTGTTCTGCTTGATCGTTGCATCGGCGTAGATCTGGGTTTTCCAACGAAAGTTCGGACCCAGTTCATCTAGAGCGATGAAGCTGGTCAGTAGTTTCATCGTTGAGGCGGGGTTGAGCGCTTTATCACCTTGTAGGTTGAGCACATCACCGTTCTGGCGATTTGGCGCAATCACGACGCTGAGGGCCGATTTTGGGAGATTGGCTTTCTTTAATAAACTCTCTACGCTGCTAGGCAATAGATCTTGAGCCATGCTGGGAATAGAGATTAAGCTACCTAATACGAAAGAAATAAGGAAGCGGGGTAGATGCATGGATCTGGCCTTCAATCAAAGAATGCGGTAAGGATTGCCAGTATGCCATGTCAATATAAATTCCCGCTCAGCTTGTTGAACTTTTAGGATAGGATTGCGCTCTAAATATATCTATAACCAATTTAAGCTCTTTAAATCGCATTGGCTAGTGTCAACCCTTGAGCATGTTTGAGCCGGGGGAGTGAAGCCTAAAACAGTGCAATCGCACGACGAGGCGACCACAGCAAGGCCAACGTCTGTTTTGCATAAGTCCTACTATTAATCTCTACCGCGAATACTCTATGAAACTTAAAACTCTCGCTTTGTTGTGCTCAATCTTGTACGTCACCAGCGTTCAGGCGCAAAACACTTTGCCTGCTTCATCCCAGCCTAGCGCTTTCACCATGAGTTCAGGCACCGAGCGTAGTGCCGAGCAACTCGCCATGGTGTTTGAAAAGGCGGACTTGAGCTTAAAGCTAGATCCGGAAACACGCAGCATTCAAGGCACAGCGGTATTGGTGTTTTCTGCCAAATCAAGCTTAAAACGTATTGCCGTGGAATTGGATAAGAACTTGCCAATTGAGGCAGTCACTATCGATGGCGTGCCCTTAGCCTTTGACGCGATCAGCAATGTCGAAGGACGCTTGTTCCTGACTCTGCCCAAGCCTTTGAAAACGGGTGAAAAGGCTGAAGTCAGTATCCGTTATCATGGCATACCACGAATTGCCAAGCGCGCACCATGGGATGGCGGCTTTGTCTGGAGCAAGACGCCATCTGGCGAGCCATGGATAGCGTCTGCGGTGCAAGGTGAGGGCTGCGATTTATTCTGGCCATGTATAGATCACCCTATGGGAAAACCAAAGTTGATGACCCTCCATATCACAGTGCCTGCACCTCTTGTCGTGGCTGGCAATGGCGTAGCGCAAGGCATGGAAGAAAAAGACGGTTGGCGTACCTATCACTGGCAAACCAAAAATCCCAGTACCTACGGGATTGCCATCAACGTAGGCCCTTATGAATTATTAGAAGGCGAGTATCAGAGCCGTTTTGGCAATCGGATTGCGCTGCGCATGTGGCATCTGCCAGCGAACAAAGAAAAGGCACAAGGCTTGATGGCGGAGTTTGCACCTATGCTGGATTTCTTTGAGAGTAAATTCGGTCCTTACCCGTTTGGTGAAGAAAAAATGGGCGTGGTGGAAACGCCGCATTTAGGTATGGAGCATCAAACCATCAATGCTTACGGCAATGATTATCTCAAGTCTGCCCATGGTTATGACTGGCTTTTACATCATGAATTTTCACACGAATGGTTTGGTAATCAGTTGACCAATGAGAATTGGGATGATTTCTGGTTACATGAAGGTTTCGGCTCCTACATGCAACCGCTGTATTTGCAATACCTGCGTGGTGAGCGTGATTATCAGGTGGCTTTACACGAGCAAAGAATTCGTATCGTGAATAAATTCCCTATGGTGACCGGTCACTCTATGAGCGAGCACGATGTGTCGAATGGCCCCGGCAATGATGTGTACTTTAAAGGTTCTAATCTCTTGCATACCTTACGTGGTTTGATCGGTGATGAAGCCTTTTTTAAAGCCGTGCGCTTGTTGGTGTATGGTCGCAATGATCCCAAACCAGGCAATTTCGCACCGCGTTACAGCACTAGCAAAGAGTTTATTCAGATCGTGAATCAAGTGACCAAGAGAGATTGGAATTGGTTCTTCAAAGGCTATTTGACACATGCACGTTTGCCAGAAGTTTTGGAACAACGCGAAGGGAATACTTTGCATTTGAAATGGAAATTGCCAGACGACAGCGAATTTCCTTTGCCCTTGCAAGTCAGGGTCAATGACAAAATCGTCAGCCTGCCTATGACGCATGGTGTGGGTAAAGTCGTTTTGCCACCAAACGCCACATACACCATAGATCCGGGCGCTCGAGTCTTAAAACATGAGCCACATTTGGACATATGGGTAGCGGATGCGGCAGCGCGGGCTAAGGCACGCGCTAAGGCAAAATAAGGTGTCAATACCGAGTTATATTTCCTCAAGGAAAACTGCGCCTGAGTGCGACGATAGTCTTACTACTGTCGCGGTTTTTCTGCCTCTTATCGGCTCCTCTCTGCAAATATCGCTAAATTAATAGTATTGGCTAAAGTTTAAGTTATACTCGCTTCCTTTTTTTATGTTGGTTCGCTCACTTTATGATTTGAGTGAGGCTTCAACGCCAGAGATTCTTAATTTTTGAATATAAGGAAGCTTTTATGACTTTTCGTTCGCCTTTATTGACCGTCTCATCTTTGTTACTCAGTGCTTGTCTGGCAAATACAGCCAGCGCACAAAGCATACAAAAAGGAGCGATTGAGAAGTGTGCCAAGAATTTTGGCACTTTGGCCGTGGTTGAACCACAAAGTCATATGTTAGCGTCATTATCGCAATACAAACTGGGTTCACCATCGACCATGTTGCGCATGATAGTCGAAGAGTCTGGCTGTTTTACGGTAGTTGAACGCGGTGTGGCGATGCAAAATATTCGTCAAGAACGCGAACTGGCTTCTGCTGGGCAATTGCAACAAGGCTCGAATGTCGGCGGTGGTCAATTGCAGGCAGCCGATTTTGTCATGACACCAGCGGTGCAATTTGCCAGTGATACTGGCGGTGTCGGTGGTGCCGTCGGTGGTTTGTTAGGACGTTTCGGCGGCGGTTGGGGCGCACTCGGTGGGCTCGCCGGGGGTGTTAAATTTAAAGAAGCTGAAACGACTTTACTGTTAGCCGATGTGCGCTCAGGCATTCAAGTCGCAAGCGCTGAAGGTCAAGCCAGTAAAATGGATTTTAGTCTGGGTGGTTGGGGTTGGGGTGGCTTTGGTTGGGCCAGCGCCGGTGGTTATAGCAAAACACCCGAAGGTAAGTTGATCGCTGCCAGCTTGCTCGATAACTACAATAAAATCGTGCAAAGCGTGCGTAACAAAGAGCAGTTAATTCAAGCGACATCACAAGCGTCGAAGAACAATGCGGCCAATTCTATTCAAGCCACACCACCTTCTCAAGTCGCAGCTCAACAGTATGTAGCACCAGCGCCATCCGCACCGGTAACAACTTCAGGCTTGGTTGGCGTGTATGCGGTTAAATTTACCGGAGACGACGAGGGCACCGTCAACGTCATGATCAATAAGAACGGCAATGTCACGGGCATGGGTAAATCAAGCAAATATAATTTCAATTTCAACGTATCCGGCACAGTCAGCCCAGATGGAGAATTGTCCCTGGCAGGCTCAGGAAAAGCCGGCGGTGCAAAATTCATGGGTACCGTGGATTTGCAGTCTGGCGCCGTGGTGGGGATGTGGCAATGGGAAGGCAATCAGTCAGGACAAGGAACGTTTAACGGTCGTAAACAATAATTAAATGTGAATTGATCGTACACATTAAATTGGTACAGCAAAATTAAAGAGAGCGGGAGAAATCCTGGCTCTCTTTTTTGTTTGAGCTAATAAAGTATTTTTTAATGCACAAGTTATCGATATCATGCACTAGGTTAACAGGAACTAGTGCCGATACGGGTTTGTATCCACAGCTTCAGTACGTCGCTTTCGGCAGGCATATACAAACACGGCAAGCCGCTTACCGATATTTTCTTAGAAGTGCATTAGAAGAAAAAGGCACTTGACGATATTCGCCTCGCTTTGCAGCAAGGCCAGACTGTTGGTAGCGAAAAATTCAAAGAAGCGATGAGTGTCGCGAGTGGCGTAAGACGAATGCAGTATTGTTGAGTACGACCGCTTGAATTGGCCAATGAGGTTATTGGAAAAACGAATCAAACGGCTTGCAGCGAAATATTTTGTTGGAAAAAAAGTAAGGCCTTAAATTTTTTTAATTTATTGAACAGTGAGCTTGAAGAAATGGCTATTCAAAATTTAGTAGGCGGTGAATTTGAGACGTGCACGGATTCAAAATGGCAGAAGCGAAGCCGACGAGTTTTTAAGACGATGATTATGGCGATATCGTTATTCTTGCTTAGTAATTTGATTGGTGAATCAAATGCTAATGCTTTTCTTGCTCAAGAAAATTCGAAAAATAAGAGTGATAAAGGGAAAAAAGAGGTGCCTACCTCTGAGACAATGAAGGAATTTCTTCCACCCTATCCATTTTCGAAAGACGAATTCGTTCTGAATCTCGGCAAAGTCTTGTTGAGTGAAGACGGTCGAACTAAGAGAGAGGCTGTAGAACGTGCATTTAATGTGAAATTTTCTGATAAGCCATTAAAGGATGCTGAGATAAATTATCCAAATATGTCTAGATTTTATCTTAGGCCTAGAGTTGATTGGTATTTTGGTATGGGGCTAACACTAGGAGAGCAAGTCTCTAGTTTTCAATTGTTCTTGGACTCCACAATGTGTATTCCCTACAAAGACTTTCGAGAAATCGCGAAAACAGCAGGATGGAAGCTAGTCGGTGAAGCACGATTTTTTAATCATCGACCAATTCTTCATGAAACTTATCTTAAAAAAGAAGGTGCAAACTTGCTTGTGGTTTTATCCGATGACAACGCAAATTGCATCACTTATATCAACATGTATAACCACTCTTAAATTTTTAAATTAATTCTTTTTATCCTTCGAGATATATATGACAACAGGAACCAAAGGGGGCAGCAATCGCATTGTTTCCATAAGCTAAAACGAGCATAGAAGAATGCCACGCCTCCCACGCATTAAGTGAATAGAAATCCCACAACATCTAGCACAAATTGGCGTCTATCGAGAGCTGCACTTTTATTGCGACAAAATATAGGGGCGGTAAAAAATAGCTCGAATTTTGCCGTTGTTATACCTGGCAAGATAGCATTGAACCTCAGCGAATATTGAACGCCTGGGAAAGTATCCCAATCAAAGCGAGGCAAGAAATCACGCCTGGCGATATCGCCCTGTATTGGGCAGCGCTAGGCAGGGAAGGATTGCTCAAGGCTTTTCCAAGCCCACTTTTGAAAAATTGAGAAGCTTGCGAAGAAAATCTTGGACCTTGAAGTGCAAAAGCGATCAATTTATCAAGTTGCTGCTATTGCTGTGCAGGCGGCGCATTTTGGCCATTTTTATTCCTTTTGATACATGACTGCTTGTTGGCGCTTCATTTGCGACAAAATGGCTTCAGACATCACATCCACCATCATCGCAAATCCTATTGAGGAATCTGAGTTAAAAAAAGACATTTTTTTGCGAAAGTTCACTCACTATACTTAAAACCCTGCCAACAGTTTAGAAAGGGATTGACACTAAGATTTTTCACTAAGATACTGATTTTATTACTTGTGAGAATCTTCTCTCTCTTTTGATCGCAGGCTTGTTTTCATTTCGGGGATGACCTGGGTGTGAAAAATATCCATCTCAAATTATTTTTACCATTCGCCATCGGTTTGTTGGTGCTGGTTCCGGCTTTGTTAATTACCTGGTTTAGTTACACGGCCGCGCAACAGACCGCAATCGATGCGGCCAATAGTGTGATGGTGCAAGCAAGTTTGCGTGCCAGTGAGGCGGCGAATGCAGATTTGGCTGAGAGTAGTCGCCTGATGAATTATTTTTCCAGTTATGGCGATGCTGTCGGTGGCGAACCCGATCCGCAAAATTTCACTAGCTCAGATCGTTTTGAAGAGGTCGCTTGGGGGGCAATGCGTGGTACACGCTTAGTTAAATTCGTCTCTTTTGCATCGGTGGATGGCAGCTATCGTGCAATTAATTTATACGACGAAGATGCCTTGCCGGAAATCCTGGTGCAAGAGGCGGGTCAAACCAAACGAAAACACTATCGCAGCGTTTTCCCCTTAGACCGACGCATGTTGATAGGCACAGATAAAGTTGACTACGTGGCGAGCTCGCGCCCTTGGTATCAAGCTGCGATGAAAGCCGCAGATCAAACCGGTACTGCTACCGATCAACGTGCCTGGACCGATGTGTATCCTTCCTTTTCACGCAACCAATTACAAATCGCCCATTCAGTAGCGGTTCGAAATGATAAGCGTGAATTAATCGGGGTATTGGCACTTGATGTGTCATTTAAATTGCTGAATGAACTGCTGCAGAGCATGCAAATCAGTCCAAATGCGATTGCCTTTATTGTTGATCATAAAGGTAATTTGGTCGCTTCTTCCATAGAAAACGAACTTAGTGGGGCGCGTGATATTCCTTTGATGTCGGCACTCACGTCAAGCTCGCCTATGGTTCGTGGCGCTATAGAAAATTTACCTCAACGTATCAAATCGGGCTCGCGAATTATTTATAGAACCGAAGAGCAAGCTACTCAAAAGAAGAATGCGAATGCGACTTGCCTGGATTCGGGCCGTTGTGAGAATTTTCAGTTTGAATTGAATGGGCAAACGATATTATCGCAAGCCTCCTTGCTCAATCATTTACCAGAGGATGAACAGAGCTCAACTTATCCCGTCTTAAATAAATTAGCACGCGGCGCGAATTTTCCTGAATGGCGTTTGATCATCGCCTTGCCAGCCGATGATTTTAACTATGTGATCAAGGAAAAGAGTCAACGAACTTTATTACTTGCTGCTTTGTTAGCGTTGATTGCCTCTGCATTTGGTATCTGGTTTGCGCGCCGCCTCAATAGCATCATCAGCGCCATTGCCCGTGCGGCAGTGAAGTTAGGGCATGGTGATTTAGAGCATAGCCCAATTCGTACCTATTTTTCTGAATTTCGCCAAATCAGTGATGAATTGGAGCATACCGCGGATGCATTACGTGAATCAAGAAATGCATTGATGGCACAAAATGCGGAATTAGAGAAGCGGGTGTTGGAGCGCACGCGTGATCTGGCTCACCAAACCGAAGAAGCCATGCAAGCAGTCCATGCTAAGGCCGCGTTCCTGGCGACTATGAGTCATGAAATTCGTACACCTATGAATGGTGTCATCGGTATGACGGATCTGCTGGCGGGAACCGCGCTTAGCGCCGAACAGCGCGATTATGTGAATACCATACGCTCTTCGGGCGATGCTCTGCTGACGATCATCAACGATATTCTTGATTTTTCCAAGATAGACTCTGGAAAAATGGATTTGGAACGTGAGCCTTTATCGGTTGTGCAATTGATAGAGGAGAGTCTGGCTTTGGTCGCGGGTGCGGCAAATCGTAAGAACCTGGAATTACTGTATGAAATCGATGCTGAAGTGCCCGCTTTGGTGATGGGGGATATCACACGTCTACGCCAGATTATTCTGAACTTGCTGAGCAACGCCGTGAAGTTCACAGAGTCGGGAGAAGTTCATGTTCATGTACAGCAGGAGAATCCGCTGCAACCCGAGATGTTAAGCTTTACGGTACGCGATACGGGGATTGGTATACCTGCCGATAGAATTGAATTATTGTTTTCTCCTTTTACCCAAATTGACGCGGCGACCACACGCAAATATGGCGGTACAGGCTTGGGTCTGGCAATTAGCCGCCGTCTCGCTGAATTGATGCATGGTTCAATTCAAGTGCATAGTGAAGTGGGGCGCGGCAGTCGTTTTATCGTACGTATTAAGGCACATCCGGCAGTGGCGAGTAATCTGACGTCAGCCTCATTGTCTGGTTCATTGAGTGCACCCCATGCCTCGCTGGCGATATTGCAGGCGTTGCAAGGCAAGCGTGCACTGGTGATAGATGATAATGCAAGCAGCCTGCGTATCTTGCAACAGAGGTTGGCACATTACGGCGTGCTCAGTACAGCGGTTCACAACTTATCTGCTTTGCATGAGCTCATTGCCGAGGATCTAGGGTTTGATTGCGCGCTCATTGATTTTGAAATGCCAGACGCGAATGGCTTGAGCGTGGCGCAAATTTTGAACTTGAAAAAAACGATACCGGTGGTGTTGCTCAGCAATGTCGCTGACAGTAGAACACTCGATCCCGAATTATTTTGCCCCGTGCATTTATTCAAGCCTATCAAAGAAAGCCTGCTGCTCGATGCCCTCATTGTTGCTTTGAATTTGAATGGAAGTGCGGCTCAGCAGCGTGCGCAAAGTGTGCAGAAAATTGCACATATTAATGAAAGTGCATTGCATGCCAAAATAAAGTCGGAAGCAAAACTCTGGGTGCAGCAACACCCATTGCGTATGTTGATTGCCGATGACAATGCCACTAACCGTAAGGTGGCATCGATGATGTTAGAGCGAATTGGTTATGGCGTCGACACCGTAAATGACGGACGCGAGGCGGTGGATATCGTGCTGGCGGCCGATACTGCTTTACAGCCATTTGATTTGATTTGGATGGATGTGCACATGCCCAATTTAGATGGATTGGAGAGCACCAAAATTTTGCGTCAATCGGCAATACGGCAACCTCATATCGTTGCTATGACCGCGGCTGCCATGCACGGCGATAGAGAAATGTGCCTGCAAGCCGGTATGAATGATTATGTCAGCAAGCCTTTAGAAATAGCTGACTTACAGCGTGCACTGTATGATTATTTCAAATTGCAGGGCATTGAATTTGCGTCTGCGATTCCATCAAGCGATTTGCAGGCAACCTCACAGGCGCAGGAGCTCGCAACGACGATGTCGAACGAGGAACAAGCAGCAATAAAGTACTTCGATCCAGATCGTTTCATGGCGTTTTGCGAAGGCAATCCCAGCTATCGCTCGACGTTTTTGGTTCTGATTAAGAATATGATTCACAAAAGTTCAACCCAATATGCAGAAGCCCAACAAGCATGGGTGCAAGGTCAGGTCGAAGATGCCGCCCGCATTTTTCATACCATGCGTGGTTCTTTAGGTACTCTGGGTGCGCTTGAGTTTGTAGAGATATCGCGGCAAATAGAAAATGCGATCAAACAAAATGAAGCGACGCAAGTTGACGCATTGTTTATTGAAATTAAAGACGTGCTGGATAGAACGATGAGCCAGGCGCAGCAATGGTTAGATCAACAAGAATAGGACTTACGCAAAACAGACGCAGGCGTTGTTGTGTTCGCCTCGTCGTGCAATTGCACTGTCTTCGGCTCCACGCCTAGCCAGCGCAATTTTGCGTAAGTCCTAAAGAAGAAAAGTGAAATCCTGGTTCGCTAAGACCCTTTCTTGGTTTAAGAACAAGACTATCTTGGATAAAGGGGAATGAAATTTGTTTTTATGTTATTAAAGTGCCAGTCTTCTCCGTACTTTTCGGCATAGAGCAGGGCTTTTCGCTATAATCTGCCCCTTCTTTCTCCCGCATGAATAAGCTCCCATTATGACCCTACGTACCAATGAAATTGAATTATTATCGCCTGCCAAAACAGTCGAGATAGGACGTGAGGCGATACTGCACGGTGCCGATGCCGTGTATATCGGCGGCCCCTCATTCGGTGCGCGGCATAATGCCAGCAATGAAATCAGCGAGATCGCCAAATTAGTCGAGTTTGCGCATCGCTACCACGCCAGAATTTTTGTCACACTCAATACCATTTTGCATGACACTGAATTAGAGCCCGCGCAAAAATTGATACATCAATTTTACGATGCGGGTGTCGATGCCTTGATCGTGCAAGATATGGGGGTGATGGAGTTAGATATTCCCCCGATACAAATTCATGCCAGTACACAATGCGATATCCGTACACCTGCGAAAGCCCATTTTTTAGGCGCATCCGGTTTTTCACAATTGGTGCTGGCACGTGAACTCACTTTAGAACAAATTAAAGCAATCAAAGCGCAGACCAATACGCCTTTGGAATATTTTGTGCATGGTGCTTTGTGCGTGGCATTTTCCGGTCAATGTTATATCTCGCACGCGAAAGATGGACGCAGTGCGAATCGCGGTGATTGTTCGCAAGCCTGTCGTTTGCCTTATACACTGACTGATGGTGAAGGCCGCGTCGTCGCTTACGACAAGCATTTGTTGTCGATGAAAGACAATGATCAAAGCGCGAATCTGGAAGCCTTGCTCGATGCCGGTATTCAATCGCTGAAGATAGAAGGCCGCTATAAAGATATGGGCTATGTGAAAAATATCACTGCACACTATCGTTTGTTGTTGGATGAAATTTTGGAGCGCCGTCCTGAGTATTATCGTGCTTCCAGTGGTCATACGCAGATTGCTTTTACACCGAACGTGGATAAGACTTTCCACCGTGGTCACACGGCTTATTTTGCCAATGGGCGTTTGGATAATATTGGTGCGTTTGATTCCCCTAAGTTTGTCGGTTTGCATATAGGCTACGTGACTCGACTCGGACCCGATTGGTTTGAATTGGAAACCAATGAAGACTTAGCGAACGGCGATGGACTCAATTACATGCATAAGCGTGAAGTCGTCGGCGTGCACGCAAATACCGTAGAGAAAAAAACGACGAATGAAAATGGCACAATCTGGCGCGTGCATCCAAATGAAAAAATGGCGGAGTTTGCCAGCCTCAAAGTCGGCATGTCGGTACATCGCAATCGCGATCAGCAATGGGAAATGGCATTAAGCAAAAAGTCTTCGGATCGTAAGTTGGGTTTATGGATGAATTTGTCCGAAGCTGAGAATGGCTTAGTGTTGAATTTATCAGATGCTGATGGTGTCAACACCAGCACCGTGGTGGAACTCACTTTGGAGCCTGCGCAGCAAGCGGATAAAGCTGAGGCGGGTTTGCGTGAGAATCTGGGTAAATTGGGTAACACCATGTTCTACGCGGAACAGATAGATTTGAATCTGAGCCAGGCTTGGTTCGTGCCATCGTCTGTCATCAATGCCTTGCGCCGTGATGCGGTCGCTAAGCATGAACAAGCGCGTGTGCAACATTGGAAGCGCCCATTGCGCGAAGCAGCGCAGGAGCCTTTGGTGCCCTATCCAGAAACCACGCTCACTTATCTCGCCAACGTATACAACCATAAAGCCAGCGCATTTTATAAAAAGCACGGTGTGCAACTGATCGCTGCTGCTTACGAGTCACATGAAGAAGCGGGTGAAGTACCGCTGATGATCACCAAGCATTGTCTGCGCTTCTCATTCAATCTTTGCCCGAAACAGGCAAAGGGTGTGACAGGTGTGCAGGGTCAGGTCAAGGCAGAGCCTATGACTTTGGTGAACGGTGACGAAAAATTCACTTTACGTTTTGATTGCAAGCCCTGCGAAATGCACGTCATGGGCAGCATGAAACCGCATATCCTTAGGTCCGCTCCGCCGAGTACGGTGACTAGTCCTTTGGTTTTTCATAAGTCCAAGCCACAGTAGATGATTTTTAGTATGATTTAGTTATGATGCGATGTTAAAATATTATTTTTATAAATCGCTTACGAAAGAGCTAAATCATGCTTAATAGTCTTAGTTACATATTTTTGTTGATTGGTGTGCTGAGCTTTGCTTATGGCTACCGTAAAATAAATCGCAACTGGATGTTGGTAGGTGCAATTTTCCTGACAATGAGCGGCGGCATTGAGCCATTTGCGAAAGGATTCATTGAAGGTCTAAGTGGCGTTCCAGAGACCGTTCAGAAATAATTTTCGACTTTCTCTGTAATAAGCTGATCTGTATTGAATTGTCGAACGACTGAAACAAGATGGTGCTTGAACGAAGCAATGGTCAACCACCATCTTGTATTCTCACTTAGTCTTACGCTTCCAATAAGGTAAAACGATATGGCCTCGGTTTTTAGCAATCAGCAATAAACCGATAGTCGCCGCAATAATAATCCCTAGGGCGATGGCAGAACCTTCTATGCCAAATGCGCCACCAGTTAGCCAATCTGGCCCCGTCATTTTTCCTATAAATAAGCCCTTACGAGCTTCGTGTCCAGACACGGCGACGGAGAAAATACCGTCTTGAAAGAAATTCCACGCTGCGTGCATCGCAACGGCTAACCAAAGACGGCCAGTGACCATAAACGCAGCCGCTAACAACAATCCTGCGGCCGTGATATTGGCAAAACCTAATACACTGATATTGTCATTCGCGAGATGCATGACACCAAATAAGACTGCCGATGCCAACAGTGCTAGCCAGCTGCCCAGGGATTGTTGAAGCACTCGAAAGAACACGCCGCGCAACATCATTTCCTCTATCAAGCCTACGGTAAGATGCATCAGTAATGGAATCAGTAACACTGACCATGGTGAGCTTGCGGTGATTTGAAAACCACCCAGGAAAGCAATCGTTGCTACGGTGGCACAGACCAAGACGCCGCCGATGGCAAAACCCAGACTAAACTCCCCCAAAAAACCGGATAAGGCCAATTCGGGTGTCGCACGTTTTTCTACTTTACGCGCGTACAAGCTATAGCAGACATAGCCTACGCATGCGCCCAAAAGTTGCCCAAACTTGACGATCAATTTGTCATCGATTGATTTGCTGAAGGCCGCTTGTATCAATATAAAAGGTAAGAGAAAAGACAGGATTCCCAATACGATACGTGTTACAGGAAATTGTATGATGCGTTGTGCTAGTGAGGTATTCGTGGGGGTAGCAAGCTGAGTTGTGGTCATGATAGGGGCATGGTGAGAGTTAGTATGGCCAGGTCGAGATGAAGATGCGTTGCTCTCGCTTTAGCAGGAATAATGCAAGTGAGCGAACTATAAGCCTAAGCCGTCTTTCGACAACGCGGATTCCGACCAAGTGCAGAATCAGAGGCATGAGCCGTAAGGGGCAAAGTTGCACACTCGCGTTACTTGTAGCGCTAAAAAAAATGCCAGCAGGTTTTACGCTGCTGGCATTTTTTTATGCTAGGAAAGATGCTAAGTCTTACAAATTGTCCTGCAAAAATTTCCACTTCGCTTTTTGCATTGACCAATTCTGCCAAGCATCGGCGACGCCATGACCTTGGCCTGGGTAGAGTTGCAAGCTGTAGTCTTTATTGCCTTTGGCCAGCGCGTCGATAAACATGACAGTGTTTTGTGGATGTACATTGTCATCCATAGTGCCGTGCATGATCATGATCTTGCCGCTCAAATCTTTGGCTGCTTTCAGGCTGGAACCTTTGTCGTAACCTTCGGCATTTTCTTGGGGAAGACCCATGTAGCGTTCGGTGTAAATGCTGTCATAGAAACGCCAATCGGTTACAGGTGCACCAACAAAGCCGACTTTCCAAGCTTTGCTATGGGTCATTGCATAGGAGGTGAAATAGCCACCATAGCTCCAACCATTTAAGGCGATTCGGTCCATATCGGCAAAGCCTTGTTGACGCAACCAGTCCAAACCATCCAACTGATCTTGTAACTCTAGCTGACCGAGTTTTTTATGAATAGGCCAGGCGCTCGATACGCCTTTGTTGCTGGCGCTCTGATTATCCATGATCCATACAACATAACCTTGTTGCGCCAGGAAGTGGTAGTACAAATTGGCACTCCACTGATCACGTACTTGTGGCGCCATCGGACCCGCATATAAATGTTGGTACACCGGGTACTTCTTAGTCGCGTCAAAATTCGGCGGCAAGAACAAGACACTTTCCATCAAGAAGCCATTGCGTGATTTGACTTGTTGGTGCTTTACCGTTGCCAATTGCAGATCTTTGACTTTAGCGGGTACACCTGCATCATCCACCAATTTCACTTGCACACCAGCGTCGGTGAACAGCGCTTGCTTTGGCGTCTGGGTCATGCTGCTCCAGCTGTCTACATAGTGAGTGAAGGTTTTGTTCCAACGCACCATGTGCGTGCCTTTTTCTTCGGTCAGGCGTTTGAAATTGCTGCCGTCGAGATTGACACTGTATTCATCGTTACCGATAGGGTTGCGCTCGTTGGCGGAAAATAGCACGCGGCCTTTGGCTTCATCTACGCCATGCACTGCGCGTACGTCCCAATCACCTTGCGTGACCGCTTTGATTAATTGGAAGTCTTTGTCGTAGTGATATAAATGGTGATGACCGGTGCGGCTAGATTCCCAAATGAAGCCGCCGTCTTTCAAGAAGTGAGGCAGAGGCAGACGCTCAGTCCATGCCGGGCTGGTTTCTTTAACTACCGCTTTGCTATTGAGTTTGGCGTCATAAATGCGCAGATCCAGCCAAGTTTGCACGCGATCCTGCCAAGCGGCCATGAGGCGACCATCGGGCGTCCAGTCAACTTGTACGATTAGCGTTTCTTTGCCTGCGTAAGGGTCTTGGGTCCAGCTGATTTTGCCATTCAGATCTACCACCCCGAGTTTGGTGATGGGGTTGGAATCGCCGGCTTTAGGATAGCGGGTACGATCGGTTTTGACTGGTTGAGCATGATCACCACTTAAAGTGTAGACCGGTACTTTGGTTTCATCAAAACTTAAGAAGGCCAATTTTTTAGAATCAGGTGCCCAGCGAAATGCGCGAAAATCGCCGCGACCATAGACTTCTTCTTGATACACCCAATCTAAACGACCATTGAAAATGGTTTCACTACCACCAGTCGTCAGGCGTTTTTCTTTGGCGGTCGCGACATTAGTCGCATACATATCATTGCCTTTTAAGTAGGCAACTGTTTTTGCGTCCGGTGACAATAATGCTTCATCTTCTTTTTCGTTCGGTGTATTCGTTAGAGCACGCGCTTTAGCCGCGTTCAGATCGAGTAACCAGATATCGTTCTTGTAAGTGAAGATATAACTTTTTGTTTCTGGTTTAATCCTCGCGCTTAATTGATCCGCGAGTTTAGTGATTTCTTTTTCATCTATCTTGGCCGCTTTTAGAATATTTAGCACGTTGCCGTCGGCGGGCAAGGCGGTTTTTTCCCAAGTCGTTGGGTTGATAACAAAAAGCTCGGCCGCGCCTTTGTTGACCTTGGATTCGATCAGGCGGTTTTGATTGTCCCACGATAAGCGCGTCATCGGCGCTGCATTGAAATTTTGTTTTTGTTCTGGGTGATACAGCATCTCTAAAGTCAATTTGCCATCGCCAGCATAGGCTGCGCCGCTAGCCGCGAAACCCGTGACTAAGGCGAGCGCGATTGCGTTCAAGGGAATAGTGCGTTTCATACCTGATCCTCCAAATGATTTTTCTTGATAGTTGGATAATGCAAAATAAAATTTTTTAAGGTCAAAAAGCTGACAGTTTAAGATGCTTATTTTGTTCTTTAGTTCAACTTAATTGAACTCAGTTGTGTTTAACTTAATTTAATTTAATTTAGTTTTTTCAAAGACTTGATGACGAGCGGTAAAAATTTCTCTTGCAAAGCAGTTTGCTTACTTTCTTGAAGATTCAGATAGAGTGCCGAAAAAAATGCGGTCAAATTATGTTTGCGTGCCAGGCTTGCTTGTGTCGTTTTCTTTAAGTCGAGTGAAGTCAGTAATAAACTAGCAAACCAGTTATCCCATTCTTCGGTCGTCAGTGCCGAGCGTAATCCCAAATAAAATACCGGCGTCATCAGGCGTTCGCTTTCACCATATTGATAGAAGTGTTGATCGTTTCGAATCTGCTGTGCCAGTGCTTCTAACATCATGCTATGTTGGGATTTGTTGAGCGCCGGATTGAGCGAGAGTTGCATCATCCAATCGGCCGCATGCGCCACGCCGTGACGCCAGCCTTGTTTTTCATCGTAACCGCGATAGTCGCGCACATGGCTTAAATAGTGCGCGGCCTTGCTGACCATGTCTTGCCTTTGTTCTTCGTTCATGAAAGCTTTGCGTCTATCGACACGCGCCACTTCAGCCAATACTAATGCCGCAAATGGCTGCTGAAATCCAGGATCGTTTGCCGCCGGGGGCATGGAGATTTGAGTCTGTAATCGTTGACGAATGACATGTAAGGTGTCGCTGGAGAGTAGTTCGCCACGCATCCAAAACGACAGCGCCTCAAACGCTATTTCATCGCGTAACTGGGGATCAGGGCTAGCTAAGCAATCGAGTAGCGCGAGCGCGCTTTGCTGTCGTTGTTGTGCGTCAGCGATTTGCCATTTGCTTTCTTTTAGAGCCAGTAATTTTTCTTGCGTCTTGCCGTCGGGCGGACATGCCGCAAAAGTGACTGCGCTAAAACTGAGTAGTAAGCTGGTGATTGCGAATTGGTAAAACGATTTCATGGCGGCGTCTCCCATAAAAATGGCTAGGTTCAGTGGACTTCAGCGTATGAGTGGTGCAATGGCTTTCATGGTTCTTTCTGTTGCACCTTGATGCTGCAAGAAAAATGCATGGGCTTGGGCGCCCATTTGTGTGCGTGTCCTTACATCGTCGAGTAAGCTTTGAGCGCGACGCATGACATCCCCGGCATCATTGGCGCGTTGCGCGCAGTGAGCAATAATCGCTTGTTCGGTAATCTCGGAAAAATTAAACGTATGCGGGCCAGTCAAAACCGGGCGACTCATGGCAAAAGCTTCAATCAGATTGTGCCCACCCAGAGGGACTAAACTACCTCCAACAAAAGCGAGATCGCTGGCAGCGTAATACATATACATCTCGCCCATGCTATCACCCAAAAATACCTGAGTGTCGCTAGGAATAGGTAAAGCAGACTGATCTAAATCTAAGGAAGAGCGTCGTACAAATCGTAATTGATGCTGGCTTAATAAGGCGGCGACTTGATCAAAACGCTGAGGATGGCGCGGCGTAATAATTAATAAGGCACGAGGCAATTGCAATTGCGTGAAAGCGTCAATGATTAATGTTTCTTCACCTTCGCGCGTACTGGCGCAAATGAATACAGGACGATCCGCAAAATAAGCGCGCAATTTGGCGCCACGTTCGGCCATCAAGGGCGGTGGGCTGACGTCAAATTTCATATTGCCGGTCACACATAAATCACGAACACCGAGCGCGCGCAAGCGTTCGGCGTCGGGACCCGATTGCGCCGCTACATAGTCAATTGCCTGTGCGGCGGGCAACATGAGACTGGACAGACGTTGGGCTTTTTTAAGTGAACGTTCGGACAGGCGCGCATTTACTAATGTCACTGGAATTGCTGATGCCTTGCATTGTGCAATCAGGTTCGGCCAGACTTCGGTCTCGATCAAGATACAGATGGTGGGAGAAAAGTGGTGCAAAAAGCGCCGTATCATCCAATTGATATCGTAGGGCACAAAGGCTTGGGTGAGGCGATCAGCGACATTGCTAAATAAAGCCTGACCCGTACTTCGACCTATCGGCGTCATGTGGGTCAGCAAAATATGATGTTCTGGATAGGCCGCCAACAGCGCTCGGACTATGGGTTCCGCGGCGCGGGTTTCGCCAGCAGAGACGGCGTGCACCCAGATGGTTTTTTGTGTCTTTGTGTGTGGATACCAGCCCAAGCGTTCAGCAATGTGTTGTCGATAACCGGGTTCTTGTTTGCCGCGTAACCACAAACGTAAGAGGACGAAGGGGAGGGCGAGAGACCAGGCTAAAGAATAGAGAAGACGCATTAATTTTTTATACAGAAGTAAGCCACTTCTGCTCAATGGATGAAATAGGTGCTGAATATACCTTAATTTTTAGTCGAGATAGATTGAATTAAGGGCATTTTGAGCTTGATTGAGAAAGTTTTTTAATTGGCTCTGAAGCTTGAAGAGAAATCTATCTTTAATTTGGGTATGAGCAAATAGTTGTTTTATTGATTCGGACTTACGCAAAACAGACGCTGGCGTTGTTGTGTTCGCCTCGCCGTGCAATTGCACTGTCTTCGGCTCCACGCCTAGCCATCGCAATTTTGCGTAAGCCCTATTGATGTGACTAATTACTTTACCTTTAAATAGTTTAGGTTTAAAGTATTTATCTATCGCGGTATTTTGAATAAAAACTAAATAAAAATCAAAAATATCCAATCAATTAATGGAGACTGACTGATGTCTAAGCAATTTTTGCAATCTGCCCATGTCGATACCTTCGCCTTCGAGCATTTGCCGCCACCTGAACAATGGCCGGATTTGCTGTTTGATTTGCCCGAATTACAGTATCCAGAGCGCCTGAATTGCGCCTATGCATTTTTAGAAGACATCAGCGCCCAAGGCTTTGCCGATAAAATCGCTATACGTAGTGCCAGTGTGACCTGGACTTATGCCGAGCTATGCGCGAAAGTGAATCAGATTGCGCATGTCTTGGTCGATGAGATGCATCTTGTGCCTGGTAATCGCGTGTTACTACGTGGTGCTAACAATCCCATGATGGCCGCCTGTATTTTGGCAGTGTGGAAAGTGGGGTGCGTAGCGGTACCGACTATGCCATTGTTGCGCGCCAAAGAGTTGAGCGTGATTATCGATAAAGCGCAAATCTCTGCGGCCTTGTGTTCAGCGGCGCTGCAAGAAGAATTGGTAAGCGCGCAGACTTTGAGTCCGGTATTGCAGCAGATAACAATTTTTAATTCTGAAGTTGCTGGTTCGGTCGAACAATTGATGGCGTCCAAATCAATCAATTTCACCGCGATCGATACGCATGCCGAGGACGTTTGCCTGATCAGCTTCACGTCGGGCACAACCGGTATGCCCAAAGGCACCATGCACTTTCATCGCGATGTGTTGGCGATTTGTGATTGCTTCCCGCGTTCGATTTTGCAATCACAGCCAAGTGATACCTTTATTGGCACACCACCATTAGCATTTACCTTTGGTTTGGGTGGCTTATTGTTATTCCCACTGCGGATTGGTGCCACTACCGTGTTGCTGGAAAAGTTAGCGCCAGAAACCTTACTCAAAGCGATAGACGAATATCAGGCCACGGTTTGTTTTACCGCGCCGACTTTCTATCGTCAGATGCTGCCTATGGTGCCGAATTTTTCATTGAAATCGCTACAAAAAACGGTGTCGGCTGGCGAGACTTTACCGACAGCCACACGCGAAGCTTGGCAAGCTGCGACGGGGCTGATCATGATAGACGGGATAGGTGCAACAGAGATGTTGCATATTTTTATTTCCGCAGCGGGTGAGCATGCACGTTCAGGAGCGACCGGTAAAGCGGTTCCGGGTTATCAAGCTTGTGTTCTTGACGAGAACGGTAATCCAGCGCCGGTGGGTGTGACAGGCAGGCTGGCGGTGAAAGGGCCGACGGGTTGCCGTTATCTGGCTGACGACCGACAAAAAAATTATGTTTTGAATGGTTGGAATCTGACCGGTGATGCCTACGAAATGGATGCTGAAGGCTATTTCCATTATCGCGCCCGCACCGACGACATGATCATCACCTCAGGTTACAACGTTGCAGGACCTGAAGTGGAGGAGATCATCCTGAAACATCCCGAAGTCGCCGAATGTGCGGTGATCGGCTTACCCGACGAAGAGCGTGGACAAATCGTCAAAGCCTTTGTGGTCTTGCGTGATACATCGAAGGCGCGTGATCCTTTGGCGAGCGAAGCTTTAGTCAGCGATATCCAGCAATTCGTCAAAGCCAATGTCGCACCTTACAAATATCCGCGCTGTATCGAATTCAAAGATGCCTTGCCTCGAACTGAGACTGGCAAAGTCCAACGATTTAAGTTAAAGCTGACCAATTGAGTTGTAGGGCGGGTGAAACCCGCGCCGCCAACACACCGAGCACTTGAACAGCGCGGCTTGCATCCGCTCTACGAGATCTATGTTGAACCAAGTTTGCACAAAAAACGAAGCTATAAAAACATGAACATACTATGCATAGGCGGTGGTCCCGCAGGTTTGTACTTTGCTTTGCTGATGAAGAAGCAAAATCCAGAGCACCGTATTGTGGTGGTTGAACGCAATCGTCCCTACGATACCTTCGGTTGGGGCGTGGTGTTTTCCGATCAGACTTTGGGGAATTTGGTGAAGGCGGATGAAGCAACTGCCAAAACCATACTGCAAGCCTTCAATCATTGGGATGATATCGATGTCCATTTTAAAGGTCAGGTTGTCACCTCGGGAGGACATGGTTTTTGCGGTATTGGTCGCAAACGCTTACTGAATATTCTGCAAGAGCGCTGCGAACAATTAGGTGTGGAATTGGTATTTGAAACCGATGTACAGGATGATCAAGTTTTAGCACAAAGCTACGATGCTGATTTGGTGATTGCTAGTGATGGTTTGAATAGCCGAATTCGTACAAGGTATGAGTCGACTTACCAAGCCGATATCGATACGCGCAAATGTCGCTTTGTCTGGCTCGGTACCAAGAAATTGTTTTCTGCCTTCACTTTTGCATTTGAAGAAACCGAGCATGGCTGGTTTCAAGCGCATGCTTATCAATACGATGGTGATACGGCGACTTTCATCGTCGAGACCCCAGAAGATGTGTGGTTGAAAGCGGGACTCGATCAAATGGATCAGGCGCAAGCCATCGCGTTTTGTGAAAAGTTATTCGCGAAGTATTTGGACGGCAATGCCTTGATGAGTAATGCTAGTCATCTGCGTGGCTCGGCGAGTTGGATTAAATTTCCGCGCATTATTTGCAAGCAATGGGTGCATCAAAATCACATCAATGGCAAGAATGTGCCTGTCGTTTTAATGGGCGATGCTGCACACACGGCGCATTTTTCAATAGGCTCAGGTACCAAGCTTGCACTCGAAGACGCGATTGAACTCGCTGATTGTTTTACACAGCATGGTGCCAAAGGCATGCAAGCGGTAATGGATGCGTATCAAGAAGTGCGTGCAATTGAAGTGCTGAAGATACAGAGCGCAGCGCGTAATTCCATGGAGTGGTTTGAAAACGTGAATCGCTATACCGCGATGCAAGCGCCCCAATTTGCCTACTCGATGCTGACACGTAGCCAGCGTTTGTCGCATGAGAATTTGCGCCTGCGCGATGCAAGTTATGTGCGGAGTTTTGAAACTTGGATTGCGGAGCAAGCCTTCGCTAAAGCAGGCGTCGAGATGCCCAGCACGAAGCAGACGATTCCACCCATGTTCACGCCTTTCAAAGTACGTGATGTGGTTTTGAAAAATCGCATCGTGGTGTCGCCAATGGCGCAGTATTCAGCTGTCGATGGCGTCGCTGGGGATTACCACTTAGTGCATCTCGGTAGCCGTGCGATGGGTGGTGCAGGTCTGGTGTTTGCTGAAATGACTTGCGTCTCGGCAGAGGGCAGAATCACACCGGCTTGCCCTGGCTTGTATGCGCCAGAACATACACAAGCATGGAAGCGCATCGTTGATTTCGTGCACGCCAACAGCGATGCCAAAATCGCGGTGCAGCTTGGTCATGCAGGTGCTAAAGGCTCCACCAAACGTGCTTGGGATGGTATCGATCAGCCATTGGATTCCGATAATTGGCCTTTGATCTCGGCTTCTGATCAACAATATTTACAAGGCGTGTCGCAAGTCGCTAAAGCAGCGACAAAAGCGCAAATGACGCAAGTCTTGAATGAATTCGTCGCAGCGACTATTGCCGCTGATCAGGCTGGTTTTGACTGGATGGAGTTGCATTGTGCGCACGGTTACTTTCTATCGAGCTTCATTTCTCCACTGACGAATCAGCGTGATGATGAATACGGTGGCAGCCTGGAGAATCGCTGTCGTTATCCTTTGGAAGTATTTGCAGCAATGCGCGCAGTTTGGCCAGCGCAAAAGCCTATGTCGGTGCGTATCTCGGCGCACGATTGGGTGGACGGAGGCATCACGCCGGATGACGCTGTGGCAATCGCCAAACTGTTTAAGCAAGCGGGTGCCGACATGATCGATTGCTCATCAGGCCAAGTCAGCAAACAAGAAAAACCTGTTTATGGACGCATGTTCCAAACGCCATTCTCAGATCGGATTCGGAATGAAGTGCAGATCGCCACGATTGCTGTCGGTGCGATTTTTGAAGCCGATCATGTGAATAGTATTATCGCCGCGGGTCGCGCCGATTTGTGCGCGATTGCGAGGCCACATTTGGCAGACCCTGCCTGGACTTTGCACGAAGCGGCCAAACTAGGATTTACCAATATCAATTGGCCGCAGCAGTACATCGCCGGTAAGTTGCAATTAGAACGCAATCTGGATCGTGAGCGTCAAGTCGCAGCGGCCAGTCGTGGCATGAGTCCGCAAGAAATTGCAGCAAAATTATTGGAAGGCTGATATGAATTTCTTTCATCCTGCATTGGTTGGAAAACATGCGGTCGTTACCGGCGGTGCGACCGGCATAGGTTACGCCATTGCACAGGCATTGTTAGCGCAAGGGATCAAAGTGACGATCACCGGACGTACTGAATCGAACTTGCAAACGGCCGTACAGCAGTTGAGCGAGGCTGGATTGATTCAAGCCGTCGTAATGGATGTCAGCGATAGCACTTCGGTCACGACTGGCTTTGCGCAAGCCGTGGAGCAATTCGGCACTGTCGATATCTTGATTAATAATGCAGGGCAGGCAAGCTCTGCGCCATTTTTAAAGACGACAGAAACGCAATGGCAGCAAATGCTGGCGGTCAATCTGACTGGCACGTTCTTGTGTACGCAACAAGCTTTGCCCGCCATGCTGTCGCAATCATGGGGCCGCATTGTGAACGTCGTAAGCACAGCAGGATTGAAAGGCTATGCCTACGTTGCAGCCTATGCAGCCGCGAAACATGGGGTGATCGGTTTAACTAAGTCACTCGCTTTAGAAGTGGCACAAAAAGGAGTTACGGTGAATGCCGTGTGCCCCGGTTATACCGAAACGGATATCGTGCGCGATGCGATTGCTAACATCATGACAAAAACCGGACGCAGCGAACAGCAAGCGCGTGTAGAACTCGCGGCAGGGAATCCTCAAAAACGGCTGATTCAACCTGAAGAAGTCGCCGATGCCGTGCTCTGGCTCTGTTCGCCTGCGAGCGCATCGCAAAATGGTCAGGCTATCGCAGTCGCTGGTGGCGAGGTGATGTGATGAGTGAGCGCGACGCTACTTTTGATCTGGAAACACGTTTAACCCAAGATCATCATCAGTCTTTAAAATTATGGCTGCGCATGTTATCGACTACAGTCATGATAGAAAATGAAATCCGCAATCGCTTGCGGGCAGAATTTGATATTACTTTGCCGCGCTTTGATTTGATGGCACAACTTGAACGTCATCCCGATGGCTTGCGTATGGGCGAATTATCTAAGCGCATGATGGTCACCGGTGGCAATATCACGGGCATCACCGACCAGTTAGAGCAAGAAGGTTTGGTCATGCGTGTAACGGATAAGCAAGACCGACGTGCCTATAGCGTGAAACTCACAGCTGCCGGACGTAAGGCATTTAAAACCATGGCCAGTGTGCACGAAGCGTGGGTGGCTGAATTGTTTTCTGGCTTGGATGCAGAACAAAAAAATCAAATGATTAGCTTGTTGTCGAGTGTTAAGTCGGATTTGAGTGCGGCAAGCAAAGAAGATACGGTTTAGTTTTACCTTGGATTAATTATGAATAAGTTTCATCTGTGGTTAGAGATAGAAGATGGTCAGGATCCTGAACACCCTGCAAATAGAAGTACTGAAAATTTCTGCAATATCTCTGTGACATTAGATGATGGACGGAGATACGCATTAAATGTATGGACTTTCGATTTCTTACCACTTGCTAGATTTAGTTGGCCCTACGAAAAGAAATCTGACTCCGTGCCAAGTCTATATGTGTTACCGCCAGATTTATTTGTAGAGCGATTGGATCGAGACGTCATTGAAAAAGTGATTTCAGAAATGATCGAGAAAAATGAAATGCAAGCAGAGTGGTTGTGCATTGATACAGACGATTAATACGATAAATGAGAATAATATGAACTATCTCAATGGAAAAGCCAGCGATTTACCAGGCAATCATCAAAACTTGGCGAATTATCAGGCCACGCATTTTGCGTATCAGGTCAAGGATAAGGTCGCGACGATTACTTTAAATCGCCCTGAGCGTAAGAACCCTTTAACCTTTGATTCCTACGCAGAATTGCGTGCATTGTTTCGCGCGATGTGTTATGCCGACGATATCAAAGCCATCGTGATCACGGGCGCTGGTGAGAATTTCTGTTCGGGTGGTGATGTGCATGAAATCATCGGGCCATTGACTGAACTCGATATGCCAGGCTTACTTCGCTTCACACAAATGACCGGTGATCTGGTGAAAGCCATGCGCGCCTGTCCTCAGCCTATCATTGCTGCGGTGGACGGTATCTGCGCCGGTGCGGGAGCGATCATTGCAATGGCATCCGATATACGAATCGGAACAAGTCGCAGCAAAACCGCGTTTCTGTTTACACGCGTTGGACTCGCCGGTTGTGACATGGGCGCTTGTGCGATCTTGCCACGCATCATAGGCCAAGGGCGTGCCGCTGATTTGTTGTACAGCGGTCGAAGCATGTCAGGCGAAGAGGGCGAACGTTGGGGATTTTTTAATCAATTAAGCGAACCCGAACAAGTGATCAGCGCCGCGCAAACTTATGCCAATAATTTAGCAAATGGCCCCACATTCGCCCATGCGATGACCAAGAAAATGTTGCATGAAGAATGGGATATGAGTGTCGATCAGGCGATCGACGCAGAAGCGAAGGCGCAAGCGATTTGCATGATGACCAATGATTTTCATAGGGCTTATCATGCGTTTGTTAAAAAAGAGAAGCCAAAGTTTGAGGGTAATTAAAGTTAAATCCAATTGCAGGGCGCATTACGGCGTTGCAAATTCTCGCAATACCAACGGATTGCTGCGGTTTGCGCCTTGTACTGCGTCCCTGGAATTGACTTTCTCTGCATAGGTTGATGATGAACTTAAGATGTAGGGCGGGTGAAAGCCGCGCCGCCAACGCATAGAGCGTGGCTGACCGATCTATGGGAAACGTTTTAAACTCCCTCTCCCGCAAGCGGGAGAGGGTTGGGGTGAGGGCGGTTCAGATTGATGAGTTGTGTGCTCAGAGTTGAAAAATGGAGTGTCGGAATTTAATGAACTTTGCGACCAGCTAAAACACCCTCATCCCCGACCCTTCTCCCGCTTGCGGGAGAAGGGGCTTCGTGGCTTGAAATAGAATTAAATAATAAAAGATGGTGAATGATGCTTAATCATTTTCTCTCGTAAAAATAACAGGAAACACATGTCAGATACTGCATACCTAAGCTGGCCTTTCTTCAACGAAGAACACCGACAATTACAAACCGAATTAGACAATTGGGCGAGCCAGAATTTGCATCAAACCCACGGGAATGATGTCGATCAAGCCTGTCGCGATTTAGTCAAACAACTTGGGGACGCAGGTTGGCTTAAGAATGCGATAGGTGGCAAAGCTTACGGTGCGAATCAAGACGTGATCGATACGCGTGCGATTTGCATATTGCGTGAAACCTTGGCGCGTTATTCGGGTTTAGCTGATTTCGCGTTTGCCATGCAGGGATTGGGCACTGGCGCAATTAGCTTATTCGGTAGCGAACAACAAAAAGCCACTTATCTAGAAAAAGTCGGACAAGGCAAATTGATCTCCGCTTTTGCCTTATCAGAACCGAATGCCGGTTCCGATGTCGCTGCCATGCAATGTGCTGCAACTTTGGTACACGATGCGCAGGGTGACTATTATGTGCTGGAAGGTGAAAAGACGTGGATCTCGAATGGTGGTATCGCCGATTTTTACGTGGTATTTGTCAGAACGGGTGAGGCGGCGGGAGCGCGCGGGATTTCAGCTTTGATCGTTGATGCTGACACCGAAGGGTTTGAAATTGCTGAGCGTATCGACGTGATCGCGCCCCATCCTTTAGCGCGTTTGAAATTCAATCAATGCCGCATTCCAGTTAGCCAGCGTATAGGAGAAGGCGGACAAGGCTTTAAAGTGGCAATGGCGACGCTCGATGTGTTCCGCACTTCAGTTGCCGCCGCCGCATTAGGTTTTGCACGTCGTGCTTTAGACGAAGCGATGGCGCGCGCCACCAGTCGCCAAATGTTTGGGCAAACGCTGGCTGATTTTCAATTGACGCAAGCCAAGCTGGCGCAGATGGCGACGACGATAGATAGCGCCGCTTTACTTGTGTATCGCGCGGCATGGCAACGTGATCAAGGGCAGCGCGTGACTAAAGAAGCCGCGATGGCGAAAATGGTCGCGACCGAAGGTGCGCAACAAGTGATTGATGCGGCCGTGCAGATGTTTGGCGGCATGGGTGTGATGAGCGAAGTTCCGGTAGAAAGACTGTATCGCGAGATCCGCGCATTGCGCATTTACGAAGGCGCGACCGAGGTGCAGCAACTGATTATTGCCAGGGAAATGTTGAAAGATTACAAGGAAGCCTATCCATGAGCTTAGTCTTTAGCACACCGATCAGCATTCGTTTTGCCCATTGTGATCCAGCAGGCATCGTATTTTATCCGCGCTATTTTGAATTGATCAATGGCGTAGTGGAAGACTGGTGTGCGCAAGCTTTGGGCATGAGTTTTCATGAAATGCACATGGTGCAGGGCATAGGTTTGCCAACTGTGCATATAGAAACGGATTTCGTCAAAACCAGTGTAATGGGTGATGAATTGGTGGCCGAGTTGCGCGTAATTAAATTAGGACGAGCTTCGGCGACGGTAGAAGTTCAAATGTTGGGGCAAGAACAAGATCTACGACTCAAAGCCCAACTCGTGTTGGTGATGGCGCAGGTCAAAGAGCGCAAAGCAATCGCTTTACCAGTTAGGTTACGCGAACACATGCAGAAATATTTGATGGCGTCATCTCGCTAGATCTGAGAACAAAAATCGAAAGGAATGAATATGGATTTTTTACAACCACCGGGCTGGGTCCGGCCTCGCGGCTATTCCAATGGCGTCGCTGCCACAGGACGCACGATTTGCGTAGGTGGCATGATAGGTTGGGATGGGCAAGAGCAATTTCATTGCGATGACATCGCCGGACAAACGCGCCAAGCCTTGCAAAATATTGTTGAGGTCTTAGCTGAAGGCGGCGCTAAACCTGAGCATATCGTGCGTATGACTTGGTATGTGATCGACAAAAAAGAATATGTGGCAGCGTATAAAGAAATTGGTGCTGCCTATCGCGATGTCATTGGTAAACATTTTCCAGCGATGGCGGCGGTACAGGTGGCGGGCTTGATCGAAGACCGAGCCCGTGTGGAAATTGAGGTGACGGCGATAGTACCTGAGTAGCTACAGCAATAGCTCCCAATAGGCGACATTGATCCAGCGATCGAACTTGTAGCCAACCTCTTTGAATTCAGCGACCTTTTCGAATCCCAAGGCTTGATGTAAGGCCTCGCTGGCAATATTAGGTTGGGCAATACCGCCTATGGCACAATGTATTTGATGCTTTCGTAATTGATGAATTAGTTCCCGATATAACATGGATCCTATGCCCTTGCGTGCATGCTGATCGCTAACATAAACGGTTGTTTCTACCGATGCACGGTATGCGCTGCGGGCTCTCCAGGCTGTCGCATAGGCGTAACCAAGAACAACATCTCCACTACACGCGAGCAACCAAGGCAAGGTACGAGTGTTGTCGATGATTCTGCGCTCCATCTCTTCGATAGAGACAGGCGATTCTTCAAAGCTGATGGTCGTAGTCAAAACATAGGGGTTGTAAATTGAGCAGATTTCTTTGGCATCGCTGTTTAGTGCATTACGTATTTGTATATCAGTCATAGTTAATTTCGTGAGTTATTGCAACTCGCTACTAGATAGTTGCAGTGCTTGCAAAGTGATTTATTAAATCAAAGTAGACGCCACATCGCGTATCACATCTAACAAATAATCAATAGATGCCTCTGTTTTGCGATGGTTGATGATGCAGGCACGCAGGACAAATTCACCATTTAAACGCGTGCCTGTGATGAATACCCGTCCATCGGCTTCTAGCGCGGGAATCAGTCTTTGATTGATCTCGATAATTTTCTCGGCGGGCAAATCCTGGCCGATATAGCGGAAGCAAGCGATTGCTAAATCACTCTTCGATTTCAATTCAAAATCAGGTGCAGCGATGACTTGTCTCTCCAGATAACGCGTTAAATCCAAATCTTTTTGCATCATGGCCTGAAATTTTGTGAAGCCATAAGCTTTCAAAGACATCCAGACCTTGAACGCTTTGGCGTTGCGTGAGAGCTGGAAGTAATGTTCGTTAAATTCTAAGCGGTCGCTTTTTGCTTCTAAGGAAGTATCGAGATAGTCGGCTTGCTTGAAGTAGGATTCCCTTAAGACCTCCCAGTTACGGACTAAAGTGCAGCCAATTTCAAACGGTTGATACAACCACTTATGAAAATCGAGCGCCACGGAATCCGCTAGTTCCATTCCCGAGTATTTGTCTTTCAGTTCAGGAAGAGATGACACCAAGCCACCGTAAGCACCATCGACATGCAGCCACATACCGTGTTGCTTTGCGATTTTTGAAAGTGCGCTTAAATCATCAATGGCGCCTGTGTTGACTGTGCCAGCATTGCCGACAATACAGAAAGGCGTGAAACCTGCCGCGATATCGGTGGCTATTTGTTGTTCCAAAGCGGCGAGATCGATCTTAAAATCGCTATCGGTCACGATCTTACGTAAATTATTCGTACCTAAGCCCAGTAAAGAAACACTTTTATCGGTGCTGCTATGGGTCTCTTTGCTGCAATAAACGGTGCAGGGGTTCATGCCAAACAGGCCGTTTTTATTTACATTGTGTTTGCGGAAAAATATATTGCGGGCGACGGTCAGTCCGGTCAAGGTCGCTGCTGAACCACCACTTACCATGACACCGCCAGCTTCGGGTGTGAAGCCGACCATGTCTGCGGTCCACGACACAACACGTTTTTCGATTTCGGTCATGGCATGCCCTAGATGCCATTTGGTTGCGTTTTGGTTGATGGTCGACGCCAAGAAATCAGCGATAGTCGATATTTGATTGCCACCCGCCATCACATAGGCATACATGTTCGGGCCGAGATTGCCGGTGGCGGTGTCGAGCACGCGCTCTTTGACGAGCTGCAAAAGATCGAGTGCATCGCTACCCGCCAATGGCAATGGCTCGTCAAACCAAGACGCTACTTCTTTCTGTTCAAACGCATGAAAGCCTTTTTGTTGGGCTAGTCTGGCATATTGATCGAGCACTATGTCTGTCGTTTTCTGCAATAAAGATTGCATGTCTTGCAGGCTGTAATCGAGGGAATTATTCATTTTGTTTAGCTTTTGAATGTGTTCTGAGAGGTTTTCTTGCTAGTTTTTTTACCGTATTGTTGCAGGCGTTTTTCCCAGACTTTGGTGGCTTCAATCACCCAGTCAGTAAACGCGCGAATGGCCGGATTGTCCGCGCAGTCATAGCGATACATCAGGTAAAAATTAAGGGGAGAGTTGCAAACATGATTGGATGCCAGTACCAGTTCGCCTTTCTCTAAACTTTCCCATGCCACTGAGAGCCGGGAAATACCTAAGCCCAGGCCACGTTTCGCTGCATCTAATAATATGACAGCGTCATTAAATTCCAAGCCATCGACTTCTAGCTGTGTGGCTAAGTCTTGTGAACTGGTCCATGCCGACCAATCCATATGGGTGTGTCGTAATAACTGCGAGGCGGGCCATTTAGCGGGATTTTTCCCCAATTTTTTTACTAGTTCGGCGGTGCCAACTACGACCAAACGATCGTTGATTAATAAGTGTGATTTTAAAGTCGGATCAGGACGACTGGTAAAACGAATAGCTACCGTGGCCAATTGCGGTGGCAAACTCGTTAGTGCGTAATCGGCTTGAATGCTGGTACGAATATCGGGATGTGCCAATCTGAACTGCGCTAATTGTGGCAATAAGAGCGTCAAAGCTGCTGAGGCCAGCGTGTTAATTTGCAGTGTTTTTTGTTCGACTTCAGCGTTTGAATAGACCGCCGCATGTAAGGCATTGAGTGGCGCATTGAGGCGGTCAAGTAAATCTTGACCTTCCTTGGTTAATTCTACTCGTGGGCCGTGGCGTGAAAACAAACATAGACCCGACCAATCTTCCAATTGTTTGACCTGACGACTGACCACGCTTTGCGTTAATTTTAATTCTCGCGCCGCTAAGTTAAATTTGCCATGACGTGCAGCTGCCTCAAATACTTGTAACGCGAATAGCGGCGGCAGGCGTTTGCGCATAGCGAGAATCCTTACATTAATCCTATGGTATCCGGTTTTACTAAACTCAGAATTTGTTTCAAATGTGGCTGCGAAATTATCTAAAAAATTAGCACCACATGATATGCGATTTTACCCGACAGAGAAAAATTCTATGATTGTTATTTATGCATAGTGAGTTTGTAAAAAGCGCACTTTTCACTTCGATACAAGATCATCATATTCAAGCCTTATCGACCATAGAATGAGGCAACATTATGTTGGATGAATAAACCAGCAGTGATTCGGAGCTTGAATGTGGGTGTTGCAAGGTGGAGATCAGTTTCGTACCAAAATTTGATCTAAAGGCATAGGGTAGCCGACGCCATAACCCTGCGCGTAATGCACACCTAAGTCTTTGAGTAAATCTAAAATTGCTGTATTTTCGACAAATTCAGCAACCGTTTTTTTACCCATCAGACAGCCGATTTCATGAATCGATTTCACCATCGCTAAGTTAATTGGGTTCGTTTCTATGTCGTGAATAAATTGTCCGTCGATCTTTAAAATATTCACGGGCAGGGTACGTAAATAGGCGAAAGACGATAAGCCACTGCCAAAATCATCGAGTGAAAATTGACAGCCTAGGGCACTCAGTGTTTGCATAAAATTCTTGGCAAAGTCGAGATTGCCTATGGCGGCGGTTTCTGTGATTTCAAAGCAAATTTTTTCGCACGGCAATTGGGATGCCGCAATTTGGGCTTGTACAAAATTGAGAAAATTTTTGTCACTTAAACTTTGACCTGATAAATTAATTGAGCAAAGCTGAATTTTGTCCCTATGCTCTGTCATCCACGCTAGGGCGTTTTGCACTACCCAGCGGTCAACCCGGGCGGCCAAATGGTAGCGTTCTACGGCAGGCATGAAAGCACCCGGTGCGATCATTTCTCCTTTACTACCCTGCATACGTAATAGAAATTCACAATGGATGCCCTTGTTCTGGGGTGCCATGATATCCACAATTGGCTGCGCATATAGCACGAATAAATTGCGAGCTAATGCGTTTTCTATCCGGCTAATCCATTCCATGACCCCGTAGCGTTGGGCGAGTGCCGGGTCATCGCTGGCATAGACGTGGATACGTCCGCGTCCTGCATCTTTGGCGACGTAGCATGCACTATCGGCAGACTGCAAAAGTGAGCCTACGCTCTCGCTATTTTGGTTCAACATCACCATGCCTATGCTGACGCCAATTGCGAAAGTGCGATCCTGCCATTGAAAGCGAAAAGTCGACAAATTATTCTGTAAACGTTCTGCGATTTGTAAAGCTTGCTCTACGCTTTGATGGTGCAAAATCATGCCAAACTCGTCGCCGCCTATACGACATAAATCATCTTCTGCACGCAAGGAGCTACTAAAGCATTGTGCGACCTGGCGCAAGAGCTCATCACCAGCGGCGTGACCGCAAGTGTCATTGATAACCTTAAATTCGTCTAAATCCAGATAGCAAAGAACATGCTGTTGTGATTTTTCCCGGGTTTGATCAAACAGCTTAGCGAGTAGGTGTTCAAAGGCGCGCCGGTTACCCAATCCTGTTAACTCGTCATGCGTTGCCTGAAACTTGATGACATTCTCCGCTGCTTTACGTTCTGAGATATCTTTAATGGTGGCGATGTAATTGACGATATTGCCGTCTTTGTTCCGCACGGGCGAAGGATTCATATACACAGGGAAACGCTCGCCGTTCTTACGCATGAATACTAATTCAAGCTCTTTAAACTCACCAGCGATCAAGGCGTCCATTGCGATTTGTATTGCTTCTATTTCTTCTTCAGGCCAATACGGGTGAGGCGTGCCATGACCGAGCAATTCTTCACGACTAAATCCTGTCATTTTGCACAATGAAGGATTGACTTCAATTTGTTGTCCTTGAGGACTTATTACAGAAAATCCATCTTGCATCGCATGGATCAGGCTATTGGCAAACTCGACGGAGGCATGTAAAGCATCTTCGGCTTGTTGTCGGGCTTGTATAAACTTAACGCGGTCCAATGCAACTGCGACGTGACCGGCCATCGCCTGCATGAATTCTAATTGCCAGGCTTGTGGTGGGCGCACACCCTCGACATCGCCATAAGTCCCAAGGCCTAATGAACCTAATTTTTGGTCGGCGAGTATGAGTGGAACATTGATGATTGTTCTGTTATGTAATAAAGCGACCATCTCTTTATTAGTACGTGGATCGGTACGCGCATCTTCGACTATCACGACATGATTTGCGTCCATGATTTCTTCTATCATGGGATCACCCGCGATGGGAATGTCTATACTTTGAATTAAGCGCGACGTTTCGGATTCTATGCCGCCGCTGAGATGACTGACAATCGATACGATGCCGGGTCTCTCATTAAACAGGGCGAGCCATACATGTGGGTAGCCCAGAATCTCGATGGCAACAGGTGCGTAGGCATTGAGTATGTCCTCAATTTTCCAGGCGCGTTCTAGCTGTTTGCAAAGCTGCAATAATGCTTTGATCAGATCTTCAGAATCAAATTGAGTGCCTGTCATGTTTATTCGCTAAGTGGTTCAGTCAATTGTTAGGCACCGCATGAGTATTCCTTAGCGGAAGGAGTGCGTCAAGAATTGTCCGAGTTTGTAGGATAAATTCCAACATCTTCTTTGCACTTTGATTGAGCGCAAGTGAGTCGCAAAGGGGCCGGCGGCTTAGAGAAAAGCAGAAACCAAGTTTTTCTCTGCGCTCTCTGCGGCGGAGCGCCGACATCTATGCAGTGAAAAATTGATTAAGACCGTTTTTTGCGATTACTCCAATAACTGAATTCATCGGCGTGAACGTCAATGTCCATTTCCTGCACTTGAGTGAGTAAATGGTCTTGAGCATCGCGGACGGCTTGATTGTAGATACACGGCCCGATTTCTTCCAGTATGAAGTCGAGCAGGGCATTGGCGGGAAGATTGCCTAAACTTTCTTCCATATTGATATCAAAATAGCGTTGTAAAGATTCGATCGCTTGTTTGCGAATTTCGGTTTTTAGTTGAATGCTCATGATGGCTAGATATTGAATTAAAGATTTGGAGTCTACCCTAACATTTTTATATAGCGATGTGGGTTTGCTCGATTTTCTTTGGATTTGAATTGATTTTCTGTTTGTGCTGAGCGCTTATTTTGAATGGCGGATTAATTTGTATTTTTTGCAAAATTGTTGTACTTTGCTCGCTATTCTTTCTTCCCTTGAGCGATTTATGTGCCAAATTAATTTCCCCCGACTCTTATTGATCTCAGGTTTATCTCTGATGCCGCTAGTGCTGTCGTTTTCCACCGCAATAGCGCAAGTTAAGGTAACAGCGCAAACGCAGGGTGTGTCCAAGGTATCTGCTTACCCTGATAATCACTTGATTCCTTATTCGCCAAAATTGATCAAGGGACAGTTGGCGAATGGCTTGACGTATTACATACAAAAAAATAGCAAGCCCGAACAAAAAGCTGAACTACGTTTGGTGATTAAGGCGGGCTCGGTTCTGGAAGACGCTGATCAGCAAGGCTTGGCACATTTCACAGAACACATGGCGTTCAATGGCAGCAAGCATTTTAAGAAAAATGAATTGGTGTCTTTCTTAGAGTCGATAGGTGTCAAATTTGGTGCGGATCTGAATGCCTATACCAGCTTTGATGAAACCGTTTATATTTTACCGATTCCTACTGATAAGCCCGACAATTTGGAAAAAGGATTTTTAGTCTTATCGGATTGGGCAAGCGGTCTGAGTTTTGATCCTGCGGAGATTGATAAAGAGCGTGGTGTTGTCTTGGAAGAAGCGCGTTTAGGCAAGGGCGCAGGCGATCGTATCCGCAAGCAAATTTTGCCCAAGGTGCTGCATGGCTCGCAATATGCAGAGCGCTTACCGATTGGGAAAGAAGAAGTCATTAAACATTTTCCTTACGCCGCTTTACAACGATTTTATAAAGATTGGTATCGCCCAAATCTGATGGCGGTCGTGGTGGTGGGAGATGTCGATACGGCTCAGGTTAAGACTTTGATTGAAAAGAATTTTTCCGGCTTAAAGAATCCAGCCAAACCACGGGTACGCACGCAGGCGAGTATTCCTCTAAAGAATATCGGCGAAGCCGTGATCGCGACTGATCCCGAAATGAATATTTCGTCGATTAGTATTTCGCAAGCCCGCTTTTTGAATAAGAACGACGGGACATTTGCTAGCTATCGTCAGCGCCGCATTCAAAATTTCTTTAATTCCATGTTGGCAGAGCGTTTGCGGGAATTGACCCAAGTGGCGAATCCACCATTCTTGGGCGGCAGTAGTGGAATTAGTTCGATTATTGGCGACTACCAGGAAGTCAATTCATCCGCGGCTATAGGCAAAGCGGGAGCACAGGCTGCGATTGATGCCTTGATGGAAGAAAATAAGCGAGTGGCGCAATTTGGTTTTAGTGCGGCCGAATTAGATAGAGCCAAACTAAATTCTCTGCGTAATCTAGAGCACTCGTACAAAGAAAGAGAAAAAACGCAGTCCGCTACTTTGGCGGAAGAGTTCATTCGTAACTTTCTACAAGGCGAATCTATTCCGGGCATAGAGGCCGAATATGTGTTCCACAAAGAGATAGTGGATAGCATTCAACTAGACGAGCTTAATCGCTTTGCTAAGTCAGTGCTCACCGCTAATGCGCCAAAATTAATTATGTATCAAGGCAGCAGTAAACCAGATCAAAGCATTCCAGACGCTGCACAATTGCAAGCCATGGTTAAATCCGCTGAGCAAAAAACGGTTAATGCCAGAATTGAAAAAGTGTTAGCAAAGTCCTTGTTTGACAAGACACTAACGCCAGGTTCAATAGTACAAGAAAGTCAAAATGCTTTATTAGCTACGACGGAATTGATCTTAAGTAACGGCGTCAAAGTCGTACTAAAACCGACTGATTTCAAGAGTGATCAAATCTTGTTGAGTGCGACGCGGGCTGGCGGCACTGCCTTAATTGAGGATGCCGATTATCTGCAAAGTCGCTATGCAACCACCGTGGTTGGTTCTATGGGTGTGAAGGATTTATCACCGATTGATCTCGGTAAAATACTGGCGGGCAAAATCGCCAATGTTTCGACCACGTTCGGTGAAAACAGTGAAGGCGTGAGCGGTACTTCGAATAAGGAAGACCTCGAATCCATGCTGCAAGTTTTACACTTAGTATTGACGCAGCCACGTAAAGATCCAGCCTTGTTTCAGTCCTATGTTGGTAAACAAATGGATGCCTTAAAAAATCAAATGGCAACGCCAGCAGCCCTATTTCAGGAACAATTTATTCAAGCAACTTTCCCAGCACATCCACGCATTCCCGTATTGCCAAAGCCTGAGCATATCGCTCAATTGGATTTGGATCGTATCATGCAGATTTATCGTGCCAGATTTTCTAGCGCCAAAGGTTTTACTTTCTTCATCGTCGGCAGTTTTGATATAGACAAAGTGAAACCATTGTTACTGACTTATTTAGGCAGTTTGCCGACACACGATATTGAACTCGGTATTAAGGATAGAGGTTTACGTCCGAATAAGGGCATAGTCAAGAAAGACGTTTATGTTGGCAAAGAACAGCAAAGTATGGTGACGCTGCAAATGCATGGTGAGCGAGCAATGACTATTGAAGAACGCTTGCGTTTTTCTGCCATGGTCGAAGTTTTGCAATTACGTTTGACCGCCAAGATGCGCGAAGAATTGGGGGCTGTGTATAGCCCGAGAGTCACCGGCTCGCTAAAGCGCATACCGTATCAGGGGTACTCTGTGGTATTGGCATTACCAAGCGGCCCTGAAAACGTCGATAAGTTATTGGCCAGTAGCTTTGCGCTGATGGAACAAATGAAAGCCGCGCCCGCAACGGAAGATGAGCTGAATAAAGTTAAAGAGAACTGGTTAAAAAATCGTAAGGAGAATATCAAAACGAACGGCTTTTGGTTATCGGCTATGAGCAACGCATTGCAGAATCAAGACGATCCTGCTGAGATATTTAAATTCGAAGATAGAGTTAAAGCACTGAACACGAAAGACATACAAGATGCGGCACTAAGCTATTTGGATACGAAGAATTTTATACAAATAGTGATGTATCCAGAGTCCGCTAAGTAAGAAAATAAAAGTGCAAATTAAGATGTGGGGAAATAATTTGTAAGCAGAAAATGGAACTTTTGCATAAGCGGACTTTCTTATCTTTGTTCTTATTTGTTGAGAGCAATCATAAAGAACGACAGTTTTATCTAGAATTCCTTATTTCGTAAGCCCATCAACTGTGCCGACCATAAAAAAAGAAAGCGACTCTAATCATGACTAAAAAAATCAAGCTACTTGTTTGCCTCAGTGTATTGAGTACTGTTCACGCTATGAACACAATAGCGACAGCGCAGACTCCAGCGAAACCAGTCGCCAAGCCCAGTATGCAGGATGTTTTGAAAGTATCAAAAGCGGGGGACTGGCGGCCATTAGACCCAGACAATACGCTCTATCTGGATATGGACAAAGGCCGTGTGGTGATCGAATTGGCACCTGAGTTTGCACCGAAAAATGTCGCGAATATTAAAGCCTTGGTCAAAGACGGCTATTTCGACGGCTTAGCCATGATACGTTCGCATGACAATTACGTAGCTCAGTGGGGCGATCCAGGTGAAAAACGTGAATTCAAAAACGCTGCCAAAAAAGTTGAAGGCGAATTTACGGTCAAATATAAAAAAGATGCCCAGTTCACACGCTTACCCGATGTGGATGGCTACGCGCCGCAAGTCGGCCATGTGAATAGTTTTGCCGCTGCTCGTGATCCCAAAACACAAACTACCTGGCTCACACATTGTTACGGCGCGATTGGCGTAGCTCGAGGAAATGAAACCGATAGTGGTAATGGTAGCTCTTTGTATGCCGTCACCGGTCATGCGCCGCGCAATCTGGATCGTAATATCACCGTAGTTGGCCGCGTTATGCATGGCATAGAACTACTATCGAGCTTGCCACGCGGCACGGGGGCATTAGGATTTTATGAAAAACCTGAAGAGCGCACTCCAATCAAATCCGTACGTCTCGCCGCTGAGGTACCAGAAGCGGAACGTACCAAGTTAGAAGTCTTCCGCACCGATACCGCTCAATTTCAAGCACTGGTTGAAGCACAAAGAAATCGTAGTGGTGATTGGTATAAGTTTGCAGCGAATCATATTGAACTGTGTAATGTGCCGATTCCGGTACGGGTTGTGAAATAAAAAATATTGGTTGCAAGACTCGATTTCTCTTTTGGATTTTTATGCTGAAAAAAAGTGTCCTCTTATTGTTGATGACGGTTTTAATTTCTACTGGTTGCATGACCGTCAATGTCAGCTCAAAGCAGTTTATTCCGCGAGATAGAAATAAAATCACGCTCTTAAAAACGCTTGCGCCAGAATATCAGACCGAAAGTATTGAATTTGTTCAGGCCGATGGCGCTATTAGTCGTGGAGTGTATTTTCATAAACCCGGTGCAGAGTTTACCGTATTGTATTTTCTAGGTAGCGGTATTCGCGTCGACGCTGATGGCGCGTATTTTTTGAAGCCATTTACAGACCTCAATGCCAATGTCATCGCATTTGATTATCGCGGCTTTGGGCGCAGCGATTCAACAGGACAAACACATGACTTGAAAGAAATCGAAACCGATACCTTGGCTCTTTATGACTATGCGCGTAAGAAAGTGAGCGGAAAATTAGTCGTGCACGGACATTCATTCGGTAGTTTTGTTGCGGCGAAACTGGCTAACTTGCGGCCTGTTGATAGTTTAGTCTTAGAAGGAACCGGGACTGATGCTGCAACTTACACAAGAAATTTAACGCCTTGGTTTGCACGACCTTTTGTGAATATTCAGTTGACTGGTGATATCGCCCAAATTGATAACCGTCGCTCGTTACTAAACGCACAGTTTCCGATTTTCATTATCGCAGGTGAACATGACGCCACCACGCCTGAATCCACTGCACGTGATTTATTCGATAGTTTGAATCAAACCAATAAACGATATTTGAAAGTGAATGCTGGACATATGGATGCCATGACTTTTCCGGTTACTCTTGCCGCTTATCGGGAATTTTTGAAGGGGCAGTATTAATTTCAAGAACTTATTGAGATCGAACATAAATGACGCTGTAGGCTGGGCTGCAAAGCCCAGCATTTTTTCGGTAGTCGCGCAATATTATTGGGCTTAGCTCAGTGCCAAGCTACGAACTTATTACTGCGCTGGATTTGCACCTTGCGCATGAATTTGGTTGACCGCAGCAATCAGCTCATCACTCAAATGTATGTCAGTTGCACGAATATCTTCTTCCAACTGCTGCAAATTCGTCGCGCCAATAATCGTACTCGCCACAAACCAACGTGTATAGCACCAAGCCAATGCGAGTTGCGTTGGTGTCAGCCCATGTTCGCGGGCCAACGCTGTGTAACGCGCGCTGGTGGCGATGACTTCGGGACGCAAATAGCGTGGACTCCAGGTTGGTGGGAATTGAGTTAAGCGTCCTTTGGCATGTGCATCATCAACGTATTTACCCGTTAAACGTCCAAAGGCGAGTGGGCTGTAGGCCAATAAACCAACTTGTTCGCGATAACAGGTTTCGGTTAATCCTTGTTCGTAGCTACGGTTCATCAGGTGATAAGGGTTTTGAATCGAGATGATGCGGGCTTGTTGCTTGCGTTCGGCATGTTTGATAAATTCGCTCACGCCCCATGGTGTTTCGTTGGAGACGCCGATGTGACGAATCTTGCCTTCTTTGATCAGACTATCTAAGACATCCAAAGTTGCTTCAATCGCGACGCTGCCATGTTCCAAATCGGGATTAAATTCTTTCTGGCCGAAGATAGGCGCGTTGCGGCTAGGCCAATGCAATTGATAGAGATCGATGTAATCGGTGTTCAGACGTTGCAAACTCGCTTCAACTGCAATTCGGATATTTTTCGCATCGAGATCGTTGTCGCCATTGCGTATCCATGGCATACCGCGTGAAGGGCCTGCAACTTTGGTGGCTAAAATGACTTTGTCACGTTGAGCTGATTGTTTGAGCCAACTGCCTATGTATTGCTCGGTACGATTCACCGTTTCTGCGCGTGGCATGACGGGATACATTTCGGCGGTGTCAATGAAATTCACGCCATGTGCTAGTGCGAAATCAAGCTGTTGATGCGCTTCGGCCTCGGTGTTTTGTTCACCGAATGTCATGGTGCCGAGACACACTTCTGACACCATTAAATCGCTGCTGCCTAGTTTTTTGAGTCTCATGATTTGTTATTCCGTATCGCTAATGCACATTCACGTACCAAGGCGGGGCCGCGATAGATCAAGCCGGAATACACTTGCACCAAAGAGGCGCCCGCGTCCATTTTTGCTACCGCATCTTTGCCTGAAAAAATGCCACCAACACCGATGATAGGTAGGGCGTCGCCGAGTTCTGACTTCAATGCGCGAATTACCTTATTGGATAATTCAAATACCGGTTCGCCCGATAAACCACCAGCTTCTTCGCCGTGTTGCAGGCCTTTGACGGCATCGCGGGTGATGGTGGTGTTGGTCGCAATTACGCCGTCGATTTTGTGACGCAATAGAGATTCGGCGATGTTTTTGATTTGTTCGCTGTCGATATCGGGTGCGATTTTTAAGGTAATTGGCACATAGCGTTTGTGTTGATCTGCTAAGCGTTGTTGTGCATCTTTAAGTTTGGATAATAGGTCGTCGAGTTCAGAAACACCTTGTAGTTGGCGCAGGTTTTTGGTGTTCGGTGAAGAGATGTTGACAGTCACATAGCTGGCGTAAGGATAGACTTTGTTCAAGCACAGTAAATAATCGTCAGCGGCTTTTTCTATAGGCGTGTCAGCGTTCTTGCCGATGTTGAGACCGAGCACGCCTTGTTTCTCTTGATAAAAACGCGAAGCTTGGACATTGGCGATAAAGGCATCGACGCCGCCATTATTAAATCCCATACGATTGATAATCGCATTGGCTTGCGGCAGGCGAAACATGCGTGGCTTAGGGTTGCCAGCTTGAGCGCGGGGTGTGACGGTGCCTATTTCTATCGAGCCAAAACCTAGCGATGCCAAGCCATCGATGTAACGCCCATCTTTATCCAGGCCTGCAGCTAGACCAACCGGATTGGGAAACGTAATGCCCATTACTTTGCGCGGATCGGCGGCAGGCTTCGGTAGCAGACGCGTCAGGCCCATATTGTGAGCACGCTTTAAACCCGGCAGCGTTAGGTCATGTGCGCTTTCTGGATCCATAAAGAAGAGGAAAGGGCGGGCTAAAGAGTAGAGCAATTGATCGGACATAATGTAGAGGAACTTTAAGTGAATTAAATTTAGATTGATTTCCAGCTGCCATCGAGTAAGGCTTGCAGCGGTTTGAAATTAGTTTTGTACGACATTTTGCGGCTGGCTTCTATCCAGTAACCGAGATACAGATAAGGCAGGCCGAGAATTTTGGTTTGCGCGATTTGCCATAGGACATTGAAGGTGCCGTAAGAGCTATGAGGTGCGTCCGGGTCGTAGAATGTGTAGACCGACGATAAGCCGTCGTTCAAAATATCGATGATGCTAATCATGCGCAAGATATTTTGTTCATCGCGAAAAGCAACTAGCCTCGTATCGACCCGGCTTTGCAATAAAAACTGTGCATATTGATCGCGACCATCTTGATCCATACCACCACCTGCATGACGACGACTTTGATAGCGTTGATAGAGTTCAAAATGTTCCTCCACAAATTCCAGAGGCAAAATCTCTGCATGCAGATCTGCGTGTTGTCGCAATGCGCGGCGTTGACTGCGATTGGTTTTGAATTCGTCAACTAAAGTACGCACAGGAGTACAAGCTGAACAATGGTCGCAATAAGGGCGATAGATAAAAACGCCGCTACGCCGAAAGCCACGACTGACTAGTTCCGAATAAACCTCATTGCCAATCAGATGTGCTGGCGTTGCCACCTGTGAGCGCGCTTGTCTATCATCGAGATAGCTACAAGCATAGGGCGCCGTCGCATAATAATGCAGCGTGATGTAGTCGTCGGCACTATTGCCGTCCTCAACAGCGTCACTAACATCGTTAGCATTTGGCGATATTGGTGACACTGGCGGATTAGTTCGGGATTGCATCGCAATTCATCTTTCTGCTGGCTGGGGATGCGCGGTTTGTAGGTATTCTTTTAAGCTGAGTAAATCTAAGGGCTGCCAATGACTGATTGTGTTTTGCTTAATGGCTAGGTTCACATGTTGCATGAAATCGCGTCGGCTGATGGGCTTAGCGCCAAATGTCGCCAAATGCGCAGTTTCTTGCTGGCAGTCTATCATTTCTACATCGTGCTTGCGTAAGAAAACGACCAACTGACTTAAAGCCATTTTAGAGGCATCTGTCACCTTGGCAAACATGGATTCGCCATAAAACATCTTGCCTATACAAATACCATAAGCACCACCCACCAGTTCGTCAGCTAGCCAGACTTCTGAGCTGTGCGCATAACCCATTTTGTGTAGGGAGGTGTAACCAGCAATAATTTCTTCTGAAATCCAGGTTCCATCTTGATTCTTGCGTGGTTCTGCACAGTGACGCATGACCTGTTCAAATGCCGTGTCAAAACGAAAACTCCAGTGCGGATCTTTGAGTGATTTGTTCAGATGTTTCTTTAAACTATCTGATAGCTTAAAGTCTGTAGTCTTTAATACCATACGCGGATCAGTCGACCACCACAACACGGGTTGGCCTTCAGAAAACCAGGGAAAGATGCCATTTTGGTAGGCATTTAATAATCGCTCTGGCGATAAATCTGCACCGGCGGCCAATAAGCCCGCGGCGCCTTGTTCTTCCGTCAATGCTTGTTCCACATCAGGGAAAGGACTATCTAATTCTAACCAAGGAATCATGAGTGCTGAATGCCGAAATGTTTAGTCAGTGCGATGCGATTTATAAAAATCATGTTCGTGCAAACTAAATTGTCCGCCGACACGTACTTTTTTCAGGTCTTCAAAAAAGAATTTTAATGTCTGGCTAACAGTTGGAAAGGCAATCTCGTTCCAAGGGATTTCATGTTCAGCAAATAAGGCGACTTCAAGGCTCTCGGTACCGGCCAAATAATTAGTGTCAATTAAGGTCGCTCTATAGAATAGGTGAACTTGATCTACGTGCGGCACGCTGAGTACCGAAAATAATTCGTGTAGTTCTATATTCGCACCAGCTTCTTCTATCGTCTCGCGTTGCGCGGCCTGGCGACAGGTTTCTTGATTTTCCATAAAACCCGCAGGCAAAGTCCAGTAGCCATAACGCGGCTCGATTGCGCGTTTGCAGAGCAGCACTTTGACTTCGCCAGCGATATTCCAAATCGGCACAGTGCCGACCACCATGTTCGGATTTTGATAATGAATTGTGCCACACTCCGTGCAGACAAAGCGTTCACGCGTATCGTCAGCGGGAACTTTCAGAGCCACAGGTGCAGCGCAAGCAGAGCAAAATTTCATGGTGTAAAGCTTTCGGAGCAAAGACATAAATTGTATCTGTGAAAGTGTATCACCGCCTGCTTGTTTCTCTGTGTGAAGCGATGATAAAACTACTTAGCGTCATAAAGCTGCCATACAAATACGCCGACGAATAATACTTAAGCATAGAAAGAAATTGCGCAAAGCAGCAAAGTCCTGTATAGTTCTACTTATCAGACGCGGGGTGGAGCAGTCTGGCAGCTCGTCGGGCTCATAACCCGAAGGTCGTAGGTTCAAATCCTGCCCCCGCAACCAAAATTCTTCAGTAAAATCAAAGGCTTACGTAAATGACGTCAGCCTTTTTTTACGTCTGTCGGGTTATTTGCTGCAATTTTGCTGCAGTTGATATAAACCGGTACCTATACCTTGTTCCTTAACTACTTTTTGGAGCAATGTATGGCATCAATTATTCATCGTGGTCCTTACCAATTTCTTAATCCGTTCCCATTTTTAGGTCGATATCAATAGGCGATCCCTGTGTCGAGGAGATGCTTTGGAGTGGTCTATTTTGCGCCGCATAATGTCAAAATTCCGTGGAATTGATTAGCAGGGTATTAGGCCATTTTTTGGAGGTCGGCAGAATATTCACGCAAACTGATGATCTTATATTGCGACAATGCGAATCTAGATCTGACGGTTAGAATTAGAGGGAATCTTTTTTTGCAGTCAATCTTTCAAGAGGAGATGGCGTTAGCAGATATTCGATCTTTGTTAGCGCGATATTTGAGCATGTACAACGGCCTACACTGTTGAAAATGCAGAAAACATCCGTGTTATGTATGATGTTTTCCGCACTAGTAGGCTGAATTTTGCAATGACTCATTGACTTAGCGACTCCTTGATCCAATCCAAGGAATCAAGTAAGCAGCCATTGTTTATGCTTTCACTTTCTTTAATAGGAAGTGCGATAGCGATGGGATCAAGATTAAAGCGCCTATCATATTCCACACAAACATGAAGGTGAGCAAGACACCCATGTCTGCCTGGAATTTGATCGGTGAGAAGGCCCAAGTGACGACGCCCGCAGCTAAGGTTACGCCGACCAAGGCGACTACTCTCCCAGTGAACAATACAGCCTCACCATAGGCTTGTGCTAAGTTCATGCCGCGCCGCTGACCTGCTAGCTGTACTGATAACAAATACAAAGCATAATCAACACCAATACCGACCCCGAGCGCGATGACTGGCAAAGTCGCCACTTTCACGCCTATACCCAACATGACCATCAAGGCTTCGCATAAGATTGACGTCAATACCAGCGGTAAGACTGCGACGATAGTGGCACGCCATGAGCGGAAGGTGACCAGGCACAACAAAATCACGGCGATATACACATACATCAGCATCGTGCTATTTGCTTCGCGTACCACAATATTCGTCGCTGCTTCGATCCCTGAATTTCCGGCCGCAGGCAATAACTGCAGTTGCGCAGGATTAGTTGGATGACTGGCGATGAAATTCTCGACGGTTTTTAATACTGTGCTGAGCGTTTCTGCTTTGTGGTCTTTCAAGAAAGCTACCAGCGGCATCACCGAGCATTCCGTATTAAACAAATCAGGCATATTGATGCTTGCTTGTTGTGCCGCATAGTTTAAAACATCTTGATTACGGCTAATCGTTAGCCACTTCGGATTCGCTTCAAAAGAACCGGCAGTCACTTGACGGATCACATCGGGTAAGCCCATGGTCATACGTACTTGGGGTAGTTGTTGTAACTCCCATGCCAGTTGATCGACGTGGTCTAAGGTTTCATACTTCAAACAGCCTTCTGGCGGGGTTTTGACAATGACGGCAAAGACATCGCTGGATAGAGCGTAGCGGCTAGTAATGTAATTATTATCTTGGTTGTAGCGTGAATGGGGTCTTAGCTCAGGCGCACCTGGATCTAAGTCTCCAATTTGTAAGCGACCAGCGATGATAAAGCCGACAATTCCGAGTAATAGTGAAACCACAATAGCGCTCAGTGCCCAACAGCGTTTTTCCGCAAAATGGTCAAGAACCACCCACATTCCACGATGCCCTGCGAGTTGACGTTGTTCTTGTTCCAAAGCGCGCCGTGCTGCGACTGGACTAACGCCGACATAGCTGAGTAAGACTGGGAGTAATAAAAGGTTCGTAAATACTAAGACCGCGACCCCGATGCTCGCCGTCAATGCCAATTCTCGAATGACTGGAATAGGGATTAACACGAGCACCGCAAAGCCAACTGCATCCGCGAGGAGTGCGGTGACACCTGCTAGGAATAAGCGACGGAAGGTATATCTGGCGGCGACTAATCGATGTGTGCCACGCGCGATGTCTTGCATGATGCCGTTCATTTTTTGCGCACCGTGACTTACGCCTATCGCAAAAACCAAGAATGGCACCAGCATAGAGTAAGGATCGAGTTCTAATCCAAAGACGACCAGCAACCCTGATTGCCACAAGACCGCGACCAAAGAACAGCCAAGTACTAACATGCTAGAACGTAAGCAGCGTGTATAAAAATACAGTAAGACGGTGGTGATCAAGATGGCGATACCAAAATACAGTGCAACTTGGACCAAGCCATCGAGTAAGTCACCGGCAATTTTTGCAAAGCCGATCACATGTATTTTCACGCCCCAAGGTTTGCCGTCTGGGCCAACACCGTGTTCAAAATTCGCACGTAGCTGGTCGATATTGCGACTGAGTTGCCAATAATTAATGCGCTTACCATCTGCCCCCTTATCTAATAAGGGCAACTGGACCACCGCTGATTTCATATCGTTGGCGATCAAGTTGCCAACCAGATTGGCACGATTGATATTCACGCGTAATTTATCCAGGTTGGCAGCGGATCCATCAAAGCCATCTGGGATAACAGGGCCGCCACTAAAACCTTCTTCCGTCACTTCCGTCCAACGTACTGCGGGAGTCCAAATCGACTTCATCCAAGCTCTATCGACGCCCGGCATTAAAAACAATTCGTCGTTGATGCGTTTGAACGCTTCGAGATAACGCGCATCGAGCACTTCACCTTGGGTATTTTCAACGACGATGCGCAGGTTATTGCCCATACTGCGCAAGTCTTTTCTATTTTCCAAGAAATTCTGGATGTAGGGATGTCCGGTCGGGATCATCTTTTCAAAGCTGGCATTGATGTCGACACGGGTTGCCAGCCAACCGAGAACGAGCGTGATGATGGCGCAAACCAGCAGCATCCAGCGACGATGATTAAAGACAATACGTTCAAGTAGATTACCCGAATTAGCGGGGAAATCGGCCAGATCTCGCACCACGGGCATTTCATTAGAGGCAGAAGTGAGCGCCATGATTTACTCTTTCGGAATGGGAAGGCTGCGCAATCCGCGCGCCCCGGCAAGTATCAGTTTGCCGGAAGTGAAATGAATTGCTGAGAGGGGTAAAGATTCTGCCATTTTCACAACTTCAAAATTCTTTCCGCCATCTGAACTAACGCTGAGTGCACCACTTTGATCGGCTAGCCAAATACTGCCATCTGCCTCGATTGCCGACGAGGTAATGCTTGCATGTAATCCAGTTTGTAGTAGCGTCCAATGTTGACCGGCATCTTCGCTGATGACCGCATTACCACGCATACCGTGGGCGATGATGGCTCTACCGGTGTCGAGTAGACCAAAGAAGCTGCCTTCATACGGTGTTTGTCGTTTTACGAATCTTTGTTTCTGTTGATCTAGAACCAGCACCAGACCAGCTTCTCCGGCGATAAATAGGGAACCTTGATGTGCGCGGATCGCATTGAAATTCAATAATTTTTCACTGTTGTCGGTACGGTCATACCAACTTTCCCAAGATTTTCCTCCATCTTTGGTATGGAAGATGAGATTGTAGGCGCCGACCACGAAGCCTTCATTTTGATTGAAGAAATAGATGTCGAGGAAGGGCTTATCGGGACCGACTTCGAGATTACGTTGTGCTTCCGCGGTAAGAAATTGATGATCAGGACTAGTAGCGTTGGTATTGAGTGCTGCTAGTGTCAGACGATTTGCACTGATTCCGTCGAGTATTTTTTTCCAGGTGGCGCCACCATTCTCGGTCGCTAATACCACTCCATTGTGACCAATCGCAAAACCGTGTTGTTGATTGAGAAATTGCACGCCAGTCAGATCTGCACTGACTGGGGAAGCAGATTGGGCCCAGCTTTTTCCGGCGTCGTCGGACAACAGAATGTGTCCACGTTGACCCACCGCCACAATCCGTTGTGAGCCCGCTGAGGCGATTGCTGTCACCAGACGCTGTGGTGCTAATGCACTGATGCGTGCAGGTCTTAGCAAAGTATCTGAATTACTTTGTATGGCGGTTGTCGCGAAGATACCGAAGCTGGCGCAGCTTACGACACAGGCGATCACGCAGGTAGAGAACTTAATGCGCATAGATTTTTCCAAGAGAAGGCGCTCTAAGGAGACGTAGAGCGCCGGAACTAATTAGCGAATGCCAGAACCTGCCAATGCGTCAGCGGTCCATTGTTTCTCAGGAAGTGGATCAATGTACTTGATGCCGAACGGATAAGCACCGAGCAATCCAATGATGTTATAACTACCAGTAGCGAAATCGTAGAAGAATTGTGCAGTCGCGCCTGGTGCGGGTTGCTCATAGGCTGGCGTGAATGCAGTGAAGCCAGCACGATACAATTTGCCGTGTGCATCATACTGATCTGATGCCAAGGCATACCAGCTATCTTCATCTAAATAGAAAGTCCGTTTTGCGTAAATGTGACGCTTACCTTCTTTGAGAGTGGCTTCTACTACCCAAACACGATGTAATTCCCAACGCAAGAAGTCTGGATTAACGTGATTGACAGTCGCGACTGCGTACGGATCTTTTGCATACGACAATTTATACGCATTGTAAGGAACAATGATTTCGCGCTTGCCGACTAACTTCCAATCGAAACGATCTAATGCACCACCAAACACGAAGCTATCGTCGAAAGTCGAGGTTCCCGCGGTTGCTGGATTGGGCGTATCGTAAGCGAGATCAGGCGACATTTTTACACGTCGTTGACCAGGCAGGTACTGCCATGCTTTACGATTGTTTTGCAAAGGATTGATGTAATCCTGAATCAATAAGGCTTCGCCAGTGCGACGTGCTGGTGCGGTGTAAGTTACCTTGGTACGGAAGTAGATATCCTTGTCGCCCGATACGCCAGTGCGTTTAGGGTCGTAGTAAGGGTATTCCACCGTAATGTCACCGGTGGTTGCTAACACCACGCTACCAGAATTGCTGACATTGATGGAATCATACTTCGCGTTATAAGTATGACCAGCAAATCGTAGCAAGTGATTCCACATCGCTTCATTGCCCGTTTTGGGAATAGGGAAAGGAATGCCTGCGTAAGTTCCTTCTACACCCAAGCCATTGTCAATGGTCTTGACTGAAGTTGCATTTTTCAAGGTATTGTCGAGTACATACTTTGGATAAGCCGCACTGCGATGTGTTGGATAGACATCCACTCGCATGCTTGGGTAACGCTTCAATAATTCGCGTGTTCCAGCCGTCAATTTGGATTCGTACTGGCCGACGTTCGCCGCAGTAATTGAATACACTGATTTTTCGCCAGCAAACGGGTCAGGACGCAGGCCCGAACCCTTTTGATAGCCCGCAGGTATGGTGGTGAGTCCACCAGTGTAGGGAGGAATGGTTTTGTCTGCATTCCCAGCCACTTCCGCACCAAACACCGTTAAGGTCGTGCCGAGTTTTTTTGCTTCATCTGCACCGACGGCTGCTAGCGCTGAAGCGGTTGCCAAGGTCAGAGCCGAAAAAGTCCAGATATGTTTTTTTGCAAATTTTGTTAACATGCTTGTCTCCGTGAATAAATTGAATTTAGAAGGATGCTTTGAACGTCAGCAGTAACATACCGCGGTCAGATAAAACTGAGTTTGCGCTCGCTGGTACTAACATCGCGCCAGTTGGACTCATGCTAAATGGACCAAATGAGCCAACGTAACGTAAAGCAAAGTTATAACGCGCCTGTACGTCGGCCATGATGCCGACCGACCAGCTACCTGCACCGACTGAACCACCATTAGAGATTGCAGAGTTACCACGCAAGCCACGGCTATAGGCAATTGGCACTGAGATATCGACATTCGGCAATGCACTTAACCAGCTCGGTGTGAACCCTAAAGCAATACCAAATGCATCTCGCGTTACGGCATCAATATTCAAGGGATTGGCTGCATAGGTTTTCGTGCCTTTATAGACGCCGTAAGGATCATCCGTCACGCGCAATACACGATTCCACGTTAACTCTGTACTTAGGGAGGCGATATCATAGAAGCCATTGCTAGGCATGACGCCCACTAAATTCAATACACCATGCATCGTTTCGCCACGTGCGCCCAATACTTCACCATTGCTGCGGGCTTTCGCTGCAGCGGTCATGCTTGCAAAACCAGTACGGGTCGCAGCTAAGGCATCTGGCAGAATAAATACCGGTGCACTATTGAGTGGCATATTGGTACGCATGCTTAATTCTGCGCCAACGCTCAAGCCCGCTACATTTTTGCTTAAGGAGAGACCAAAAACGCCGATGTCGCTGCCAAAGTTAGTGTAGTACTTAGCGACTTGACCCACGCCCAATTGTGGTAAGGATGCCGCGGCTGGGTTAATGTAGCAAGTGACGGTACCTGGCACACCGGTCGGTACTGGTAATTGTGAACTTGTCGGGCAAGCAGCGGCTGGTAATGCTGTGGTGGCATTCATCAAAGACAGTTGCGGCAAAATATCACTGGTGCGACGGGCATAGAATCCTAAGGTGCCATCCAGCCAATCTGGACTCCAACGTGCGGAGAGCCCCCAGTCACCGGTCTTCTTTGGCTTACCAGTTTCACCAGGTAAGGCACGCAGGGTACGTGGCGCAGTAGCTAAAATAAAGCTTTCACCAGCGCTGAATAAAGCGTCATTCGAGGCGAGGTATGCGCCACTTTCTGCTAAACGTGCAGCTTCCCAGTCAAAGAACAATTGTGCAGAGATCGACAGATCATTGGCCGGTTGTATTGACACCGTGGTCGAATTTCGAGGACGGAATAATTCTTTCGCTTCTGCACCTGGTGTTGAATAGGCCTTCCACAAATCCAGCGAGTATTGACCATAGCTGACACCATGCATCGCGCTACCCAACATCAATCCTTCACCCCAATAAGCGGTGTGCCGACCAGCACGGACATTGATTGGCGTGTCGCCGGCATCAAAATTGGCAAACACAAATGCGTCGAGAACTTCGCCAGAGACACCTTGCGCATAGCGCTTGGTATAAGCGTTTAAGTTGCCCGGACCTGCTAGGCCGTTATACGAGGCGGGATTGACTTTGTCTTTAGAGAGATGACGATATGCATCGTCAGCCCAGGCTGTGCCACTTACACGCAGACCAAAATTTTTATCGACAATCAAATCAAATTCACTGAGTAAATCGAGTCGATTTGCAATGGTTTGACCTTTGCCGAAATTTCGGTTGCCATCGTCGGTATTCGGATTGGCTAACAAAGCAGGATTTTGTTCCTGCATACGAATACCGTAGTTGTAACGAACCGTATTGTCCCAGCGCACGACGACGTCGGCATTGCCGATTTTCAAATCTTCTGCTGATGCAAAGCCGCTTGTCATCGAGCACAAGGTCATGACGGCGATACTCAGAGCCGATTTACGTAAGGTCGATCGGCGTGGTTGCTGATGGGAGGAATGATGTGATTTCAAAGCTGTCTCCTTAGACTTTTATAGAACTGCAAGTGATTTGATGTCATGCGCTATTTTTCATCGACGCTATTTTTTACATCGGTTTAAATTTATTTGGTCAGAATATGTATTCCGACTGCGGCTTCTTCTACGCCTATCATGCCGCCACCATTTTCCTGAATCGCGTGGCGTGCTCCTGGCACTTGGCGTGAACCTGCTTCGCCGCGTAGTTGGGTGACCAACTCAAAAAGTTGACCGATCCCCGTCGCACCTAATGGGTGACCTTTTGATTCCAACCCGCCAGAGGTGTTGACAGGGATGCGTCCGCCTAAAGCGAAATCACCGCGCTCAGCGGCAGGTCCACCTTCACCCAGCGGGACGAAACCAAGATTTTCGGTTTGAATGATTTCACCCATCGCTGCTGCATCGTGTACTTCAGCGACATGCATATCGTTCGGTCCTAGGCCCGCCATTTCATAGGCTTGATCCGCCGCCAAACGTGCTAAATGCAATTCAGGTTGATTGAACCTACGTAGGCTAAAGCTACGAATCACACTGGCGGCAACCTTGATGCAACGTGATTTGTCTGCGCCGATGCGCTTCAAGCCTTCTTCTGTGCAGACGATGGCTGCGGCCGCGCCGTCGGATAATGGCGCGCACATAGGGAGTGTCAATGGATAGGTAATCGGTGGTGCGGCAAGGATTTCTTCCACACTGAACGTCTTCCGGGATTGGGAATAAGGATTGTGTACGGAGTGGCCATGATTCTTTGCCGCTACCGCTGCAATCTGACGTTGGGTCGTGCCGAAAGTCTTCATGTGATAGCGGCACATGGCAGCGTAAATCGACATGAATTTACTAAATGGTTTATCCGATTCCGATCCATCCGGAATCTCGATACCATCACCCATCTTGATCAACATCTCATAGTTTTGCGCTGCACGAGAGACGTCCCATCCTGCTTCCATCACGGTGAGTGCGCGCAAGCGATCAGGAATATTCATTTTTTCGCAACCAATCGCGAGCGCGACGTCGGTACTGCCAGCCTTCAAAGACTGCACAGCTAAATGGAAGGCGGAACTACCTGCGGCGCAACCGTTGTCAATGTTGAAGATGGGGATTTGTTCGATACCAATTTTGCTCAGAACAACTTGACCAGGAATCGCAAATTGACCTTGCAGTGGACCATTGGTAATACCCGCATAGTAGGCGGCACCAATGTCACTGATATTGCAACCAGCATCTTTCAGCGCACCTTGCAATGCTTCTCCTGCGAGATCTTCGAGACTGCGATCGATATGTCGGCCAAATGTGGTCATGGCGATACCGGCAATGTAGATATGACTCATATTAAGTTTTCTTTCTGTGATCGATGTTGTTAGTCGAGATGTTTCCAACTAATGCTTAAATCTTGCGACCCGATTGTTCCCAATAACGTGCGCGCAAATCTTTTTTCAGTACTTTTCCAGCTGGACTTCGTGGCAATGCTTCAATCACATCAACACTCTTAGGTGCGCACACGCTACCCAATTTCGCTTTGCATAATTCAATCAATTCTGCAGTATCAATTTCTTGTCCCGCTTTGAGCTCAACCACGGCCTTAACTGCCTCGCCCCATTTCTCATCCGGTACACCGATGACAGCGCAGTCTTGTACAGCTGGATGTGCCCAAATGACTTGCTCGACCTGACTAGGGTAGACATTGAAGCCACCAGAAATGATCATGTCTTTTTTTCTATCGGTGATATGTAAGAAACCTTCTTCATCGATATGGCCGATGTCGCCCGTATGTAACCAGCCACCAACAATGGTCTCCGCCGTCTTGACGGGATCTTTGTAATAGCCTTTCATGATCAGATCACCACGCGCACAGATTTCACCAGATTCTCCATTTGCGACGATCTGCTTATCGTCGTTCATGATGACGACGTCGACGAAGGGATTGGGGCGGCCAACTGCGGATAGACGTGAGTCGGATGCAATCTGCCCTGCCACAAAATGATCATCGGGTGGCATGGTTGAAATGGTGCCCGGTGCTTCTGTTTGTCCGTAGCCGCCGGCCATCACTGGTCCAAATACCTCTATCGCTTGTTTCAGTTTTTCGACCGACATTGGGGCTGCACCGTAAGCAAAATATTTCAGTGATGAGAAATCCACCTTCATATTCAGGTCAGGGATATCCAATAGACGATAGATGACGGTTGGCGGTAAAAACAATTCAGTGACACGATGTTTAGGGATAGCTGCTAACATCAGCGCAGGATCAGGACGCGACAAAATAACAACTGCGCCGCCACGTGCCGTGACTGGAATGGATAATAAGCCCGAGGTATGTGTCATCGGTGCAGCAGCCAAGGCGACTGCTTGCTCGTCGCCTGTATAGTGAAGCGCGATCATCAAGTGCGCAAATGCAGTTTGATAACTACGATGCGTGTTCATGACCCCCTTAGGATGACCAGTCGTGCCGCCTGTCGGCACAATCGCAACCACATCATCCATATCAACGGCAACACGTGGCTTCGTGGCAGGCTGATTTTTAATCCAGTCGCTCAGGCTGACAGAAGCGCTAATTTCAGGGGATTCGCCATCGATGCATATCCAATATTTGATCTTGGGTAAGCGCGCTTGAATTTCCGCGATATTGGCCGCGAAATATTTTTGGTAGAACAAAACTTCACAGTCGAATTGTTCTAGTACAAATTGATTTTCATCGTTGGAATTGCGCGCACCGACAGGTAACCAACACATATTCGCGCGCCAGATTGCTAGTGCACAAGTCCATGCGGTCGTGTCATTCAAAGCCCATACCGCACCTTTAGTTTCTTTGGGCAAGCCGCTTGCTAATAAGGCGTTTGCCACTTGGCAGGATAATTCGCCAACTTCATTAAATGTGTAGACGCGATCATCTTGAATATATGCAGGTCCATTGGGATGGATGCTCCAACCGCGATCAAAGAAATCTATCATGGCCATATGCGGGCCCCTCGAAAGTTAAAATAAATCGGTGTAGTGGAGATACAGGTCGCCACTACCAAAGTTCATCTGGAAAATTGTTGTTGTCTTAGTCGTTTACAAATGCCACCACGCGTGCTGGTGCAGCACTACAGCGTGCCAATTTAATAGGGAAGAATCCGACCATAAATCCACTCAAAGGTAGTTCGCCTAGGTTCGTCATTTGTTGCACGATGAAGGCTTCGCGTTCGACGATGGCTTTGTGTCCATCCCACAATACGGTCTTATCGCCAGATGCTTGAAATTTTTTCGACATCACGCCAAAAGACAAATCCCAACCAATCGCGTCCGTGCCAAGTATGGTCGCGCCTTGACGTGTTAAATGCAGAGTGCTCGCACGACTCATGCCTGGCTGTTGATAAAATAAAGGATCGCTTAATGTGTAGCGTTCTTGCCCAGTGCGGATTAAGACTGCGTCGCCAGCTTTGATCGTAGTGCCAGTTGCAGCCAATGCCGCATCCAGCATTTCTATCGTAATTTCTTCATTGTGTTTGGCCCAAGGGCGCACATCTAATACGATGCCAGGACGATAAAGTTCATCTAATGGAATATCCGTAATCGTGCGCGCTTGTTGGCCTTCGATCATAGAACCACTGTGTAAAGGCGCATCAACATGCGTGCCGCAGTGTGAAGACATATCGGTTAATGTTTCTTCGCCCCAGCCTTCGCCATGTGGCAAATCATCATGTGTGCATCCGAGGTAACGACAAAATTCATCTGCGCCAGTTTTGGCGGGATGGGCGTATTCAATCGCGGGTGAGACGATCTTCGCAGCACCTGCAAGCGGAGGTGGAAGCTTGGCGCGATTTTCTGGATCGAGCGTTTGTGTTAGGTCGATAAGGCGTGGCATTGAATGTCTCCTCTTATTGAATAGAAATGGCGTAGTGTGTGCAGTTTCAACTTCATGCCAAAGCTTCGCTATCAGAATTCCGCAAGAAACAAAAAAAGAGAAAATGTTTTGAAGTGTGTTGCGTAGTTCAAACAAGGCTGCAATAAAACGCAGTATGAAAAATATGAATGCTGACAAGCTGCCGCTCTTTATTAATGTGAGGAAGCTTGCATAGCGTTGGCGTTGTGTTGTTACGGATGTGAAAAAAATATGTCGATATTATTTCCAGATAACTGTGGTATTTGCGGATTTTCGATAGTGTGGCTTGCGCGCATTCTAGATACTCAACTCACACTGCCGAAGACTATGTGCAAAAAAGAGAGATAGCGTTGATGGATGAATTTGATTGGCATCGAATGTCGAATTAATTCACTTTTTCGCTGAGTGAATTTTCTTCCCTGGCCATGACAAAGTTTGGAAGTGCAGAGTGTGGAAGCTCGTAGTTTGCAAATGGCAAATGAACGATTGCATTCCGTCCGATTTCTATTGTTATTGAGTGGATGCTATGGAAATACATACCCAGACGCGTGTGTTAGTAGAGAGAGGGCAAGGACTTCGCTTTACTGAGAGTCCACGTTGGCACGCAGGAAAATTTTGGTTCTTAGATATCCATGGCAATGCTATTCGCACTGTGGATTTGCAAGGTCAGTTGGAGACTGTGCTTGACTTGCCGTTCAAGCCAAATGGTTTTGGAATTCGTGACGATGGAACTTTAGTGTTCGCGGATGCATTGCAAAGACAAGTAGTTGAATGGCGAGATGGCGCCTTATCTTTGCTTGCTGATCTGCGTGATTCGACCGTATTTTGTTTGAGTGATGGCATCTTGGATAGTGCAGGGCGATTTTATATTGGTGATATTGGCTACAATTTTTTCGATCCGCAAAATGCACCTGTGCATACTTGTGTGATTGCTTGTGTCGATCCCGATGGTAGTCATCGCATCGTTGCGCGAGATTTAAGTTTTCCGAATGGCATGGCGATCACGCCGGACGGCAATACTTTGTTGCTTGCGGAATGTATGGGAACTCAAATTACAGCGTTCCATATCGCAAAGGATGGCGGATTGTCAGAAGCTAGGGCTTATGCGCGATTGCCAGAAGGAACGCGACCTGATGGTATTGCATTGGATGCCGAAGGTGCTGTCTGGTTGGCGAATCCCGAGGGCGAACACAGCGTCTTACGTGTACTGGAAGGTGGTGAAGTTGTCGAAGCAGTACAGCTTGATACCCACGCGTACGCGGTCGCCTTAGGTGGTCCTGATGGAAAGCACTTATTGATTTGTACTTCAGACACACACAACCCTGTCGAGATTGCGAATAAGCCTAGCGCGACATTGCGACTAATTGAAGTTGACGTGCCGGCGGCAGGATTTTGTGCGTAATTTAACTTTAAAAAAATTGTTATGTTGTGCATTTGACGGAATGCGAAGGAGATTGCGGAATTCCGATAGACGCTTGATTGCATGAGTCAGAGAATGACTTCGCAAGCTTGCTGTTAACCTATTTATCTTGATGAAAGAGTGCATATGAGATATCCGCTGAAATTGAAAATCGCATCGCAGCTGATAGGCTGCATCATTCCGGCCATGGTGTCGGTCGCCGCATATGCACAACAAGCTACGGCAGACAATGCTCCGCAAACTTTGTCGGCGACTCGCTTGATATTGCTCGGAACAGGAGCCGGACCTATTCCTCGTAAAGAACGTTCACAACCGGCCAATCTGTTGATCGTCGGTGGTCGTCCTTACTTGATCGATGCTGGCAACGGCGTTGCGCGACAGCTAGCACAGATGGGTTTAGTGCCATCTGATGTGCGTACTGTTTTTATCACCCATCATCATATTGATCACAATGCCGATCTCGGTGCCTTGATGTCATTTGCGTGGTTGGAAGATAACAAGCGCAATGATAAAAATGTCGCACCGATACGTTTTTATGGACCACCATCCACCACAGATTTAGTGCAAGCAGCGCAAAATTATTTGAGTGTTGCTGAGCGCATTTTTCGCGCAGGTGTCCCTATGAAACCTGTGAATGGAAATTTTGCAGCACATGATATTCAGTCGAATGGGGTGGTATTTAAGGATGATCGCGTTGTGGTGACCGCGATGGAAAATAATCATTATCAAGGCGCGAAGACGAACCCAACAGCCAGCACCGACAAATCCTTTTCTTATCGCTTTGATGCAGCAGATCGCTCTGTGGTGTTTTGTGGTGATACGGGACCTAACGATGCCTTAATCGAATTTGCAAAAAATGCGGATGTCTTGGTATGCGAAGTCAATGATTTGGAAGCGTCCATGAAAGAATTGGCTGCGACGACTCGCTTACCGCCCCCAGCTTTGAATGCGGTGCGTATGCATATGGAAAAGCAACACATTACACCTGAACAAATCGGTCAGATTGCGAAGAAAGCTGGTGTGAAATCGGTCGTCTTGACACATATTTCGCCAGGCACCGATGGAGAAACCGATATGAGTCGCTATACCAATGGCGTGCGTAAATATTTTTCCGGAACGGTGATTGTCGGTAAAGATTTACTGGAATTTTGAGCGCTAAGTTTTTGCTCACCACCTTGATCGCAATACGCGAGATGTGAGCAAACTAAAGTCATTATTGAATTGCTTTGTTGGTCGCTGTGTAAGAAGGAGTGTAATCATGCGTATGCAGGAAATACTTGATCAGATTGCTTGTTTTGTCACCTCAGTCGTTATCGCATTGGGTGGTGCCTGGGTTGCTTCAACTTTGATGTTTGTGGATGCCATTGCCTAATATGAGCGCCATGCACTGTGCGAAATAATTACTACGCAAAATCAAATATCAATCGTAGTGAATTTTTGATCAGGGTTTGCGATGCCTAAGGTATTTTCGAGTAAAAATTTTCACTATGAAAATCGCAATGCACATGGCGATTATGAAGTCTGGATAGAGCATAATATTTTTCATTGCGTTCTGACTGGACCTATGAATGTAGAAGGGATTAAGGCGCTCGGCAGAGTCCGGCGTGCCTGTATTGCTGAATCGAAAGTGACAGAATTAATCCCTGCGATTGTCGAATATCGACACAGTATGTTGATGGCGCCCGATGCGCTTGCACTCTATGCACAAGAATTTAAACAACATTTGTCACAGCTAAGCACACCGATGATAGTCGCTTACGTCGTGCCAGAAGAAGTAGAAGGCCGTTCCATCATGCTGCCTTTTTTTGAAAAAATTTTCCAAGAAAATAAGGTGCGATGGTGCGCTTTTGAATCAATGAGCGAGGCTTTGACTTGGTTGCGTACCTGCTTAAAAGAACGTTAGCGTGTATCGGCGACCGACTTATTTTTCTGATTCGTCCAAGTAGTGTTGGTCGATAATTTAAATGGAATTGATCACCATGATGCCTTGTTTGTGTAAGCCGCGCAGAGCCCGACGAAAAGACGCACGCCCTCAGGAGTTATTAGCGGCGGCTCTGGATTTGTTCGTCGAGTTTGGCTACGCTGCCACACGTTTGGACGATGTAGCACAAGCGGCTGGCGTATCGAAAGGGACCTTGTATTTGTATTTTTCGAGTAAGGAAGAATTGTTCAAGGCCGTTGTGCGTGAAAACGTTGGGCCATTGTTAGGTGAAGCGGAACATTTGATAGCACAATTTGAAGGAAATACGCAGGACTTGTTTCGATTGGTGATGCGCTCTTGGTGGCATAAAATGGGCGAAACGAAGTTGTCAGGTTTGCCTAAATTAATGATGGCAGAAGCCGCTAATTTTCCTGAATTGGCGCGTTTTTATCAAGAAGAAATTATTGTCCGTGGCGAGCAATTAGTTGCCAGTATTTTGGCGCGTGGTATGCAACGCGGTGAAATCCGCTCAGTCGATTTAGAAATTCATGCGCGATTATTGACCGCACCTATCATCATGATGATGATTTGGAAGCATTCACGCTATACGCAAATCCATGCGGATAGTTGGCACGATTATCTGGAACACTATATCGACATTGCCTTATATGGCTTGACACATTCCGCGCATGCAGAGCGTCAGCAAACATCTTCAGGCTTGGACTGTTGCGTGAATTAGAGCGCTGAACTAAGTTACTAAACTAAGTTGCTCAACTTAGTTACTGAATTAAGGTTTAAGATTTTTTTCAGGATTTGAAGAGCGCCGTAAGGTGTCAGAAGGAAGCTCATCAAAACAATCTTTATAGGCACGCGAAAATTCACCAAAATGCCAAAAGCCCCAGCTCAACGCTTCCGCTGTGACGGTTGTGGTTCCTGGGCGCGCTAGCAGCAGTGCATGATGCACACGGTGTAAGCGTATTCGGGTCAGATAGGCGGTTGGGCTAAGTCCCATGACTGCGCGAAAAGCGTATTCCAAAGTTCGTTCACTTACCTCTGCCGCCCGACACAAGTCAGTGACGTATAAGCGTTCATCGATATTGGCCAGGGCATATCTTTCTGCGGCGCGTACAATTTCACTTTGTAATTGACGTGTTCGTTCACGTCGTTCAGGTTCTAACTTATGGGTTCCTGACAGTGTGGTGAGCAAGCTATCTGTTAAATCTGCTTGCGCCGCAATTCTGTGTTCACGCGATGTTTCAAACTGTGCGGGATTTTCCGCTGCAGCTTCGGCTAGTCGTTTTCCTAAAGCAAAAAGATGTCCTGCTTGCGCCGCGCCTACGTTTAGTACTTCGACTTCGTTTGGTAGGTGAAAGCTATCTTCGGTTTCACGCACGCTCAGATGCGCGGTAATGTCTTCCGGGCGAAATAACAGGGTTACACTCTCGTAATCAGGATCGGTGACGATACCAATGCTGGCGGAAGGTGGTACCGCCAACATCAAATCATTTCTCACTTGCAAGCCGTTCGCGGTACCACTTGCCTGCGGACCAAAGCTGACGTAAGCGATATAGTCTTTAATCAGCGTTGGACGCGTGCGCAGGCGTAAATTGGTAGAGTGATAGACGACGGCGCTACCTTCGAGACGGACGATAATCTGGCGCGCTTTGAGCGGTTTAGATTGCAGTTGCACCAGATCTTGCTCAAAGCCTTCGAATCCCGCATTTGCTAATGCAGGATTATCGATCTCGGTGACTTCCACGGCGGGGGGGAGATGTTGATCATTGTCTTTGCTCATGCTCATACTATGCGCTGCTTCATTTGGGGCGTCAAGCTGGTTATTAACTTGAATATTTTGAGATATTACGAATATTGGAAGGACTTATCTTTTCTTGAACGAGATTTTCATTTTAATAAAAAATGAGGTGATCCGCTGAGAAAAAACGGCATTGCTAGTTTGATTTTTTGAAATTCATTGCGAGAATTTTCTGTGGAAAAAGTGCTAATGAATTTTCTGTGGAAAAAGTGCTAATCTAAGTTGAGGCACAGTGCTCGGTCGTCGAGCAAATTCACAAATTGCGGAAAACTGATAGTCCTCGGAAGTAATTTATCCGAAACTACTAACACAGTTTTCGGATGGGCCACGAGAGCGTGTAGACCTGCCAACTCAAAAAGCATCCAACTAGGAAAATCATGACACATCCAGCGACTACAGGATTGCAATTACACTCTCTAATCAAAGACAGTGGAGAGTTGGAATTATCCCTGCGGCAAATTCCTGTCGCCGAACCTGCAATAGATGACGTGATCATCCGGGTTGAGGCTGCACCACTCAATCCGTCTGATTTCAACTTGCTGTTTGGCGCAGCAGACATGAGCACTGCGAACGTATCCGGAACCGCAGAATTTCCGATTGTCACTGCCACCGTACCGGCGCTGGCGATGCCCGCTATGCAAGGCCGACTCAATCAATCGATGCCAGTCGGTAATGAAGGTGCCGGCGTGGTGGTAAGCGCCGGTAAATCACCAGAAGCACAGGCCTTGCTCGGCAGAACGGTCGCCACATTCGGTGGCGAGATGTATTCGCAATATCGCTGTGCCAAGGCTGCGCAATGCGTAGCACTGCCGGCCGATTGCACGGCTGCAGATGGAGCGGCCATGTTTGTTAACCCACTCACTGCATTGAGTATGGTGGATGTCATGCGCAAGCAGGGACACAAGGCGATCGTGCATACAGTCGCGGCGAGCAATCTGGGGCAGATGCTAATCAAGTTGTGTCTGAAAGAGAATATCAACTTGGTCAATATTGTTCGTGGCCAATCCCAATATGATCTGCTCAAGGAAATGGGCGCCAAGTGGGTTTGCAATTCCGCATCTCCTCAGTTTCTGCAAGAATTAACCAACGCGATTGAGGCCACCGGAGCGACGCTGGTATTCGATCCGATTGGCGGGGGCGATTTGCTCGCACAGATTATGACCGTGATGGAAAAGTCGCTGCTTCAATCCGAGCCCTACAGTAGATATGGGTCGGCAACGCGTAAGCAGGCTTACATCTACGGGGTGCTTGATCGTTCCCCGACCACCATCAGACTCAACTTTGGTTTGGCCTTTGATATCAGTGGTTGGTTGCTAACGCATTACATGCAAACACTCAGTGCTAGCGAGCGCTTGCAGATGCAAGCACGCGTACTTGCCGACCTGAAAACGGTGTTCGCCTGCCACTATACGAAGGTGGTGTCGCTGGCCGAAGCACTCCATCTCGACGAAATTGCTAACTATACCCAGCGCGCCACCGGGGGTAAATACCTGATCAATCCTTCACTGGCTTAATATTCAAAAAACACTAGGAAAAATGATGCTTAAACTTTACGGTTTCCCATCCAGTAATTACGTCAATATGGTGCAACTGGCATTGCTCGAAAAAGGCGTGCCCTTCGAATTTGTGTTGACATATCCGGGCCAAAATCCCGAATTTCTCGCCAAAAGCCCACGCGGAAAAGTACCGTACTTGGAAACACCCAACGGCTATCTGAATGAAACCAGCGTCCTGCTCGACTACATCGAAGAAGCGACCGAGGGTGTTCCGCTGCTTCCTAAGGATCCAGCTGAGAAAGCCCGTGTGTGCGCTTTGATGAAAGAACTTGAGCTATACGTTGAGTTGCCGGCACGTAGTTGCTATCCGGAGGCCCTGTTCGGGGCGCAGTCTCCGGATGCAATCAAAACCAAGGCTCGTGACGAGTTGATCGCCGGCTTTGCGGCGCTGAAGCGACACGCGACGTTTTCCCCCTACCTGGCGGGCGACTCCTTTACCATGGCCGACATCGTGTTTCTTTACTCGGTTGAACTGGGAGTCTCTGTCGCCAAGAAACTGTTCGCCATCGATCTTCTGGAAGGCTTCCCTCAAGCCAGCGATTTGCTTCAACGCCTGGGCGCGAGACCGCATGTACAGTCAATCGCAGCGCAACGAGCCGCCGAGTGGCCAAAATTCATCGCTGCCGTTCAAGCTAAATACCAGGTTCGCTGATTTTTGGTGCGTTTGCCGCAACCGCTACGTTCAGGCATGGCATCGACATCCGCAAAATTGTGCTTGTCAGTACCTTTGTCGAGAGAGCGTCATGTATCGGGGCAGCAGAGGTTGCGCTTGTATTCTGGCACAGAGTAGGGCCAGATGCTCGGATCAGTATTCAATTCGAAATATTGCTAAATCGAATGCTGAGCAGGTCAGGCGCTTACTTAGTATTCACTGCATCAGAAGTACGAGTAAACATGGAGTGGCCTGCGTGAATTAAGTTGTCGCTGTATTGACATAGACTTGATCTCTCCTGTTTATCTATTGTGCCCTAAGTGAAATGTTCTTCGATTGACATGATGGGGATAGTGAAGTTAGGTTAAGAAAGGCATTTAACCTGATCAGCTTTTTGCATTGAGTCGTTCATCCATTATCCATTTAATGATGGTATTCGTTGGCACTGCAATATTTTCATTTGCGACGGCCTTCAAATACCTCTTTTTTGGTTGGACGGCCACATCGCCATTTTGTTTTTACGTAAGTAGTCGACTCTAGTTTTTCAGCTAGCTGTTTTTTTCGAGCTATGACCACACATCTGCAGCGCGAAATCGACGTAGTGGGCCAAGTTATCGAGGGTGGTAAATCTCCGCTGTTGACTGTCTTTTACAAATAGTTTGTTCAGAGATATCAAGGAGCTTCGCCAGTGTCTTTGGATTAAATAATGGTTCCAATTTAAGTGACTTAAATATGCGGTCACATGTATGCCACTAGTGTCGTAACAACCGAGGGCTTTATCAATTTTAAGCCTTAGCTCGGCGCGAGGGCTATCGAGCGCAAACAGGAACATTTGAGTAGAGCAAAGCAGCAACGGCTAGTTAGTTGATATCTCGTGTTTAGAATTGAAAGTGCTTACAATGTCCAGAAAGCAGATCGTTTCTTCGAAATCGTTAGAGTCATTAGTAATGCCCACTAATCAGACAAATGACTGACGATGATTTCGACACATGTGGGAATATCAAACATCGATGTGTCAATAATGATTTCTGGCTTGTCTGGTGGTTCATAAGCTGAATCAATGCCAGTGAAATTGGGTATTAATCCTGCTCTTGCTTTTTTATAGAGCCCTTTACAGTCGCGGGTTTCACAAATAGAAAATGGCGTACTTAAATAGACCTCAATGAATCTAAATTCACGTAGCATTTCTCGTACCTTCGCGCGGTCAGTTCGAAATGGCGAGATTAGACTCGTTATGCTGGAGACTTTGTTTGATGCGAACAGCGCAGCGATTTCGCCAACCCGTCGAATATTTTCGCGTCGATCTTGGTCTGTAAATCCTAAATCTTTATTTAGACCATTTCTGAGTGTATCTCCATCTAGTAATGCAACATTGTGCTCATGCTCATTAAAGAAGTTGATTAAGGCATGCGCTAGCGTTGTTTTTCCTGAGCCACTTAATCCGGTAAACCAAATGACAAATGGTGTTTTTGAAGGTTGAAATTTTGAGTTCACTTATCGAAGTTTCATCTGTCAAATAATTAAAATTAAAGAGTATTGATTCCGCTTTGATTGTACCATCGAAGAAATTTTGTGGGATTGCCCATGCAAGCCGAGTCAGCTTAATTGTCACTAGCCACGGCGCCAGGAAAACAAATCAGACCGGGTGCAAAGTACTTCTCACGGACTTACCTTGCTTCATTCGTCGTCACGAACCAAAAAGCTGCGCTGACGATCACTGCGATTAAAATTTGGGCAGAAATGGGCACAAACACCAATAAACGATTCGCTGTCGAACCAGCCAGCGCCTTTGCATATCAACACATTCGTCTATAACACCCTGTCGCATCTGTAAAACTTTCAGCGCGGCAGCGATTACACAGCTTGTAATTGATGCTGACATAGTGATTCCTATGGCATTGAAGCGCTGTATTTGCGTGATAATGAGCCGTCAGATTTTCTGATGTTGAGTTTTTTGTTGCCATATGGCGATTGGTCAAATTAGAAATCCCATATAAAGGTTACCCATTTTTGGTAATTGACGTGATTTGGACGATCACTGATAGTTCCATTAGCACTGAGGGAAAATGATTTCTGATTCTTGTAATTCGAATCCTTAAAGTGCGTTGGCATCTACAAAGAGATTAATCGATAAATTACAAAGAATGGGAGATTTGATGAAACGGCTATTAAGCACCCTTGGGCTGATATTCTGCATGAGCGGAGTTGCCTGTGCCCAGGTATATGACCCGCTCACCGGAACTGGTGCGGTCACACGTACAAATTTAACTTACAACACTTTAATAGGTACCACAGCCAGCTTGGTTGATTATAGTGCTTACGCAGTACCTGCAAATGCTGCCAATCCGGATTCCACATTTCAAGGAACGCTGACACTTAATAATGTTGCTACGACTGGTAGCTTTGCAACAGTGAAAAGTTCAACTGGCTACGTAGATCCTGGTCATCTGCCCGCATTTTCTTATCAGTTTGTGCAGCATGGCACGCATATCTTTCCAATTCAACGTGGACTCATTAGCACCTCACATCCAGACTGGTACTACGTTTTAGAGCCAGGACGTGTCTGGAAAGAGACTGGCGACAATGGATATTCTCGCGTCGCAATTCCTTTCTCCTTACAAGAGAGTGGAGCAAATTGTACGCATAACGGTGTTCTGACTTTCTTGTTTAAGTCGGATAGCAGCATTTCCAATGTGGCTTACCAGATTGCCGGTGAAACTTGCCAGTACTATCAATTCAATATGTGGGGGCAGGTCTCAGCTACCTATACACCACAAACTATTCCCTCGGCAGATACCGCAATCACGGCCTATGAAGCAGAAGTCGCTGGGCGTATGCCAACCAAGCCGATTGCGCAATTGGCGGTCGATTTTCCTGCTGCGGGTGTGACGATTGCGAATATCGGTAGTGATCAAACGGCGTCTTATATGACTGTCTTTGGCGTTGCCGTGGATGGTACAAATTATGTTGGCGGTTGCGGTACGCGTTATGGAACTTATCCGTATTGTGCAGTGCTGGATTTACCTTCGTATTCAACAGCCAAATCAATCGTTGGATCGATAGGCTTGATGCGTATGGAGAAAAAATATACCGGGACTAAGTCTTTGTCTATAGGTTCAACTGTCGACAAATGTACGGGAACGCAATGGTCTGATTCAAGTTTGCTAAATGCGCTGGATATGGCTACTGGAAATTATGCATTAGCTGGTTATGAGTCAGATGAAAATTCGACAGCAACTAAGAATAAATTTTTTAAAGTTGACACCTATGATGCTAAGGCGACTTTTGCTTGTAGCTACAGTCGCAAGGCAACTCCTGGTACGAAGTGGATTTATCATACAACGGATACTTTTTTACTAGGAAAAGCACTCAACACAAGATACCAATATTGGAATGGCAGCACTAAGGATTTTTACCGCGATATGTTGGTAGAAGAAATCTACAAACCATTAGGTATGAGCCCCACCACCTACACATCGACTCGTACGATTGATACTGTTGCGCAGGCTTTTACCGGTTACGGCATGACTTTACATCATGACGATATGGTTAAAATTGGCGAGTTCTTAAACAAGAACAATGCCACTATCAACGGTGTGAGTATGTTAGACAGCACTCTTTATAACGAGGCTATGCAAAGAACTAGTGCACATGGTTTAACTGCAAGCGGTGCAAACAATAACTATCACCATGGTTTTTGGCTCTGGAATTTGGCAAGTGCTGATACTGGAGCGGCAATTTGTGCTAACACCAAGTGGGTACCTTACATGTCAGGCTACGGTGGTATTGGTATCGTATTATTGCCAAATAATATGGTCTATTACTATGTCAGTGATAAAGGCGAGTATGGGTTTAAGAAAACATTAATTGAATTGCAGAAGATACGTAACCTGTGCACTTGAAAACCTTTGCGATTCATATGCAAAAGAAAGCGCTCAAAGTTTGAGCGCTTTGAAATTGATGCCACTCATTTAGAAAATTGTAGTGGGAAGTCGTGAACACTCATTTGTGACTTTTTAGGTAAATTTAAATATGGTGGAGATGTTTTCAACAAGCCATTAGTGGATCATTAAAATATCTATATTCGAATGTTAGAAGCTTTCTTAGTTACATTTACTTTGGGTGCCATGATTGGCTCCGTCATGGGAATGACCGGGGCTGGCGGTGGTGTACTTTCTATTCCCTTGCTTTTCTTTACCCAGCATCTCTCGGTTCAACAGGCTGCGCCAATAGGACTATTGGCAGTCGGTTTAAGTGCAACGCTAGGTGCAGGGTTTGGTTTGCGCGAAGGGATCGTACGATATCGCGCAGCAGCTCTTATTGGGGGCATTGGGATGATCATGGCTCCGGTTGGTATGCTCATAGCCAAATATTTGCCAAGTAGACCGTTGTTGATTATGTTTGCTTTAGTTTTGTTGATTGCAGCTTGGCGCGTTGCAAACCAACAGCGAGAGAACATTGCTTTAGTGAACGCATTTGTTTGCAGATTAAATTCAACATCAAAGCATTTAAATTGGTCTACTTCTTGTGTGAAAGTGCTCGTCTCGATCGGCGCAGTTTCAGGCTTACTTAGTGGATTATTAGGGGTTGGAGGCGGTTTCGTGATTGTTCCCGCTTTGAGCCACTACTCCAATTTGAATTTGCGCAGCATTCAAGCGACATCACTCGCCGTGATTGGATTAGTTTCGTCTAGCGCTGTACTCGTGGCTATGGTAAGTGGACGGGTGATTTGGGAGATCGCTATACCATTTTCACTAGGCGCGATGTCGTCATTATCGTTGACGCAAAAAATGGCGAAAGGAATTGACAGTAGTTATCGTCAATTAGCCTTTGCTTGCTTAGCGACAGTGGTTTCAATTCTGATGTTATTAAAATCAGCAACGGTTTAGCTGCTCTTGCGTCGCAAGACATTCAGCGCATAGCTGTTGCAGCTTGAACCATCTAGCTCTTCTGAAAGCATTTGCTGCTTAATCCATTAAGCATTGTTATTCTTAGTTAGGATAGACAGTAAAACCTCAGATTGAATCTATTCTCAAAATGGTCGCGATTGATTCTATTTTGGTAAATTCTTCAGGAAATCTTGATTGATACCCGGTAATTCGTGACGCTAAGGCGATTACGCTGTTTATGATCGGTGTCGGTCACTCTATACTATCCTTGGCCAATTTTTAGACTTCAATAAGGCGATGATTGCAAGCATAAGATTGTGCCGGTCGTCGCACAAGTGACAATTAAGCCAGGCAATCTCGTGACACAGTATGACGGTGAAGAGTTCGTCACCCGAGTATTTGAATGGTCACTTCAGATGGACTCTTGAGTGCCGAGCATTTGTTGAAGTCATCAGACCTTGCTTTATATCGTGCGAAAAATACAGGTCTACATAAGATTCAGCACTAAAATGAGACAGAAATCTGGATCATCTCGCTGAAATTACGTGAATCAGGTATTTTTCAGATATTGCAGATTCTTGATCGAAAAAAATGGAATTGAAATTAAAAGAGCTGACTCAAAATCGCCAAATTGCGCATTTGATCGCATCGTTAGATAAACCTAATTTCTGGATGTTATTGGTGCGGACGATCAAGACGCATATTGATTTTGATAATTGGGTTGTGTTGCGCTTTTCAGATACCGAAAAACCTGTCGTTTATGTCGAGAACCCTACGGAAGATGGCACGGCTGATTTGTTATTTCAAGATTATTTGAATGGACTATATTTATTCGATCCTTTTTTTATCGCGAGCCGCAATCAACATCAATCTGGCATGTTTGTGCTAGATGAGGTAGCGCCAGAAAGTTTCACGAGTACTGATTACTATCGCTTGTATTTTCAAAAAAATATAGTGGCAGATGAAATTCAATTTAACTATGCCAGTGATAATCGGCAAACTCTATGCTTTTCAATCGGACGTAGTAGAAAATTTAGTTTAGACGAAATTGCTTTTTTGTCGGTGATATCTGCTTGGGTCATCGCACTGATGCAACAGCGAGAACACTTTGAGACGCCGAATGAGGAGCAGGCCAAGACTAAAAATGAAACCAGTTGGCGGGAAGGTGTTGAAAAAGCGATCAGTAAAGTAAAGGGCCCAAAGTTAACTTCTAGGGAAGTGGAGATTGGGCAATTGATGATGAGCGGATACTCTTCGAAAAATATTGCTGCGAAATTGATGATTTCAATTGAAACAGTTCGAGCGCATAAGAAACATATTTACGCCAAGCTCGAGATTAATTCGCAATCAGAATTGTTCGCCATTTTTTATCAGGCACAAAAAAATCAAGATGCCAGCGGATCTACCTGAAGTAATTCTGATCTGGCATGTTTCTGGTCATGAGGGTTTCTGAATTTCGCCAAGCGAATTTAAATATTGATTGATTTCAACCGAGTCTTGAGCTTGAGAGAAATCGATAGGGCGATCGCGATAGCTTTTTAAGGGTTGTCCGAGCTGCATTAGTCCACGCTGACGTTCCCTTCTGACCCTCGTAAAATCAAGCTCGACAGGAATAATTTCGCGCCCAACGCCGGCTTGATGAATGATATCTCCAGCAGGTCCAACGATGATTGATTGACCATTGCCACACTCCCCAATTCCATTGACATCAATAAAGTAACATTGATTAATGGCTGCATTGGTACGGGCAATAATTAACTCGATACCGCGATCAATAGTGTCTGTCATGGTCGGCTGCAGAATCACTTCTGCACCCATCAAGGCTAAGGTGCGGGTTGTTTCGGGAAACCATTTGTCGTAGCAGATTGAAACGCCGAAACGGCCAACATCAGGTACATCAAAGATGCAAAATTCACTGCCTGCACTGACGCCAGTTTCGTAAGGCAGAAATGGAAACATTTTTCGATATCTGGTGACAATGATTCCATCAGGGTTGATTACCGGGCTTGTATTGTAAATATGTTCTCCATCCTGTTCATATATGGAACCAGGAATTAACCAGATTTTGTATGTGGCTGCCATTTCACAAAATGCTTTTTCTATCGAGCCACCTTGTGATTGTGCATGTGATTTCGATGGCCCCATGGCACATAGTTCACTGAAAATAATCATTTTCACTGAAGGAAAGCGCTTAACGGTAGCGTCTAGCTGCTGGCGCATATTCGCCATATTATCGGCATTAGCAGGGACTGGGATTTGAACTGCGGCTATGGTGAAGAACGTCATTTCTGGTTTTCTTTCATATTACAAAAATTAATGTATCGAATGGCATAAGTCTGCGGATACTTTCCGTATCTGATTCAGTTTGCTGGCAATGTGACTCAGTTCGGTCCGTTCAACTTCCTTATTTCTGTTACGAATTCTATTGGATTTAGATTGTGTCGCTTTACAACAAATGCGCTGTGGCGATTTAGTATTGATCGTATCCTTATTCATTTGCACTCATTAATTGAAAAAAGTGAAAACGCTTTTAATTCATTGGAAGAGGCGGCTTGTGCGTGAAATACAACTGTCTAAAGCAAGTATCGGCTTTCGCTAACGTCTTGATGGAGTTTTTCATCGTGTCCTCGTTTCACGTGTTTTCAATTGTCCGCTTTTTTAACGCTGTTTCGTTCGGATGCATTCATTTGAATCAATCGTTTTGGCGCAGATGGAATGTATTGAAGAATCTGCGCAACCACAATTACATAAACTTGGTAACCCTAACTGGGAATTGACCGTGTTATTTGAATCGCTGATAGTGCGACACACATAGCAAGAACTTAGCTTGCGATCACGAGATCAACAACACGCATCGAGTAGGCTCGAGCATAAACTGGAGAGAGTAGTTATGAACAGAAATATTCAATTAAAGCAGAAAGTCATCGTATCGGCAGTTGCCATGACCATAGCCATAAGTTCGGCACAGATAGCCATTGCACAAGACACAAAAAAGGATGAAATAGCAACCGTCACCGTTACTGCACAGGGACGTAAGGAGAATATCTTAAAGATTCCTTACAATATTTCGGCGATAAGCGGTCAGAGTTTAGAGGATAAGAATATTACCGAACAATCCGAAATGTTGCGCTTTATTGCGGGTGCTTCCGTGGTTGACCGCGGCGCACGCAATTCTGGTGTCATCAGCGGCGTAACGATTCGTGGTTTGAACGTGAACGGTTCAGCCCTCGGTGATTTTCAGACATCCGCAGTGCCATCAGTCTCTACCTACGTTAATAACACGCCCATTTTTGCCAATTTTCTGATTAAAGATTTGGAACGGGTAGAAGTTCTGCGTGGACCTCAGGGTACTTTGTATGGTTCCGGTTCTTTAGGTGGAACAGTGCGCTATCTGACCCGTCGTCCAGAATTGAAGAGCTTCTCAGGCAAAGTTGAAGCTAGTGTGAGTAAAACAGATGGCTCTGATGGTCTGAATAAGACGGTCGATGCTGTTCTTAATATGCCCTTGGGTGACAATGTCGCCTTTAGGGTGGCTGCAGGGAAGGTAGATAACGCCGGTATTATTGACTACAAAAATGTCTATGTACTGGATGGTCAAGGTACTCCGGTCGCACCAAATGGTTTGTTGAATCAAGCTGCTAGTTATCGTAACGTGAAAGATGCCGATACGGTAAAAATCGATTATGCAAGGGTCTCGATGTTGGCGAAGCCGAGCTCAAATTTTCAAGCACTGTTGACTTATCAGATTCAAAGCGATGATATCGGCGGCAGAAGACAGCCTACCCGTGGCAATGATGGTCATGGCGTAGCTTATGGACAGTATGAAAACGGTTCGATCCAACTTGAACCATCAGATCGTGAAGTCAAACTCGCGTCTTTAGAAATGGATCTGGACTTGGGTTTTGCGACACTTTCTAGCGGCACGTCGCACTACGATCAAAGTGGCAGTAGCTTGTCCGAGAATACGGGTTTTTATGCAAAGAATAGCTGGTTGGCTGACTACTACTACAACTACCCACGTCCGATGGCGCAGGCTAGCCGCAGCTACGGCGATAAGGCCTTTGTTCAGGAATTAAAACTTGCTTCGAAAAAGGGCGGTGCTCTGGACTATATCGTTGGCGCTTATTATCAGAATCAAGATTTAAGTGCTGCGCAATATAGTTATTTGCGTGGTCTGAAGGCTTGGGCAGATGTCGCGAAACCAAAAGCGGGCGTGACTAACGATAATGATTTTGTGTTTGAACGGACGCAAAATTTTACGGAAAAAGCATTGTTTGGTGAACTTACTTGGAATCTTTCACCGGTATTTCGTTTAACCGGTGGAATGCGTTCCTTTAAGACAGATTTCAATAACGACTCTACCTTGGGTTCTGGTGTAGTCGCGCCTTATAACGCGACTACACATACGGTATTTGCGCAAAATGACTCTGGCAATCTATTTAAAGCAAATGCTTCTTGGGATTTAACGCCAACACAAATGTTGTATATGACTGTATCCGAAGGTTATCGTCGTGCTGGCGCCAATGCAGTTCCCCTAACAGGAAATTTTGCAGAAAACAAAGCTTGGCAAACTTTTAAGCCGGACACCAATGTCAATACCGAATTAGGTATCAAAGGAACACAAGGCGATTTCCGATATAACTTGTCAGTATTTAATATCGCCTGGAAAGATATTCAAATCGATACAACGACACCTAATTGGGGCTTCTACGTTGCGCAAAACGGTGGCAAGGCAAGTAGTCGTGGATTGGAATTGGAATTGAGTGGAAAATTGAGCGATGCTTGGCGCTATGGCATGAGCTATGCTTACATCGATGCGAAGTTGGATGAGGACGTATTGCGTGCGGATAAGCCAAGCATCATTACTGCAGCAAAAGGAACGCGTTTGCCTGGCACCGCAAAAAACACGTTCAGCGTTTCGTTGGAAAACACGCAAATGTTTGAGAATGGTTGGTATTGGACAAATCGTATTAATGCGTATTATCAGGGTGATACTGAGAATGCGATTTCCTCTTCGGTCAAAGTTAAAAATACCTGGAAGGCTTTCTCACAGTGGGGTTTCTCATCTACGCTGATGAGTGACAACTGGAGTGCAACTTTCTACGTGAAGAATTTGACTAATAATGATGGTATTACTGGTGGTTTCCTTGAGTCCTCTATGGGAACAAGTCCAGCTCAAAATTATTATGGTAATGGTTCCAAAGTGTTGATTTCTCAACCTCGCACGATTGGCGTTTCGGCAAACTATAATTTCTAACTGAGTGCAATCCGCTGACTTCAGAAATGACAGTCAGCGGATTGATGAGAAGAGAGATTGGTCCTTTGATTTAACTGTTAGAGCGTGTATGTATTCCGATAAATTTTCAAAAAAAGTTAAGCATCTCGATCAGTTAATTCAACAAGATAGGTATGCAGAAGCAAAAATTGCTTGTGCTGAATTGGGTGACAATACTTCGTTATCGATTCCAGAATACCTATTGTTGAGTCGGATCTGGCAACGATTGGGAGATTTTCAAGCGATGCGTAAGGCTACGCAAACTGCGCGCGCGTTAAATTCTATTCATCCTGAGGTGTTGTTGCGTGAGATTGAAAGCGACATTTATTGCGGTGATATACAGCTAGCACGATTAAATCTTGCGCATTTGGAGAAACTTGCTGGATCCGATACCCAATTGCTTCAAGAAGTTGCCCAACTTTACTTGCATTGTTCTGCGCACGTCGAGGCAGGGCGATGTTACGAGAAGGCGGTTGAATTAAAGCCAGATCATGCACCTTATTTATTTAATCTAGCATCCTCTCTAGTGACACTGGGCGACATTGCTCGTGCCGAACAAGTTTTTAATCAATTGATTGAAAAAAGCCCTTTAGACTATGGTGCTTTGCTCAATCGTTCCATGCTAAAAACATGGAAATCAGAAACACATCACATCAAACAACTCATTGATTCCCTCTCTCGATTGAAACCAAACGATGCTGGCGAAGTTCCGCTGAGTTATGCACTTGCCAAAGAATATGAAGATCTTGGTGAATTCAAGAAATCATTTGCATATTTGCGACGTGGTGCTGACAGGCGTCGTACGATGCTGGCCTACAAAGTAGAGCAAGATGTCGATGCAATGCGTCAAATCAGAGAAACTTTTAATAGCGAATTATTTGCTGGTGCGTCTTCACAAGCGCAAGGTGCGCAAGCCTATTTCGTATTTGGTTTGCCTCGCACGGGTACGACTTTGGTGGATCGTATTTTAAGTTCACATAGCGAAGTGGACAGCTTAGGCGAAATTAGTAATTTAGCGTATGCGATTATGCAATTAGCCTCAGGTCCTGGCGGCAAGTTAGCAATGATCAAGCGCTCGGCGACGATAGACATGGCTGATTTGGGTCGTATTTATGGTCAGGGAATTCAAGGTTTTGGTGCTACTGCACCGCATCTGATTAATAAAACTCCACAAAATTTTCTCTATGCCGGATTGATTCATCTGGCACTTCCAGAATCTAAGATGATTCATTTGCGGCGGCATCCATTGGATAGCTGCTATGCGATGTATAAGACTTTGTTTCGCATGGGTTATCCATTCTCCTATAATTTGGAAGATCTTGGACATTACTACCTCGCTTATCATCAGTTGATGCAACATTGGCGCGATGTCTTACCTGGAAAATTTCTTGATATTGACTATGAAACGCTTGTTGATCAACAGGAACTTACCAGTCGCGCGCTTTTGGAATTTTGCGGGTTGGCATGGGAAGATGATTGTTTGGAGTTCCAAAAGAATGCAGCTCCAGCAGCCACAGCTAGTGCCGCACAAGTCAGACAGCCGGTGTATAGAAGTTCACTGCAACGATGGAAAGACTATGCGGAAGAGCTCGCTCCTCTCGCTACATTTTTAGAAAAAAATGGGATTGATTGCAGTTAGTTTTTTTCTCCTGAATCAAAACAATAAACAAAATAAAAATCACAATGATAATTTCAAAGTTTTTTCGACCCGTAGATGCAGATGGTATGGTCGCGCGCATACTTCTGTCTTTCCTAGCGACAGCCGGTTTGTTTTACGTAAATATCATGCCAGCTTTAATCGATGGATTAAAAGAGGGGATAGGTTTCACCAATAAAGAAGCAGGGATGGTCGGCTCATTCAATATGTATGGCGGTGCTTGTGGCGCTTTACTAATCGCCTTTATCATCCGGCGCGTAGCATGGAAGTCAGTTGCCCGGTGGATGCTGCTAGGATTAATCCTCATAGATTTGCTATCGATGCCGGTACGAGATCCGGTCTTACTCATGTTGGTTCGCTTTGTGCATGGTTGTATCGGCGGCGCTTTAGTCGGCGTTGGATTCTCCGTCTTTGCCAGAACGAAAGCGCCTGATCGCACCTTCGGTATCTTATTACTTGTACAGGCAGGTGCTGGTGGATTAGGTGTGATGTTCTTACCTTTCCTCGTTGGTGCATTTGGTACGCCAATCTTGTTCATTACCTTGATTGGCTTTTCCCTTATTACTTTGTTGATGCTGAATTTTTTACCGGCATATCAAGCAGTCAGTCCGGTTTCAGCTTCAGTCACGACTGCACCCTTAATGCTGAAACCTTTATTGTTTGCTTTGTTTAGTGTGTTCCTATTTCAAGCTGCCAATATGGGGCTGTATGCTTTTATCATTGGTCTAGGAAAAAATGCAGGTCTTGATATAGCATTTATCAGCGATACCTTGGGCGTTGCAAATTGGTTGGGCATGTTAGGCGCATTGCTAGTGGTTGTGCTGTCCACACGGTTTGGCATTTTCAAGCCAATTCTCGGTGGTATGTTAGTCGCCGTTATTGGTAGTTGGGCGTTAATGCATAGTGAAGTGAAATGGATTTGGATATCAGCGAACTTCACTACAGGTATTACCTGGAATTTTTGTATCGCGTACTTATTAGGTATGTGCGCGCGATTTGATCAGACCGGGCAAACGGCAGTGTGGGGCGGTTTCGCTTCTAAAATGGGGTTGGCGTCAGGGCCGATGATAGGGTCATTTTTGTTAGTTCAGAATAATTATGTGTTACTGATTTGGATGGCGGTTGTGCTATTAATGATTGCGACAATTGCTTCTGGTATGCCTGCATGGCGACTCGATCGTTCAACCAGATCTGATGTTGCAGAGCCAAGTTTGTAAAGCCATAAAAACGCCAAGTCTAGGCCGATGAAGGTGATTCTTTTCAATCACCTTCGTTGCTTTCTAGTTATAGGACTAGGCAAGTGCTGTGCATTTGACGATACTATATTCGCTTCGGGTTGCTACCATTCCGTGCATGTCAGTAATTAAAGGGTATAGTCCGGTATCGATCGAGATATCTGTTCGTATCAGACACGGGTTGATACCCAAAATTTCACAACGCAGCGCCGCTGCGACAGGCCATACCTGATCAACATCGCGAGCAAAAAAGTAGATGGCAGGTGTCTGTTTTTTATTCTTTGTCCGAATACTCTCTATCACTTCGCATCCTTCCTTAAAAGAAAAAGAAGGAAATTCCACCGGCACTGAGTTCGCTCCATTAAATTGTCCCGAGAGCGTTAATTGATTTGGAGTCACCTTCGATAGTTTCTTGAGAAGTCGTGCATAAATATGTTCTTGTGCGTAGAGGCGGAAATTGCTTTGATTGCCGCTTAATGTTTGACTAATATGCCTATTCATCGCCGCCAAAGTGAGCGCGGTGTCGTACGCCAGATCGCAATCGGCATCGTCAAAAACAAGGAGATCAATATTTTGTTTTGATTCCAGCATGGATTTGTTAACGATAGTCATGCAGGCTTCTTTGTCGTAGCAATTAATTTCACGGATGGAAGGCAGCGTGACTTTGCGAACTATGGAATTTAACAAAAGTTCCTCCCTAGCGAGATTAGATTCACAGCTCAGTACATTCAGGATGCCCGCTGGCAGTCCGGTTCTTGTCGCAAGTTCGGCAATCGCTAATGCGGATAAAGGTTGACTTTCATTCGCGACCAACACCACGGAACAGTTAAAGAATAAGGCGTGCGCAAGAATGCTAACGGCACTGGCAAGCGGAAAATCGAGCGAGGTGATACCGGCACAAACCCCCAATGCCTGTGTTTTAACACTGATATCATGATCGTCGATTTGGACGACTTTGTTCCGGATAGATTCTGCATTTTCACTTAATAAAAGATAGTCCAAGAATGCGCTTGCATAGTGAACTTCTTGTTTTGCTTCTTCAGCTGACTTTCCGTTTTCGCTACGAATGATGTTTGCTAAATCTTGCAGGTTATCCAATATCAGCTTATTTAATTCGATAAGACAAGCAACTCTTAGTGAGTCGGGCTGATGTTGCCATTGGTTAAATGCGCTGTGCGCTTGGGAAATCGCGGATACTAGTGTTGCGCGTGAACTATTCGGGACTTCGTTAAGGTAGATGCCGGTTGCTGCATCGTGAACCGTGAAAACTGGCCCATCTTCCTCCTTATGCCAATGTCCATTAATGAGGGCAGCGTCTTTGAGTAAGGTTGGATCTTTTAATACAATGGGTTTAAAAGCAAGAGAGACAAACATGATCGATATCATCCAAAAAGTTGACAATCGTATTCGACTGCCGTAAATAAAAATGCGCTTTGCGTCGATAAAACAAAAATGGCTGACGCAATACCAGTCTGATTTTTGGTATCAGAAGTATTTTGTCAGCCACTCAAATTCACCTAGAATTTTTCAGGGAGTGATTTACATTTCACATACCAGCCAAACACCAATATTTCATCACCAGATATTCTTCAATGCCGTATTTAGAACCCTCTCGCCCCGTCCCGGATTGTTTGACGCCACCAAAGGGCGCAGCCTCGCTGGAAATGAGGCCGGTGTTAATACCGACCATGCCATACTCCAGTTGTTCTGCCACTTGAAAAATCAAGCCAATATCGCGGCTGTAGAAATAAGACGCCAAGCCAAATTCTGTATCGTTGGCCATCGCAATAACATCGTCCACGGTTTTGAAACGAAATAAGGGCGCGACTGGGCCGAAAGTTTCTTCCTTGGACACCAACATGTCTTGATCGACATCGGCCAATACCGTAGGCTCAAAGAAAGTACCGCCTAAGATATGCCTGCGCCCGCCAGTTAAAATGCGCGCCCCTTTTGCGACTGCATCGCTGATTTGATTTTCAACTTTGCATACGGCACTTTCGTTGATTAGCGGGCCTTGATTGACGCCCGCATCAAATCCATTGCCAACTTTGAAGTTCTTTTTGACGGCTTCCACCAATTTTTGGGCAAAGGCTTCGTACACTTCATCTTGTACATAGAAGCGGTTAACGCACACACAGGTTTGACCCGAGTTACGGTATTTAGATGCCAGCGCACCTTCCACTGCGGCATCGAGATCGGCATCATTAAATACGATGAAGGGGGCATTGCCGCCCAATTCCAAAGACAATTTTTTGATGTTGTCTGCGGATTGCTTCATCAGTAGGCGCCCAACGGCAGTGGAACCGGTAAAGCTGATTTTTCTGACGATGCTATTGGCACATAATTCATTACCGATTTCTACCGGATTACCGGTAATGACATTGAAGACGCCCGGTGGAACGCCAGCGCGATGCGCCAGTTCGGCGAGTGCCAGTGCAGAGAGTGGGGTTAGTTCTGATGGTTTGACCACCATCGTGCAACCAGCCGCCAATGCCGGGCCGACTTTGCGACCTATCATTGCAGATGGGAAATTCCAAGGCGTAATTGCGGCACAAACACCGATTGGTTCTTTGGTGACCATGATGCGTCGCCCCGGCGCCGCTGCAGGGATGGTATCGCCATACACGCGTTTGCCTTCTTCTGCAAACCATTCGATATAGGCGGCGCTATACAACACCTCGGCTCTCGCTTCGCTGAGTGATTTGCCTTGTTCCGCCGTCATGATAATGGCGAGGTCTTCGCAATGTTCTAGCATGAGGTTATACCAGCGGCGCAAAATGGCAGCGCGATCTTTTGCCAATAGCTGACGCCAGGATTTCTTTGCTTTGTCAGAGGCGGCAATAGCACATTTCGTTTCGCTCACTCCCATTTGAGGAACCGTGCCTACAAGGGCTCCCGTCGCTGGATTGAATACGTCTATGGTCGTGTGATTATCTGCATTTACCCAGGCACCATCAATGAAAGCCTGGTGTTTGAGTAAGCTTGGGTCTTTTAAAGTTAACATTTTTCTCTACAGTATAAAAGCGGTTAAGCGTGCAAAGCCTTATCGAGGATAGCTAATGCTTCTTCCATCGTTGCCTCAGAAATCGTCAACGGAAATAAGAAACGGATCACATTTCCATAGGTGCCACAGGTCAGTAAAATCAAACCGTGCTGCAGGGCATAGGTCTGCACTTTTTTGGCGAATTCAGGATTGGGTTTTTTGCTGTCAGGGTGGTGGAATTCGGCTGCCAACATGCCGCCCAGACCGCGAATCTCTGCGATTTCAGGAACTGTGCTTTGTGCTTCGAGTACGCGTTTTCTTAACAGACTACCTAAGCGGTTGGCTTGCGAACAAAGTTGTTCATCCTGAATAATTTCTAACACGGCCAGTGCAGAGGCAATCGCTAAGGGATTACCTGCATAGGTTCCGCCCAAGCCACCGGGTGCTGGCGCATCCATGATTTCAGCGCGCCCACAAACTGCCGATAAAGGCAGGCCACCAGCAAGGCTCTTTGCCATGGTTGTCAGATCGGGATGCACATCATAGTGTTCCATCGCGAAAAGCTTGCCGGTTCTGGCAAAGCCAGTCTGAATTTCATCCGCAATGAGCAAAATGCCGTGTTGATCACATAAAGCACGTAGCGCACGCATAAATTCAATTGGTGCCACGACGAATCCACCTTCACCTTGAACCGGTTCAAGAATGATGGCAGCGACCCGCTTAGGATCAATACTGGCTTTAAATAACATCTGCAATGCGTCGAGGGAGTCATCCACGCTGACACCATGCAACTGGTTGGGATACGGCGCATGAAAAACCTCGGCAGGAAACGGGCCGAAATTTAATTTGTAAGGATCAACTTTGCCAGTTAAGGCCATCCCCATCATGGTGCGACCATGGAATCCACCTGAAAAAGCAATGACCCCTGCGCGTCCGGTTGCTGCCCGTGCGATCTTGATCGCGTTTTCAACGGCTTCTGCACCCGTCGTAAAAAATGCGATCTTTTTCTCATGTGAACCCGGCATCAGATCGCATATTTTTTCTGCCAGTTCGACATAGCTTGGATACGGCACAATTTGATAGGCAGTATGCGTGAACTGGTTTAATTGTTGGTTGATCGCAGCGACGATTTTTGGATGGCGATGTCCCGTATTGAGAACGGCGATACCGGCTGCGAAGTCAATGTAGCGGCGGCCTTCGACATCCCATAGTTCTGCATTGATCGCTTTTTCGGCATAAAAATTGCACATGACGCCGACCCCTCTTGGGGTGATTTTGTTCTTACGTGTTTGCAGGTCAAGATTGGTATGCATGATTTTCCTTAAAAAAATGAAATTAAAATCGCAGACAAATGGTGCTGTATTTTGGATCTATTAAATAGCGCCAATTACATGTTTTTAATGGAGCCACTTTGCTTTTCCATCTATAATCAAAATTCATACAAGGAATTTGCTATGCGTGCTTTTAATTTGTCGGATTATCTTTTGCAGCATTTAGATAAAAATCTGCATATCCCCGTGAATCGTCAGTTATACCGTCTGCTACGTCAGGCAATTTTGGATCAGGTATTGACGATAGATACGCGGCTGCCTTCGAGTCGTGATTTAGCCCTGGAATTGTCTATTTCAAGAAACACTGTGCTCTATGCCTATGAGCAGTTACTCGCCGAAGGCTATGTCGAAGCGCGTTCTGGAAGTGGTACCTATGTCGCAGATACTGTGCCTGACACCATGTTGTTACCAGTTTCAAAAAAGACGACGGCTAAGATGAAAAACACCCGTGCCGATTTATCTGGACGAGGTAGAGAGCTGGTAAAGCATGCAGGTGCAGCTCCGCGTCAGTGGGGTGCATTTGTACCGGGGGTTCCCGACGTGACGCAATTTTCCCATCAGATCTGGAACAAGATTCAAAACAAAGTCTGGCGCAAACCCGCAGTCGCCGCGTTGACCTATGGGCATGGTGGCGGCTATCAGCCCCTGCGTGAAGCGGTGGCAGAATATCTGATCGGCTCGCGCTCTGTCGCCGGTGATGCCAGTCAGGTAGTGATCACGAACGGGATACACCAATCGATAGATTTATGTTTGCGCTTGCTGGGAGATCCAGGTGATATCGCATGGGTAGAAGATCCTTGCTATTGGGGTGCACGAAATTTGCTCTCGGCATCGGGAATAAAAATCCGCCCGATTAGTGTTGATGCCGAAGGCATGTGTCCAAATTCCGAAGATTTGGCGGTGGTACCACGCTTTATTTTTATCACGCCATCGCACCAATATCCGCTGGGTATGGTCATGAGCCTGGCACGGCGGCGCGCTTTGCTGGAGTACGCAAGGCAGCATCAGTGCTGGATCATCGAAGATGATTACGATAGTGAGTTTCGGTATGGCGGCAGACCTTTAGCCTCGTTGCAAGGAATGGATAATGATGAGCGCGTGATCTATATGGGCACGTTTAGTAAAACCATGTTTCCGGGTATGCGCTTAGGTTATATGGTGCTGCCACCAGGTTTGGCAACACCCTTCATTACAGGCATGGAAGAATTGCATCGCTCTGGTCAGACGCCTTTGCAAGCGACGATGGCGGAGTTTATGCAGCAAGGACATTTCACCTCGCATATCCGGCGTATGCGAATTGTGTATGGCCGTCGCAATGAGATTTTGCAAGAGGCAGTGCGCAAGCACTTTGATGCAAAAGAAGTGCTCACCGTTGGCACCGATGCGGGTTTGCATCTGGCCTTAAAATTTCCGGCTGGGGTTGACGATAAAACGATAGCGCAAGACGCAAACACACTCGGGATTGCGGTGCGCCCACTGTCTTCTTATTTTCACGATGCATCAAGCAATGACACAGGTTTGGTGCTGGGGTATGCCTGTGTAGAAGATTCGCATATTGAGCCGGCTTTTGCTTTGTTAGCTAAAGCGATCCGTCAAGGTTTGCAGAAATAAAAAAGGATTTATTTGAGGTTTCGGATAAATTAATGAAGGTGCTTTGTACTGCGGTTTACGCGGTAAATTCAGCGGTAAATTCCCATGCTGTTTTTAAGCCCACAAATTAATCAAAGGCCCAGCCTCTTCGATCAGAAAATTCTTCAGTGCTTCGGTGGCGGGAGACAGTCGTTTTGAATTGAGGTGGGTGACATACCAGTGTTTGATTAAGGGTAAACCTTCGATATCCAGCCGGACTAAATGGCCAGATGCCAATTCGTGGCGTATTGTGCGTAGTGACAGAAAACTCAATCCCATGCCCGCCATTACGGCTTGTTTGATGGTTTCATTGCTCGGCATTTCCATCACTATTTTGGCTTGAATCTGGTGTTCTGCAAAGAGTCTTTCCATTGCCTGACGCGTGCCTGAGCCGCTTTCTCGCACCACAAATTCCTGATCATTCAAAATCGCCAGTGGCGCACTACGTCGTCTGGATAAGGGATGTTCCGGGGCGCTGATGACGCCCATGGGATTGGTAGCGAATGCAGTCGCTGCACAATCGAGATTGTCGGGCGCTCTGCCCATGACGATCAGATCGATCTCATTGCGATTCAGTAGTTTGACGATGTTTTCACGATTGTGTATGTGTAAAGTGACATCGATATCCGGGAAGCGTTTGCGAAATTTCACTAACAACATGGGCACAAAGTACTTCGCTGTGCTGACGATGGCTAACTCGACCCGGCCTTTTTTCAAGCCTCGCCTTTGTGCCATTGCATCTTCCATTTGCTTTAATTGTGCAATCGCCGCAATCGCATATTGCTGAAAGTCTTCACCCGCTTCCGTTAATCGTATTTTGCGTCCCATTTGCTCATATAGAGGCACTCCAACAGCGTCTTCTAACTGCCGCATTTGCATAGAGACCGCTGGTTGCGTGACGTGCATTTTCTCAGCCGCCTGCGAGATCGACAGATCACGGGCAACCTCCAGAAAAGTATCCAATTGGCGCAAGGTGTAACGTCGCATAACAAGTCACCTATAAGTTTTTGCTGATGTGAGTAACATTTTTATTGATTAGACCTGATGATAAAAGCTTTGTAGAGTCAAGTCCATGGTTATTTAAGCATAAACGCATATAGGAGAATAGCATGGACAAAGCAGCATCTAGTTTGATTACTGACAGCAAAAAGCGTTATTCCGCAGGTGTCTTGAAATACGCACAAATGGGATATTGGGATGCCGACTATGTTCCTAAGGAGACCGATGTTCTGGCCCTGTTCCGCATTACCCCACAGGATGGCGTTGATCCTATCGAAGCGGCGGCGGCTGTCGCTGGTGAATCTTCCACCGCGACCTGGACGGTGGTTTGGACTGATCGTCTGACTGCTTGTGATATGTATCGTGCTAAGGCGTACCGGGTAGATCCTGTGCCGAATACACCGGGTCAATATTTTTGTTGGGTGGCTTACGACTTATCTTTGTTTGAAGAAGGTTCGATTGCCAATGTGACAGCGTCGATTATCGGTAATGTCTTTAGCTTTAAACCACTCAAAGCCGCGCGTTTGGAAGATATGAAATTTCCCGTAGCGTATATCAAAACTTTCCCTGGCCCGCCAACTGGCATCATTGTTGAGCGTGAGCGCTTAGATAAATTCGGACGTCCTTTGCTGGGTGCTACTACGAAACCTAAGTTGGGTTTATCTGGTCGTAATTATGGCCGGGTCGTGTATGAAGGTTTGAAAGGTGGGCTCGATTTCATGAAGGATGACGAGAACATTAACTCGCAACCCTTCATGCATTGGCGTGATCGCTTTCTGTTTGTGATGGAAGCCGTCAACCGCGCTACCGCCGCGACAGGTGAAGTCAAAGGACACTACCTCAACATCACTGCGGGCACGATGGAAGAGATGTATCGCCGTGCGCAGTTCGCAAAAGAACTAGGATCTGTGGTCGTGATGATTGATCTGGTGGTGGGCTGGACAGCGATCCAATCGATGTCGAACTGGTGTCGTCAAAACGATATGGTTTTGCACATGCACAGAGCCGGGCATGGTACTTACACCCGCCAAAAAAATCATGGAATTTCTTTCCGCGTGATTGCGAAATGGCTGCGCATGTGCGGTGTCGATCATTTGCATACCGGCACCGCCGTCGGCAAGCTCGAAGGTGATCCTATGACGGTACAGGGTTACTACAATATTTGTCGAGATACCCATACCAAGATGGATTTAGAGCGCGGCATTTTCTTCGATCAGGATTGGGGCTCATTACGCAAGGTGATGCCTGTGGCTTCAGGCGGCATACATGCAGGTCAGATGCATCAGTTGCTGGACTTATTTGGTGACGATGTGGTGCTGCAATTTGGTGGCGGCACGATCGGACATCCACAAGGAATTCAGGCGGGTGCGCAAGCGAATCGGGTGGCTTTGGAAGCGATGGTTATGGCACGCAATGAAGGACGTGACATCAAAAACGAAGGGCCAGAAATTCTCCGTGATGCGGCGAAATGGTGCGGCCCCTTACGTGCCGCACTCGATACCTGGGGCGATATCTCTTTTAACTACGCTTCTACCGATACATCGGACTTTACACCGACTGCTTCGGTATCTTGAAGCAGTATTGAAACATTAAGTTATTGAAAAACTGACTTCGCAATCGAGAGGAATATCATGCGCGTTACACAAGGTACGTTTTCATTTTTGCCCGATCTGACAGATGAACAGATCACTAAGCAAATCAATTATTGTCTGGGCAAGGGCTGGGCACTCGCAGTTGAGTACACAGACGATCCGCATCCTCGTAATACCTACTGGGAAATGTATGGGCCACCGATGTTTGATCTGCATGATTCGGCTGGCATCATGCAAGAGCTGACTAACTGCCGCAATACGTTTTCGAATTACTACATCCGCTTAACGGCCTTTGATTCTAGTCAGGGTGTCGAATCTTTAGTGATGGCCTTTATCGTCAACCGACCGAAAGTCGAGCCTGGCTTCCGGCTGGTACGACACGAAGAGGCAGGGCGCACGATTCGCTACAGCATAGAGAGTTATGCAGTGCAGGCGAATCCTGAGGGTGCGCGCTACTAAGACGTCAAACTTCTCCCTCTCGATTTGGCATGAGATTTGGCATAAGAGGGAGAAATATTGTTGAGTGAAGATCATGAATATTTTAGCGAATCCCGGCGTGACTGACAGTGTCTCTCATCCCTTGGTAACGGTCCTAGCCAGTTCTGGTATCACAGAATTATTGGCGCAACTTGATCGTGAATTGATTGGTCTGGCACCAGTCAAACAAAGGATTCGTGATATTGCGGCTTTACTCTTAGTCGATAAATTAAGATTGGAACGCGGATTTAGTGCGGGCGCGCCAAGTTTGCACATGTGTTTTTCGGGCAATCCTGGCACCGGAAAAACCACGGTTGCATTGCGCATGGCGGAAATTTTGCATCGTCTGGGTTATGTGCGCAAAGGGCACATGGTCGCCGTTACGCGCGACGATTTGGTGGGGCAATACATCGGTCACACCGCGCCTAAAACCAAAGAAATATTAAAGAAAGCCATGGGCGGCGTGTTGTTTATTGACGAAGCTTACTATTTATACCGCCCAGAAAACGAAAGAGACTATGGGCAAGAAGCGATAGAAATTTTATTGCAAGTCATGGAAAACAATCGCGATGATCTGGTTGTAATTTTGGCTGGTTATAAAGATCGTATGGATCAATTCTTTGCATCCAATCCCGGGATGTCTTCGCGGATTGCTCATCACATAGATTTCCCTGATTATGCTGTGGACGAGTTGGCGCAGATCGCTGACTTGATGCTGGAAACCATGCAGTACCGCTTTGATACCGAGGCCACACAGGTATTCAGCAACTACCTGCAAAAACGTATGCAGCAGCCACATTTTGCGAATGCCCGCAGTGTCAGAAACGCTTTGGATAGAGCGCGTTTGCGCCATGCATCGCGGCTCTTACAAGATCCTTTGGCGCAGTTGACCGACACCACATTGACAACCATCACGGCGGCAGATTTGTTAGCCAGCCGGGTTTTTTCTGATGCTGAAAATAAGTTGTGCGAAAAGAGCGATGAGCCATGTTCACAACGCTAAAGGCTTTAATTTTTGATGTCGATGGGACGCTGGCCGATACGGAGAGCGTGCATTGCGCTGCCTTTAATCTGGCGTTTAAAGATCTGGATTTGGATTGGCATTGGAACGAAGTTTTATATGCCGATCTATTGAAGATTGCAGGCGGCAAAGAGCGTATTTTGTACTTCTGGAAAATGCATGATCCTGATCACATGGACAATAGCCGAGTTGGTGAAATGGTGGATCACATACATCGCGCCAAGACTCGGCATTACGAGCAACTGGTGAAGAGTGGAGAATTGCCTTTGCGTTCAGGTGTTCAAGACTTGATTGAGCAAGCGTATGCCGCACAACTACCGATGGCAATTGCGACTACCACCACGCCAGAAAACATTGAAGTTTTGCTAGGCATGAATTTAGGCAAAGACTGGCGCAAATATTTTGTCGCCGTGTGTGATGCTTCTAGCGTCAAAATTAAAAAGCCCGCGCCGGATGTGTATCTGCGCGCTTTAGATTTACTTGGTTTGCATGGTGCGGAATGTATGGCTTTTGAAGACTCGGAAAACGGTTTTCGGGCGGCTGCTTTAGCCGGAATTCCAACCATCATTACGCCCACCAAATTTACCCAACATCATCAATTTGAACAGGCTTTGCGGGTACTTCCGCAATTGAGCGATGTCGCCGACCTGGCGACATTACAAGACTGGCACCGAAACATGGTGCCAGTCCCTGCCTGACAACTAGCAACTGACAACTGATAGCTGCGAAATGAATAAAAAAACGATTAGTGCGGCCACATAATTTATGAATGGAGAGCATCATGCCTTTAACTCAGCATCGCACCACATTAACGCAATTTTTGATCGAAGAACGGCGCCGTTTTCCTGACGCGAGCGGCGACTTTAATAGCCTGATTTTAAATGTGGCACTCGCTTGCAAAAGCATTACCCGTGCCGTCGCCTTAGGCGCATTGGGAGGTGTATTAGGAAACGCTGGCGGTGATACAGCTTCGGTGAATGTACAAGGAGAAACGCAAAAAAAACTCGACGTGTTAAGCAATGACGCCTTCTTGCATATTACTGAGTGGGGCGGTCAGTTGGCGGGAATGGCATCAGAAGAAATGGAAGAACCTTATCAAATTCCAGCCGCTTTTCCGAAGGGAAAATATCTACTGGTATTTGATCCCTTAGATGGCTCATCGAACATCGATGTGAATGTGGCGGTGGGGAGTATTTTCTCAGTGCTGCGCGCACCCGATGGCGTTGAGAGTGTGAGCGAACAAGACTTTTTGCAGGCTGGCTCACAGCAAGTCGCCGCCGGTTATGCCATTTATGGTCCCTCGACGATGTTGATGCTGACGGTTGGTACGGGCGTGAATGGCTTCACCTTAGATCCGAATCTGGGTGAATTTATTTTGACACATCCGAATTTACAAATCCCTGCCGACACCAATGAATTCGCCATCAATGCATCGAATAGCCGGTTTTGGGAGGAGCCAATTAAACGTTATGTGGATGAATGTCTGGCCGGTAAAAGTGGCGTGCGCGATAAAGATTTCAATATGCGCTGGATCGCATCCATGGTGGCAGAGGCGCATCGCATATTAATGCGTGGCGGTGTTTTCATGTATCCACGTGATTGCAAAGATTTAAATAAGCCAGGGCGTCTGCGTTTGTTGTATGAAGCGAATCCTATTGCTTTCTTGATGGAGCAGGCGGGTGGTAAAGCGAGTACAGGTCGTCAGGCGATTAGTGGCGTGCAACCTACGTCACTGCATCAGCGCATAGGCTTGATTTTTGGTTCGCGCAATGAAGTCGAGCGTATCGAAAGTTATCACCTCGCACCCAATACCAATGAATTGCCAAATCCTTTATTTAACGAGCGCAGTTTGTTCCGTGTTGCCCTTTAATTTTTCGAGAGAATATTATGTCTGAACGCCATCCTATTATTGCTATTACCGGTTCATCCGGTGCCGGAACTACTTCCGTGACGCGTACTTTCGAGAATATTTTTCGTCGTGAAAAGGTACGTTCTGTGATTGTTGAAGGCGATAGTTTTCATCGCTATAACCGTCAGGAAATGAAAATCAAGTTAGCTGAAGCCGAAGCGAGTGGCGATAAAAATTTTAGTCACTTTGGCCCCGACAATAATTTGTTTGCAGAGCTTGAGTCTTTATTTGCGAATTACGCTAAAACAGGCACGGGCCAGCATAGAAAATATTTACATGATGCAGAAGAAGCAGCGCCGTATCAGCAAGAACCTGGCACTTTTACGCCTTGGGAAAATCTCGATAAAGATAATGACTTATTGTTCTATGAGGGTTTGCATGGCGGTGTTGTGACCGATAAGGTGAATATCGCTCAACACCCTGATTTGCTGATTGGTGTCGTACCGGTCATCAATCTCGAATGGATACAAAAATTGTGGCGTGATAAGTCCAAGCGCGGTTATTCGACCGAGGCCGTGACCGATACCATTTTGCGTCGTATGCCTGATTACGTGAACTACATTTGCCCGCAGTTTTCGCACACGCATGTGAATTTTCAGCGGGTACCTTGTGTTGATACATCCAATCCTTTTATTGCCCGTGAAATTCCTGCACCGGATGAGAGCTTTGTGGTGATCCGGTTTGCCAATCCTAAGGGCATCGATTTCCCTTATTTGCTGAACATGATAGGTGATTCATTTATGTCGCGCGCGAATACCATCGTGGTACCGGGTGGGAAGATGGAACTGGCAATGCAATTGATTTTCACGCCATTTATCTTACGCATGATGGAGCGAAAAAAACGCGCCACGGGCCTGCTGTAGTTTGCTTTGGTTTGCTTTAGGTTGTCTTAGTTTGAATTAATAAGGACACAAAATGAATGCTCCTGAACACAATAAGGTGGCGGCGATCGCCGCCGATGCACTACGATTTTTAGTTGCAGATGCGGTTGAGAAAGCGCAATCCGGACACCCCGGCGCGCCGCTGGGTATGGCAGAAATGGCTGAGGTCTTGTGGCGTCAGCACCTGCGCCATAATCCTGCTGATCCGCAGTGGTTAAATCGCGATCGCTTTGTACTCTCGAATGGGCATGCATCGATGATGTTGTATGCCTTATTGCATTTGACTGGCTACGATCTCAGCATCGACCAGCTTAAGCAATTTCGTCAATTACATTCTAAGACGCCGGGACATCCTGAAGTCGACGTCACACCCGGTGTAGAAACGACCACCGGCCCGCTCGGCCAAGGTTTAGCAAATGCTGTTGGTATGGCGCTCGCGGAAAAAATGCTGGCAGCGAGTTTCAATCAGCCTGAGCACAACATCATCGATCACTTTACGTATGTATTTGTGGGAGATGGTTGTCTGATGGAGGGCATCAGTCATGAGGTCTGTTCTTTAGCAGGCACGCTGGGTTTGGGAAAACTGATTTGTTTGTATGACGATAATGGGATTTCTATCGATGGTGATGTGCGTGGCTGGTTTGCCGATGACACGCCACAAAGGTTTGCGGCCTATGGCTGGCATGTGATTGCCGATGTCGATGGGCATGATGTGAGTGCCTTGGATCTGGCAATTCGCAAAGCGAAACAGCAAGCAAAATCGGACGATGCAAGTCCAACATTAATATGCTGTAAGACTGTGATAGGACAAGGTGCGCCAAGTAAAGCGGGCAGTCATGATGTACACGGCGCGCCATTGGGTGCCGCCGAAATTGCCCGTATGCGGGATCAGAAAGGATGGAACTTTGCACCGTTTGAAGTGCCAGCAGCATTCGCCAAAACTTGGGATGCGCGTGAGCATGGTGGCGCGATGCAAAGTGATTGGGAGAGCCAGTTTGCGGCTTATCAGCAAGCTTATCCTGAATTGGCTGCCGACTTATTGCGTCGAACACGAGAGCAGTTGCCTGCTACATTGGCAAGCGTATTTTCTGATCTCATTAGCACGCCAGGCGAATTACATAAGAAAGTCGCCACTCGCAAAGCTTCGCAATTAGTGTTGGAACATATTAGTGCGAGTTTGCCAGAATTTTTTGGCGGTTCGGCTGATTTGACTGGTTCGAATCTGACCAACGTCAAGGCATCACGTTGGGTGAATCAAGAGGGGAGTGGTAATTATCTGAGTTACGGCGTGCGCGAATTCGGTATGGCCGCGATCATGAACGGGATGGCTTTGTATGGTGGCTTTATTCCCTACGGCGGAACGTTCATGACCTTCTCGGATTATTCGCGCAATGCGATACGCATGGCGGCCTTGATGAAGCAACGCGTGATCCATGTGTTGACGCATGACTCCATAGGTTTGGGCGAAGATGGCCCTACGCATCAGCCGATAGAACACGCCGCCTGTTTGCGTTTAATCCCGAATAATCAAGTTTGGCGTCCATGTGATGGCATAGAAACTGCAGTCGCCTGGCAAGCGGCAATCAATCGCAAAGATGGGCCAACCTGCCTATTGTTATCACGTCAGGCCTTAACGCCTTTTGTGCGTAGTGCGCAGCAGTGCGCGGAGATTGCGCGCGGCGCTTATGTTTTGCATGATGTCGCAGAGCCACAGGCTGTGCTTATTGCGACAGGTTCTGAAGTCGAAATCGCTTATCAGGCCGCACGCGAATTGCTGCAACAAGGCATTGCTGTACGCGTGGTGTCCATGCCTTGTGTTGAAATTTTCTATCAACAAGATGCCGCTTATCGTCACAGCGTATTGCCAGCTGGGCTGCCGCGCATCAGTCTGGAAGCTGGCGTGAGCTGGTTCTGGCGCGCTGTGGTCGGTGAACAAGGTGTGGCAATCGGCATCGATAGTTTCGGTGAATCCGCACCCGCTGCGCAGTTGTATCAACATTTTCAAATGACATCCGGACATGTCGCCGATGCGGTGCTAGCCTTGCTCAAGAAAGGATGAGGATGTTGAACGAGGAATATTCTCCGGCGATTATTTTGATCGATCTAGATGGTACTTTGGTCGATACTGCGCCCGATATTGTGGCGGCAGCAAATTGCATGCTGGCGGACTTGCACGCTCCGGCGTTGCCGTTTGATTTGGTTAGCAGTTTTATCGGTAAAGGTGTGACGAATCTGGTGCATTGCGTGTTGAATGTCAGCGAATTGAATACGCAGATCAGCGTGACGACGGCTGAGATGATTTTCTTTAAACACTATCGGGTATTGAACGGCAGTCTTGGTAAGGTTTATCCGGGTGTATTGGAAGGCTTGGGAATTTTAAAAAAACACGGTTTTCGATTGGCTTGCGTGACGAACAAACCTTTTTTACTAGCGCAAGATTTATTGCGCATCACTGGTCTGGCGAATTATTTTGAATTGCTGATCGGCGGTGATTCTTTACCGCAGATGAAACCAGCAGCAGAACCATTGTTACATGCCTGCGCGGTTTTTAAAGGCAGCGCAAAACATGCCGTGATGGTAGGCGATTCCAAGGTCGATTGTGCTGCCGCTAAAGCTGCCGGTATGCCCGTGCTGATCGTCAAATATGGCTATCCCGGCGTGCAAGCTTTGCATGAATTGGAATGCGACGCCTTAATCCAGTCGTTCATCGAAATCCCCTATCAATTTATCGCCATTAAGAGCGGCATGAAAGCGGATATTGGCGCCACTGCCTGAATGAATTTGCTTACGGAGCAGGTTTGCATAGATTTCTGAATATATGGGACTTACGCAAAATTGCGCTGGCTAGGCGTGGAGCCGAAGACAGTGCAATTGCACGGCAAGGCGAACACAACAACGCCAGCGTCTGTTTTGCGTAAGTCCTAATATAAAAAACGGTTTTAAAACATCAATTAAGGAGATAGTTATGGCCCTCGTATCCCTGCGTCAATTGCTGGATCACGCTGCAGAACATCAGTATGGTTTGCCCGCATTTAATGTAAATAATCTGGAACAAATTCTGGCTATTATGCAAGCCGCTGATGCTTGCGATAGTCCGGTTATTTTGCAAGCATCTGCCGGTGCGCGTAAATATGCAGGCGAAGTGTTCTTGAGAAAAATGGTGGAAGCAGCAGTTGAAGCCTATCCGCATATTCCGATTTGTATGCATCAAGATCATGGCGCTAGTCCGGCCGTTTGTCAGGCGTCGATACGTTCAGGATTTTCTAGCGTGATGATGGATGGCTCGCTGCAAGAAGATATGAAGACGCCTGCATCCTATGAATACAATAGGGAAGTGACGCGTAAGGTGGTGGATTTCGCGCACTATATTGGCGTTTCAGTCGAAGGCGAATTGGGTTGCCTCGGCTCTTTAGAATCTGGACAAGCGGGTGAAGAAGATGGTTCGGGCGCGGAAGGTATTTTATCGCACGAGCAAATGCTGACCGATCCGGAGCAGGCCGCTGATTTTGTGAAGCAGACTGGGGTTGATGCTTTGGCGATTGCGATAGGAACCAGCCACGGTGCGTATAAATTCAGCCGCAAACCGACCGGCGATATTCTCGCCATCAAACGTATTAAAGAAATTCATGCGCGTTTGCCAAATACGCATCTGGTGATGCATGGTTCGTCTTCCGTACCGCAAGAGTGGCTGAATATCATTCGTCAGTATGGCGGCGATATGAAAGAAACCTATGGTGTGCCAGTCGAAGAAATTGTAGAAGGCATTAAATACGGTGTGCGTAAGATTAATATTGATACGGATATTCGTCTCGCAATGACAGGTGCAATGCGCAGAACGATGGCGCAACATCCGGCGGAATTTGACCCACGTAAGTTTTTTAAAGATGCCACAGTTGCAGCAAAAGGCTTATGTCAACTGCGTTTTGAGGCCTTCGGTTCAGCCGGACAAGCTTCAAAAATCAAAGTCATCTCTTTAGATGAGATGGCGCAGCGTTATCGCAAAGGTGAACTTGATCCTGTGGTGCGTAGTAAAAATCTATCATGATGGCTTTTTGATACACATATGCAAAAACAGGCTTGCCTTGTGTGCACAGATTGTTAATGTGGGTTAAATTGACTTGAATCAACTTAATTATTATTGATGGGTGATTGGATATCGCTTATATTGAATTGGCGCTATTTGGATAGGGCTGCGATCCTCGCAGGGCGCTCACATAGATTGACGGTCTCCAATCTTATTTCAATATTAATTTCTAGTCATTCTTTATTTAATTCACTTTACCTTCCTTGTCTATGTTGAATAATTTTCGCATCACACAACGTTTTAGCTTAGTCCTGATCGCATTTTGGATAGCCTTTACAACTATCGTTGTGACGGGGTTTTGGGGCATGAATATGTCACAAAATAGCTTGAAAACCTTGCACGAAGAATCGATGTCTATGTCTTTGAAGTTAGACGCGATTAACGATATTTTGACGAAAAATCGTTTGCAGATTTTGCTGGCATTTCAACATGCGCCGGAGGGACCTTTGGCGAGTATTCACGATCATGCAACCAGTGTGCATGTGGATGCAGTTGAAAATAATCGCACTGCCGCTGATCAAATGCTGAAAGAGCTGTCCAATTTTTCCGAGAAAAATGGTAGCCAGTCTATGTTTTTAGCGATGCAAGAAAAGCGTAAAGCCTGGCGCATCAAACTTGATCAAACGACTGCGGCAGTCAAGGCGAATGATTTCAGTCCCGCGACGATGGCTGCTTTTTTAGCGGCAGGTAGAGTGGAAGCGGAAGCAGCCTTAGCGGCGGCGGTACAGTTGCGTAATTTTTATCAAACCCAAGGAGAAGTCGCTTACAAAGATGCGCAGGCAAGATTTAAGCTGGCAGTCATAATAGCGATCGGTATCGTGGTATTTTTGGGCATTCCGGCATCGTGGATGACAATTGCACTTTTTCAGCGTCTTAAGTCAGGATTCGGTTCGGCAGACAGTGCTGCTGCGGCTATTGCGGAAGGCGATTTATCCAAGCCGGTTGCGCATGATGGGCAAGATGAAATTGCTGAGTTATTGGCAAATATGGAGATTATGCGCTCGAAATTGCATAGTCTTTTGGTGAGTTTTCGTGAGGGTGCTGATGCGATTGCCTCATCCGCCAGCGAGGTTGCCACTGGTACGCTGGATTTATCTGGGCGTACTGAGCAACAGGCGAATGAATTAGAAAAAACTGCATCCGCTTCAGACCAATTAAATAGTACCGTTAAATTGAATGCTGAAAGCGCTGCCGAAGCCAGTAAGCTGGCCTTTACGGCGGCGGATACCGCAACTGCTGGCGGTGCGGTGGTCGCCAATGTTGTCGTGACGATGGAAGAGATCAATGCTTCTTCGAAAAAAATCGTCGATATTATTTCGGTGATTGATGGCATCGCATTTCAGACGAATATTCTGGCATTAAATGCGGCGGTCGAAGCTGCCAGAGCCGGTGAACAAGGCCGAGGTTTTGCAGTGGTAGCGAGTGAAGTTCGATCATTGGCAGGACGTAGCGCTGAGGCTGCTAAAGAAATTAAAAACCTGATTACGAATTCGGTAGAAAAAGTCGCATTAGGCACTTCGCAAGTGGCGAGTGCCGGTGCGACCATGGAAGAGATCGTCAGTAGCATTGCCCGCGTTGCCTCCATCGTTGGTGAAATCGCGCAGGCAAGTCGCGAGCAATCCGCCGGTATTGGACAAATTAATCAATCGGTATTGGAACTTGACGGCGTGACGCAGCAAAACGCTGCGCTGGTCGAGGAAACCTCGGCAATTTCTGTTACCTTGCAAGATCAGGCGCAGAAATTAGCGGATTTGTCCGCTTCTTTTAAATTGATACAGCGTGCTAAAGGATACAAATGAGCACTCAAATAAGTTGAATTGAGTTGGCATAAATGATGAAAAACGCCGATGTGGAATACATTCCACATCGGCGTTTTAGTTTGTGCGCAGGAAAGCGTGCTTACTTAACAGATCTTCTTTTGCAGAGCGGTCGCGAGACTGCCTATACCGCCCCCATTACTCACATTTTGATAACCCATGCTGTGTAATTGATTTTTCGCAGCGGCAGAACGCGCACCAGATTGGCAATACACAATTATTTCGGTCGTTTTATCTGGTACCGCTTTGCTAATGCCTGGCATTAAATCGCCCAAAGGAATGGAGATCGCACCTTCAAGGTAGCCGGAAGCATATTCAGCAGGAGATCTGACATCAATCAGACATGCATTTGCTGGAAGCTCTTTATCGACGCCAACGATACTGCCCATAATCCTATTGAAAATACTCATCATTCTTCCTTTAAATAGTTTGGCGAATTCTAGGATGAAGTGCAATTTATGAACGGTACCGGTTGATGAGGGCAAGATGCGATAGCATTTGTGCCT
>NZ_JBXARG010000006.1:205810-249191 GCF_058808015.1 Undibacterium sp. GW821-FHT11H02 | reverse complement strand
TACTGAGCACTACACCAAATTTACACCAAAACTCTCAAGAGCCGCATCAAACAATAGGATTTGATTCCCTCCGTGGGCACCACAGTATTAGTTTAAAAAGCCGTTAATTTATTAGCGGCTTTTTTGCTTTTTGAAATACGAAAAACAGGCAATTATTACAGCAAACCTAGTTAGGTAAATTGGACTAGACACAACAGAGTAAGTCCCTATTCATACTAAAAGTCCGTCAGCAATTTTATGCCAAGTCTTCAAAACTCAACGTATCGTAAATTTCAAACGGCTGATGTATCCAAGGCGTGCCTTCTACATACTCAATGTAAAAATCGGGGATGACTACCGATACCGACTTCACCCATATTACTGCACTCTTAATGTCACTAATCTCTGGATAATGAGTGCGCAACCATGGCTGCACTTCTTTAAAGGTAATACCTGAATCAACCAGATCATCCAGTAGCAATACCCTACCGCGCAGATTTTGCTCAACACTGGCGACGCTCCCGCCTATCTGAATTTGCCCATGCTCTTGTCCAGCAGATCCACGATAAGAACTGACCGAGAGTATGCTCAAAGGCAATTTAAACAGGCGCGAAAAAACATCACCTAAGCGAAGTCCTCCGCGCGCCAGGCACAAAATATGATCGAACTGCAAGCCCGATTCATGGATTTTCAATGCTAAGAGTTCTATCGAGCGATGATACTCATCCCAAGAAACCCACAAATCATTTTGCTCAGTATTCAAGATCAATTATTTTCAAAAACGATTACAAGAACGGATGACGCAATACAATCGTTTCTTCACGGTCTGGGCCGGTAGAAACCATATCGATAGGTACACCAACTAATTCTTCAATACGCTTAATGTAATTACGTGCATTGACTGGCAAGGCATCCATAGATTGCGCACCCACTGTCGACTCAGACCAGCCTGGCATTTCTTCGTACACGGCCACACAACGCGCCGCATCTTCCGCACCAACAGGGAAAATATCCACTGCTTTACCATCAATCGTGTAGCCAGTGCACAGTTTCAACGACTCTAGGCCATCCAAAACATCGAGCTTGGTCAAGCACATACCCGACACGCCATTAATTTGCACGGAACGCTTCAACAATGCCGCATCAAACCAACCGCAACGACGCGCGCGACCGGTGACCGTACCAAATTCATGACCCACACTCGCCAAGTGCTTACCGACACCTTGATCGGTTGGCAATTCAGATGGGAATGGACCTGAACCTACACGTGTCGTATACGCTTTAGTGATACCCAAGATGTAATGCAACATGCCAGGGCCAACGCCGGAACCAGCAGACGCATTACCAGCGACACAGTTACTTGAAGTGACGAAAGGATAAGTACCATGATCGATATCGAGCAAACTACCTTGCGCACCTTCGAACAACAAACTTGCACCGTTCTTGTAAGCTGCGTGTAAAGCGCTAGAAACGTCAGTCACCATAGGACGGATGCGTGCGACATCGCGCATCGCATCGTCATAGGTTTTTTGGAAATCGACAGGCTCGGCTTTCAAATAATTTACCAAGACGTAATTATGGTATTCCAAATTTTCTTTGAGCTTTTCGGCAAAGCGTTCTGGATTCAACAAGTCAGCAACGCGAATCGCACGACGAGCCACTTTATCTTCGTACGCAGGACCAATACCTTTACCCGTTGTACCAATTTTGGCAGCACCACGCGCAGCTTCACGCGCTGCATCGAGCGCCGTGTGGTAAGGCAAAATGACTGGGCATGCTTCAGAAATCTTTAAACGTGAGCAAACTTCAACGCCGTTCGCTTCTAATTTATCAATTTCACGCAGCAAATCTGGCACGGACAAAACAACACCGTTACCGATATAGCAAGCCGTACCTGCACGCATGATTCCAGAAGGAATCAATTGCAAAGCGGTCTTCTGACCACCGATAACCAAGGTGTGGCCCGCATTATGGCCGCCTTGAAAACGCACCACGCCTTGCGCGTGATCCGTCAACCAATCGACGATCTTACCTTTGCCTTCATCGCCCCACTGGGTACCAATGACAACTACGTTTTTTGCTGGTTTATTTTGTGACATCGCTCATCAACCTACAGTTTTTAAAATCCATTGACTACCATCGAATTCGACCATGCGCGTGCATTCAAATTCGTCCTGTTCATTCTCGTGACCGGGCAGATTTTGTATCACCACTTCGCCCGCCTGGCGTAATTCATTTATCTTGTGACGCAACGCGGGATCTGGACTCCAAGGAGCCAAAATCGCATTCTTACGCTCTGCAGAAGGCATCAAGCGTGCCAATTCACGCAAATCTAATGAGAATCCAGTTGCCGGACGTGCACGTCCAAACGCTTCACCGACGTGATCATAGCGACCACCGCGTGCAACGGCATTCGGCAAGCCTGGAACAAAAGCATTAAACATCACACCACTGTGGTAGTGATAGCCGCGTAAATCCGCTAAATCAACCGTAACTTTGGCACTACCTGCCAAATCGACCAAATAGGCCAATTCGTCCAATGCTATCGCAATCCCATCGAGTTTGGGCAAAATTTCACGGGCTTTTTGAATAATCGCTTTATCGCCATATAAATTTGGCAAATCCAATAAAGCTTGACGAACTTCCGGTTGGAAGTCTTTCGTCAACTCCTTCAATGCCGGCAGATCTTTCGCTTCTAGCAAAGCGAATAATTGCGACTCATGTCGTTTCGCTGCAGCATCACTATTCAACAATGCGCGTAACACACCAACGTGACAGAGGTCTAAACGTACTTCAGAGATATTCGCCAATGCTAAAGATGCCAGCATCAGCTCCTGAATTTCAGCATCAGCTTCAAGACCAGCGTGGCCATAGATCTCGCCGCCGATTTGCAAGGGCTCACGCGTCGCATGCAAACCTGATGGGCGGGTATGTAAAACACTACCGGCATAGCACAAACGCGTAACCGATTTGCGATTCAGCAAATGCGCATCTATCCGCGCCACCTGCGTCGTCATATCAGCACGTACGCCCATAGTTCGACCGGAAATTTGATCAACTAATTTAAAGGTGCGTAAATCCATATCTTGCCCGGCACCAGTCAATAGAGACTCAATGTATTCAAGCAGAGGTGGCATGACTAATTCATAGCCATAGCAACGGAAGTTATCTAACAAAACACGGCGCAACTCTTCTATCTTGCGCGCTTCTGATGGCAAGACGTCGGCGATGTTTTCTGGGAGTAGCCAATTTGGCATAGGGAACAATCTTCAGCAATAGCAATACTGCAAACATTAATGGATCGGGCAAAAACTAGAAAGACTGCAGTTCAAAATGAAATGCAGTCTATCTAACGTCACCCACTTTTAGTACATTTACTTTTTCGGTGCAGCTCCGGCAGTTCCCGCTCCTGGCGCTTTAAAATATTTAAAGAATTCCGAGTTTTGATCAACTACCATCATGTCACTCTTGTTCTTAAAGCTAGCACGATATGCCTCCAGACTGCGGTAGAACTTGTAGAACTCCGCATTTTGACTAAATGCCTGCGAATAGATTTTCGCCGCTTCTGCATCACCTGCACCACTGATTGTTTGCGCTTCTTTATACGCCTCAGCCACAATCACAATACGCTGACGATCTGCGTCAGCGCGAATTTTTTCGGAATCTGCGAAACCAGTAGAACGTAATTCATTCGCAACCCGGCTACGCTCAGCCTTCATACGCTCATAGACAGAATTATTAATCTGCTCCACGTAGTCCACGCGCTGCAAACGAACGTCAACGATTTCAACACCGATTTGCTTTGCTTCATCCGTGACTTTTTTACGGATCGCTTGCATCACTTTATCGCGCTCACCAGAGATCACATCACGCACTGAGCGCTTGGTAATTTCTTCGTTCAATGCCGCCTTAACGATTTGTGATAAACGGTCACGGGCTCGACTTTCTTCGCCGCCAAAACTAACGAAATACAATTTTGGTTCCGTGATATGCCATTTAACATAGGTATCAACCAAAATATTTTTCTTTTCCGCAGTAATAAAACGATCAGCTTCGGGAGACTCTATCGTCAAAATACGCTTATCCAAAAACATCACATTTTGAAACGGCGGTGGCAATTTGAAATGTAAGCCAGGTTCGCTAATGACCGCTTTCACCTCGCCCAAGGCAAATACGATGGCATGCGATCTTTGATCAACTACAAAAATCGTCGAATACGCGGCCATACCGACAATTACCAAAGCCACTATAGAAGAAATAAATTTATTCATTAACGTGACTCCCTGTCGCGAGAATCGCGAGTACGACCGTCTTTGACTCCACGTACTTCGACTGTCGTCATGGTATCGCTGGCGGCATTTCCTGTCGCTGTACTAGCTGGCTGGCTGCTCTTCACAGCACTCTCGCCATTCAGTTTATCTAAAGGCAAATAAATCATATTGTTTGCGCTCTTGGTATCCATCATTAACTTGGTCGTACTCGAGAAAATCTGCTGCATGGTTTCTAAGTACATACGATCTCGTGTCACAGCGGGTGCTTTCTGATACTCAACCAAGACTTGTTTAAAGCGTGCAGCATTACCCTCTGCATTGGCAATCACGCGTGAACGATAACCTTCAGCATCCTGCAACATGCGAGATGCCTCACCACGTGCTTTAGGAATGACATCATTCGCATAAGCCTGGCCTTCATTTTTTTGGCGTTCTTTATCCTGACCTGCTTTCACCGCATCATCAAAAGCCGCCTGCACTTGCTCTGGAGGCTGCACTGCTTGCATCGTGACGTTCGTAATTTGCGCACCAGATTCATAACGATCCAGAACTTGCTGCATCAACAAATTCACATCTAACGCCACTTTCTCGCGGCCTTCGTACAATACAAAATCCATTTTGCTGCGGCCAACAATTTCACGAATCGCAGTTTCAGCAACCTGACGTATCATTTCTTCCTGATCGCGATTGCTATACAACCATTTTGCGGCATCCTTCAATTTGTACTGCACTGCGAATTGTATGTCGATGATGTTTTCATCATCGGTCAACATCAAAGCCTCTTTCGGCTGCTTATTTTTAACATTATTGCGATATCCAATCTCAACTGTGCGAACCTGCAGCACATTTACAATTTCATGTGCTTGGATCGGCGTGGGCCAGCGCCAATTGAAACCTGGACTTGTTTGATAGCTATATTTACCAAACGTGGTGATGACGCCAGTCTGACCTTCTTGCACGATAAAAAAGCCACTGATCATCCAAAAAAATGCCACGACGACCACAATCACGCCAAAGCCAATTTTGGCAAATGTGGAATCAGAAGGACCACCGCCGCCACCATCTCCGCCACCATTTCTACCAAACATACGTGCAATCGATTGATTGAAATCACGCCACAACTGATCTAGATCAGGAGGTCCTTCTTCAGGCTTTTTGCCGTCTTGCTTTCCATCTTTGGAACCACGACCCCACTGAGGATCGTTCAAAGACAACAAAGGCTTTATTCGTTTAAAAAAGGGAATTCGCATTCGTTCATTACTCACTAAAAAAGTTGAACTATTATTGCTTAATTACTGACAATTTACTGCTAAATTATCGCGATACTGGTTTTAACAAGCCTGCCTTAAACAAGCTACTCCTCAATCAAAGACTCGCTAATTGATTCAGTTTTGACTGGAGTTTCCTGCATCAACTCAATGATGGCGATTCGCAATAAATCAATACCCAAACCATTCTTTGCACTTAAAAAAACTCTATCGATTTTACCATATTCATCGCGCTCTACGGCAGCGGGCAAATCAGCCTGATCAATCTTGTTCCAAACTAACAGTTGCGGAATATGATCAGCACCAATTTCCTTTAATACATGATTCACCTGATCGATCTGATCATTACGAACGGCACTACCACCATCAACCACGTGAAGTAACAAATCAGCATGAATCGTTTCTTCCAACGTGGCTCTAAATGAGGCAACCAATTGATGCGGCAAATCTCGGATGAATCCAACGGTATCAGAAACAACAATGTTTCCAACACCTTCCAAATACAAGCGACGCGAAGTGGTATCAAGCGTCGCGAACAATTGGTTGGCGGCATAAGTGCCCGCCTTTGTCAAAGCATTGAACAACGTAGACTTGCCAGCATTGGTATAACCCACCAAAGACACCGTGAACGTGTTGCTGCGACCGCGCGAACGACGTTGTGTTTCACGTTGCTTATGAAGTTTTTCCATCTTTGCCTTGAGCATCTTCACCCGCTCACCTAGCAAACGTCTATCGGTCTCCAACTGGGTCTCACCTGGACCACGTAAACCGATACCGCCCTTTTGACGTTCCAAATGGGTCCAACCACGAACCAGACGAGTTGCCAGATGCTGCAGCTGAGCTAATTCAACCTGCACTTTACCTTCGTGACTCTTAGCTCGTTGCGCGAAAATATCTAAAATCAAGCTAGTTCTATCGACCACACGAATCTTTAAATGCCGCTCCAAATTTCTCTGTTGCGCTGGCGACAATGCGTGATTGAAAATAACGAGATCTAATGTGAGATCAGTGACAGCGTGTGCGATCTCATCGGCCTTACCCGAGCCGACAAATAATGCCGCGTCTGGACTAGAACGCTTACATGCTATGGTTGTGATGGTCTCAGCCCCCGCCGACAGCGCGAGCTGAGAAAGTTCGTCTAAACTTGCAGCAAAATCACCCTTGCCGAAGTCCACGCCAACTAGTGCAGCGCGCATAAGAACCTAAAAATATTACGACAATTGAACTTCAAAAATAATTACTCTGCTTCTGATTCTGAATTAATACTCACCGCACGGGCTGGTACAACAGTAGAGATTGCGTGCTTGTACACCATTTGCGTCACAGTATTACGCAATAACACAACGTACTGATCAAATGACTCAACATGGCCTTGCAACTTAATGCCATTCACTAAGTAGATCGAGACAGGGATATGCTCTTTTCTTAATGCGTTCAAAAATGGGTCTTGTAACAGTTGCCCTTTATTGCTCATAACAGCTCCATTGTGTTGTTGTGATTAGGAGTTGGGGACACCTTTTATAATTTCAAGTGTCCAAAAGATAATTAAGATACCACGAGAACTTAATTTTTAAAATACTTACTGCCAATTAAACGAAGTAAAGTTCGTCGCAACTTATTTTTTACTTCGAATCTTTAGTGAAAGGGTTTTTACCCGAACGCATTTCTATACGCAAAGGTGTGCCAGTCAAAGAAAAAGTTTCTCTGAAATGCTTTTCCAAATAACGCTTATACACATCACCAATCGCATCCAGAGCATTGCCATGAATAACGATGATAGGTGGATTCTGGCCGCCTTGATGGGCATAACGCATCTTAGGTCGAATTGACCCCTTACGTTTCGGCTGTTGATGTTCAACCGCTTCAATCAGAGCACGCGTCAATTTTGGTGTCGACAAATTCACCATGGCCGCTTCGTACGCTGCATCAATTGATTTCATCAGCGGACTAATGCCTGTCGACTTCAGCGCAGAAATAAAATGAAATTTCGCAAAAGTCAGGAAATTCAATTTGCGCTCAATGTCCATCTTAATTTCATCGCGCCTATCGCTTTGCAAACCATCCCATTTATTGACTCCGACCACTAAGGCGCGACCTGACTCCAAAATAAATCCTGCAATATGAGCGTCTTGTTCCGAGATATCTTGTTGTGCATCAAGTAAAAGTAAGACGACATTTGCTTCGGAAACTGATTGCAAAGTTTTGACTACAGAGAATTTTTCAATGGCTTCAAACACCTTGCCGCGGCGACGGATACCTGCAGTATCAATTAAAGTGTACTGTTGTCCATCGCGCTCAAAAGGAATTTCAATGGAATCACGTGTGGTTCCTGGCATATCGAAAGCAATAACACGCTCCTCACCCAACAAGGTATTCACCAAGGTTGATTTACCAACATTGGGACGACCAACGATAGCTATCTTAATACCTTTAGCTGCATCAGCGACTTCATCTTCTTCTTGTGGCCGCGAAGCATGCGCAATATTAAGCGCTTCGTCCACTAAATCAGCGACGCCATCACCATGTGCGGATGAAATCACGTAAGGATCACCCAAACCAAGCTCATAAAAATCAGCAGCAACGCTGGTATAGCGCATACCTTCTGCTTTGTTCACCACCAACATGACTGAGCGACCTGATTTACGCAAAAAATCGGTAATCGTTTTATCATGAGGAGTTAAACCTTGACGACCATCCACCAAAAAAATGACGACATCGGCTTCAGCGACGGCTTGTTTGGTTTGCTTTGCCATTTCGTGCATGATGCCTTCTTTGGCCACTGGTTCAAAGCCACCAGTATCGATGACCAAAAATGGGCGCTCCCCCACTCTTCCCTCACCATAATGGCGATCACGGGTTAAGCCAGGCATATCAGCGACTAAAGCATCACGGGTACGCGTCAGGCGGTTAAAGAGTGTAGATTTGCCGACGTTAGGTCGACCGATTAAAGCAATAACTGGTTTCATTAATTTATTCCGTCGCAAACGCGACAACAGCACCTAGTTTAGTTTGCACAACCAGGTTATTACCGACCAAAGTCGGGGCAGACATAATCTTACTTCCATCCGTAGCCATACGCGCTAGGAAAGAACCATCTTCTCTAGATAAAAAGTGTAAATAACCAAAACGATCACCGATCACGACTGCACGACCGAACGATGATGGTGTGGCCAATCCACGATTCGTCAATTTGTCATTTTTCCACATCGTGGCACCGCCACTCAATGCGTAGGCAAAAACACCACCTTCATTATCAGCCGCGAACGCAAATCGCTCATCGGCAGCAACTCCCACTTCGCTGGAAATATTTTTCGTCCACTTTGCACTACCATTCGTCAAATCAAAGCAACCTACACGACCTTGATAACTAGCAGCACAAACATTATTACCGACCACAGCAGGTGCACCGGACATATCAACAATACGCTCTAGCTCAGTTGCGCCTTTTGGCTCAGCAGCAGTCGCTTCCCAACGCAAGCCACCATTTTGCAAAGCCACCGCGACTAACTTGCCTCCGGGAGAAGAAATGATCGCCAACTGATCTTTGATCGTAATCCCGGTCACTATACGCAAAGTCAACACTGGCAATGGCCGCTCAAGCGTCCATTTGCGTTGACCAGAATTGATATCAAATGCAGAAATACGATTATCAATGCTATGCACTAAAACCAGATCATCCGACAAAGCGGGCGCGGACAAAATTTCACTAGTTGCTTGATTTTTCCAACGCAATTTACCTTGTGTATCAAACACAAACAACACACCTTTTTCGCCTGCGACCGCAACGGCTTTTTGATTCGCACCAACACCTGCAGTCAAAGGCAAGTCTGCTTTAATTTTCCAAGCAACCTGACCGTTGGCATTGTTGATTTTTGCGATGGTGCCATCTGCCGCAGCGGCATACACATCATTACCCACAGCCACTGGCGAAAACACATAGTCGCCAGCACTTGCAAGATTAACTGTCCAAGCATTCTTTACTGCCATAGCTTGCTTAAACTCTTGCAATGGTGCCGGTACATTCTTTGTATCCACTTTGGCAAATGGATTTAAAGACGACAGTGTCGAACATCCAGACAACAAACTCAAACTAACAATAAGAGACAAAGTGCTGCGTGAAAACATAGTCAATTCCAATTTATTTTTTCTCTGAAGGGATCGCAGCTTTGGCTTGTATTGCACCACCAATTGCATCCAACTTTATCTGAACTAACTGGCGCCCAGCATGTTTCTCACCCATTTTATCTAAAGCGCTTTTATAGGCATCACGTGCTTCATTGATTTTATTTTGAGCGACCAAAATATCTGCTTTTTTATCTAAAACATCGGCTTCGAATTCGGCTGGAAAATCACCCATTAAAATCTTGGTGGCTTCGTCAAAATTCTTTTCATCTAACAAAATCGCGGATAAGCGCAATTTCGCCAATGCTTTAAATTCATTGGTATTTGCATGCTCAACAGCCCAAGTTAACTGCATCTTAGCGACCTTCAGGTCATTGTTGTCGAATGCGCTTTTCGCTGCCGCAAAAGCAGCCATAGTGGCATAGGCGGTACCGCTGTATTTCTCGAGAACCACCGCAGTCGCGCCTTGTACCTTAGCATTATCTTTTAAACTAACCGCACGCTGAACTTCTTCGTACAAAGTTGAGGCTTGCGTTGCCTGATTACGCTGATAGGTATTCCAGCCAGTCCAAGCCGCAAAACTTGACAAGGCAGCGATAAGCAACCACGTCACTAAATTGCCATATTGTTTCCACCATGCTTTGAGGGTGTCTATTTGTTCTTGCTCTTCGAGATCGTATGCCATTTTTTTATTAATGATGAATGTGAATATGATTAGGATTATCGCACTGGGATTCGTCGTGATCAGCACCAACGATTTGATCGACTAAATAATCAACCGCGGTATCAAAAGGAACGCTGGTTTGATTATTCGCAAAGTCGTCTGAACGCATGGACTTAACGGTGACTGTCTCGCTCGCAGCCTCATCTTCGCCAATAATAACGGCAAATGCGGCACCGCTAGCATCTGCTTTCTTCATTTGCGATTTAAAACTACCGATTCCCGTAGCAGATGCGCAATGTAACACAACATCTAAGCCTGCATCACGTAAACGCTCTCCTAAAACGAAAGATTGCATTTGTGCCTGTTCACCTTGATGTACTAAATAGACATCACAACTATTCGCAACCTCAGCGTCGCCATTGAGCTTCATTAATTCCAATAAGCGTTCAACGCCCATTGCGAATCCACATGCTGGGGTATGCTTACCACCAAAAATTGTGAACAAAGTATCGTAGCGACCGCCGGCACATACCGTACCTTGCGCACCCAATTCGTCAGTAACCCATTCAAACACAGTACGGTTATAGTAATCCATACCGCGCACCAGTCTTGGATTGATCGTGAATGGGATACTATTGTGACGCAATATTTTTTGCACGCCTTCAAAATGCGCTTTGGATTCTTCACCCAAGAAATCTAACAACTTCGGAGCATTGTTTACCAAGTCTTGCATCGCTGGGTTCTTGGTATCGAGAATGCGCAGTGGATTAGTGTAAAGACGGCGTTGAGCCTCTGCATCCAACTGCTCCTTGTGCTGCTCGAAATAAGCAATCAATTCTGCTCGATGTTGATTACGCTCGGCAGCATCACCGATCGAATTGAGCTCCAAACGAACATTTGTCAAGCCAAGGTCATCCCACAAACGCTGGCACATCGCGATCAATTCAGCATCAATATCAGGGCCAGCGAAACCTAAGGCTTCCGCACCGACTTGATGAAATTGACGGTAGCGACCACGTTGCGGTTTCTCATGACGAAACATGGGGCCGTTATACCAAACGCGCTTAGGACCTTCGTAAGTAATATTGTGTTCCAAAGCCGCTCGCACAATACCCGCCGTATTTTCAGGGCGCAAAGTGAGCTTATCGCCGTTCATCGAATCTTCGAAAGAATACATCTCTTTTTCAACGATATCGGTTACTGCGCCCAAACCGCGCGCAAATAATGGCGTAGCTTCCACAATAGGCGTACGCATTTGCTGAAAGCCGTAGCTCTTCAATACCGACTGCACCGTATTTTCAAATAATTCCCAAAGCGCAGCCTGCTCTGGGAGAACATCATTCATCCCTTTGATACCGCTGATCTTCTCTATTTTTTTATCTTCGGACATGCACTTATTTCCAATTTAAATTCAACTATGTTTTTGATTGAAATTTCTTATTTCTTACCCCGACTCTACTCTGATGGTGCGTAATGGGTTTGTACATAATCAAGCACGATCTGCTGAAAATCTTTTGCAATATTTTCACCACGCAGCGTCATCGCCTTCACACCATCAATAAAAACGGGCGCGGCTGGTGACTCACCCGTGCCAGGTAGGCTGATACCAATATTGGCATGCTTAGATTCACCAGGCCCATTCACAATGCATCCCATTACAGCAACATTCATGCTTTCAACCCCGGGATGACTAAGCTTCCAACTTGGCATTTGTTCACGCAAAAAAGATTGAATATCGTCGGCTAATTCTTGAAACACCGTAGATGTCGTTCTGCCACAACCCGGGCAAGCAATCACCATAGGCATAAATTTACGCAGCCCCATGGTTTGTAAAATTTCTTGCGCAACAAAAACTTCACGACAGCGATCACCACCAGGCTCTGGTGTCAAAGAAATCCGAATGGTATCGCCTATACCTTCTTGCAGCAAAACCGACAAAGCTGCGGTCGAGGCCACGATCCCCTTGCTTCCCATACCCGCCTCAGTCAAGCCTAAATGCAATGGATAATCGCAATGCTTAGCAATTTCTCGATAAACTGCAATCAAATCCTGAACGCCAGACACTTTGCAAGACAGAATAATTTTATCCGCAGCCAAGCCCAACTCTTCAGCTCTATGAGCACTTTCAATCGCAGAGGTTATCAAGGCCTGGTACATGACCGATTGTGCACTCAGTGGCTCAGCTCGATTGGAATTTTCATCCATAATTCTAGCAAGCAAAGCTTGGTCCAAACTTCCCCAATTTACGCCAATACGAACAGGCTTATCGTAGCGACAAGCCATCTCTATCATTTGTGCAAACTGTGTATCACGTTTAGCGCCTTGCCCCACATTGCCGGGATTAATCCTGTACTTGGATAAAGCTTGGGCGCAATCAGGAAAATCTTTCAACAAAGTGTGACCGTTGTAATGAAAATCACCGACTAGAGGCACGTCGATATCCATACGATCCAACTGCTCCCGAATTGCAGGGACTGCAGCTGCGGCTTCAGGATTATTCACAGTGATGCGCACCAACTCTGACCCAGCCCGTGCCAAGTCTTTAATCTGTATTGCCGTGGCGATCACATCGGCCGTATCCGTATTGGTCATGGACTGAATCACGACGGGAGCATTTCCTCCCACCACGACAAGCCTATCCTTGTAACTGACTTTGACGGATCTAGATAGGCGTCGCAATTGCGCGCCAGATGATATCTCTTGCAAATCAATCAGCATGACTACTTCACCACCAAATTGGCTACATTACTACCACGCTCAGAGGATACATTTAAGGCTTGACCACGCAATATTGCATCGACTCCGGCCGCATTACCAATTCTCACGGACAGTGCCTGTTTCACACTAAACGACTCTTCGGTACCAGCCTTGGCCAAGTGAGAGCTCAGTATAGTGCCATCCTCAGTCTTCACTTGTATCCATGAATTTTCTCGAAATTTAACAACGAGTAAATTCGAATCCGAAGGCAAACCACCAACTGGACTCACAGCAGGTTTCGAGCCCGAGTTTGCATTGATGAGATTATTTGAAACTGCAGCTACGGCAGGGACCACAACTGTCTCAGCAGGCGTTGAAGCTGAATGATTTTCTTGTGATGCAACTGAAGTCAGGTTTCTATTTTCAGCATGTGAACTTGATGCTGGCACACTTTCAGCACCCTGCAGAGCAGGCATGGAACCCGTGGAACTATCGGCCTTTGGCTGATTAATGTTTGCCACGGCAGCACTGGCATTTAACACTTCCGTTTCAGGGATACCTGGCTTGGCAAGTCCATCTTGCGTCAATTGCGTACTCACGGGCGTCTGAAACATCGTGATCAGATTTTTACCAAACTCCGTGCGCTGAATGACCAGAAAAATTGCCACCAACAAGACAAGAAAAATCGCACCTATGATATAGCGTCGATTATTATCGTGATGCCCTAACAAAGACAAGCGAGAGTCCACAAACGGCGTTGACAAAGCTGGACGCAAGGAGGTCTCTAGTTGCATAGGCGAACTATCTTTAGGCAACAAAGCGATCAAACTATCTGCATCAATTTTGAGCAATTTGGCATAAGCACGCACGAATCCTCGCACAATAACTAATTTCGGCAATACTTCAAAACGATTTGATTCAAGGGCTAGAATTTGTCCATGGGACAACTTTAACTGCTCAGCCACATATTGAATGCTCCAGTTTTTTTCTTGACGGCTTGTCGACAACCTCTCACCAACTGAAAAATCTTTTAGCATTCTAGCTGGCTCAGGAGCTTCATTCGCTTCCTCACGAGTCGACACCTGCGACAAATCATTCATTAAACGCACCCTTTTGAAACGAAGCGAATTCTTTTGAATTCGGATGTCTGCGACGTAGCTGTGTTGCCAAGCCATTCACCGACGCCGAATCTCCAAGCTTATTATCTATTTTGATCGCCAGCCACAATACATCGGCAGCAAAAATTTCTTCGCGCAATACGCGCTGAATATAAATTCTGGCATCGGCTAACTGCCCTCTGTCAAAATACAACTTCGCGAGGTTGCCATTAATAGTGGGATTATTGGGCTGTATTTCGGCACCCATTTTAAAATAGCGCTCGGCGGTCGCAAGATCTTTCATACGCAAACTACAAACTCCAGCGCTCACCATGGACTTAACCGGCGCAGCATAAGTACGATCGCTTAAGACCTTATCAAACAGTGGCAATGCCTGTTTACCACGACCATTTTCACACAGGAACCAAGCGTAATTATTAGTAATATCTGAATTTGCCGGGTCTAATTTACGCGCATGCAAAAAATTCTCCTCCGCCCTTGCCATATCATTCATTTCCATCTGAATTAAGGCACGCAAACTATACGCATCCGCGAAATTCGGCGACAAACTGATCACCTGGCGTATCTCCTCCAAGGCCGGCTTGTATTGCCCTTGAGTGAAATAATCCACAGCGAGCTGCATGCGAATTGAGATGCGACGTTGCACATCTGGGGTTTCTGTCGTTACCTTCTCATCGTCCATAGAACTCACGAAACGAGAGCTAGAACAAGCAGCCAACAACAATGCGCAAGAACATAAAAAGATCATCGAAACTGCTTTGCAGGATTTCATTCTTTAATCTCCGTAATTTTGCCGAAATTGGGACCAAATTTTTTCTGATACTCCGACATTTGCTGCATGCGTTCCTGCACTCGCGTTCTATCTTGCACTTCGCCTGCCAATTGACCGCAAGCAGCATCAATATCGTCACCGCGCGTTTTACGCACAGTCGTGACAATACCAGCGTCCATTAAAATTTGTGCAAACAATTTGATACGCACGTTTGGTGAGCGCTTTAAACCTGACTCTGGAAACGGATTGAAGGGAATTAAATTAAATTTACACGGAACTGTTTTCACTAAGGCGACCAGTTCACGAGCATGCTGATCGCTATCATTCACACCATCGAGCATACAATATTCGAATGTAATAAAGTCGCGTGGTGCAAATTCCAAATAACGACGACATGCATCCATCAATTCATGCAATGGATATTTTTTATTCAGCGGCACCAAGCCATCGCGCAATTGATCATTCGATGCGTGAAGTGAAACCGCCATCGCGACCGGACATTCTTTCGACAACTTATCGATCATCGGCACTACGCCACTCGTGGACAAGGTGACGCGACGACGAGATAAGCCGTAGGCATTATCATCCAGCATCAATTTTAAAGCGGTGACAGTAGGCTCAAAATTCAACAAGGGCTCACCCATACCCATCATCACGACATTGGTAATTTGGCGCTCACCTTTTGGACCAGGCTCTATGCCCTTAGTTCGGCGCAGCTCAAACTCAGCCATCCACAATTGGCCGATGATTTCACCTACGCTTAAATTACGATTAAAACCTTGCTTACCGGTAGAACAAAAACGGCAATTAACAGCGCAGCCTGCTTGCGTAGAAATACACAAAGTGCCGCGATTTTCTTCTGGAATAAAGACGGTCTCAACCGCATTTCCATTCCCGACATCGACTAACCACTTGCGGGTACCGTCAGTCGAAGTATGATCACTAATCACTGCTGGCGCAGAGATATGCGCGCGCCCTGCCAACTTCTCTCGCAATGATTTTGCCAGATCAGTCATCTCATCAAAATTGCTAGCGCCGAATTGGTGTATCCAGCGCTGCAATTGTTTTGCGCGAAACGGCTTCTCACCCAACTCGCCACAGTAAGCTACAAGTTGTGCAGGATCAAAATCCAATAAGTTGGTGAGTGCCGTCATTTAAATCTTCAAAGTTAAATTTTTCTCGCGCCTGAGGCTAGTGCCACAGTTAAAACTAATAATTGCAAGTACGTTCGCTTCTGTACAGATTAACGTGAATACACGTTCAATGCTGGAAAGAAGTAAGCGATTTCATTGGCAGCTGTTTCAGCAGCATCAGAACCATGAACTGCGTTTGCATCGATAGATTCAGCGAAATCAGCGCGGATTGTGCCTTTTTCTGCTTTCTTAGGATCAGTTGCGCCCATCAAATCACGATTAGTCAAAATCGCGTTTTCGCCTTCTAATACTTGTACAAAAACAGGACCAGAGATCATGAAATCGACCAAATCTTTAAAGAATGGACGTGCAGCGTGCACAGCGTAGAAACCTTCTGCTTCAGCGCGGGACAATTGTGTCAAGCGAGCGGCAACAACTTTCAAGCCAGCGCCTTCAAAGCGGCTGACGATTTGACCGATAACGTTTTTTGCAACTGCGTCAGGTTTGATGATTGATAATGTACGTTCGATAGCCATCTAAAAACTCCAATAAAAAGAAAGGGTTAAGATAAAATTTCAAGAATTCATCTAACCTTAGATTTTAGCATGAAACCCATTACTCTAGGGAACATGTCAATTAAACCAATTTAGAAATTGATTTGGTGAAATTGCCGCAAGAAGAGCTACTGATGCCGTTTAACCAGGTTAAATCATTTTCAAATTTATACGAAAATCACAAAAAATCTGCATAAATTTGGCTAAACATAGTGCTTCCACAGTGCAACTGTTAGACTGCGCACTTCAATGAAAAAGACAAATACTGACATTATGCAAACTGCCCAACGATTTTCCGAACTCCCGCTAACAAGCGCCATGCTTGATAATTTAACCAGTCTTGGCTATCTGGAGATGACCGAAATTCAAGCCGCCAGCATTCCTGTCATGTTGGAACAACAAGATCTAATTGCCCAGGCAAAAACAGGAAGTGGCAAGACTGCGGCTTTCGGCATAGGCATTTTGAGCAAGCTCAATCCCAGCTATTTCGCTACGCAGGCACTGGTGGTTTGCCCCACCAGAGAACTGGCAGATCAAGTATCCAACGAATTGCGACGATTAGCCCGCGCAATCGGCAATGTAAAAATTCTCACCTTATGCGGCGGAACACCAATGCGACCCCAAATTGCCTCTTTGGAACATGGCGCGCACATTGTGGTCGGCACCCCAGGTCGATTACTCGATCATATCGGTCGCAATAGTATTAATTTGGCGACGGTCCAAACACTGGTATTGGACGAAGCAGATCGCATGGTGGATATGGGTTTTTTCGAAGACATCGTCGGTATCGTTGCCGCCTGCTCTCCACGGCGCCAAACTTTGCTTTTTTCAGCGACCTATCCAAACGATATGCGCAATGCGAGCGCCAGCTTCTTACGTGACCCGGTTGAAATTAAGGTAGAAAGCCAACATGCCGGTCAGCAAATTGAACAGCTGTTTTTCGAAGTAAGTGCCGAAACCAGAAATGCCGCAGTTAGCCAGTTACTGTTCCACTATCAGCCCATCTCTAGTATCGCTTTTTGCAATACCAAAATTCATTGCCGCGAATTGGCAGAAGAGCTGCAACAACAAGGCATCACTGCTTTAGCACTACACGGCGACCTAGAGCAACGTGATCGCGACGAAATTTTAGTCTTGTTCGCTAATCAAAGTTGCTCTGTTCTGGTTGCAACCGATGTTGCAGCACGCGGAATCGACATTCAATCCTTAGGTGCGGTAATTAATGTAGATGTATCAAAAGACACTGAGGTTCATATACATCGCATCGGACGTACTGGTCGCGCCGGAGAACGCGGGCTAGCCTTGACCTTAGTTGCACCCAATGAAAAAAAATGGGTGCGCCTGATCGAAGAGTATCAAAATCGAACTGCTGTATGGAAATCGCTGACAGAGTTAGAACTTCATCAGACTGATTTACAAGCGCCGATGATTAGCTTATGCATCTCGGGAGGCAAAAAAGACAAATTACGCCCCGGTGATATCTTGGGTGCACTCACCGGCGATGTCGGCTTAAGAAAAGACCAGGTCGGCAAAATCAATGTGTTTGAATTTATGTCCTATGTAGCAGTTGAGCGCAGCATTGCAGAACATGCACTCAAAAAATTAAGTCTGTGCAATATCAAAGGGCGACAATTTAAAATCAGAGAGATCACCTGATCTACACGATGAAAAGCAGTGCGAAATAAAGTAAAAAACATTAAAAAAGAACAGCAAAGAGTATCAAGCTTATGATAAAAATTCTGATTGCAGACGACCATACCATTATGCGCGAGGGACTAAAGCGCATTTTAGATGGCATTGAGGACATTCAAGTCATAGGCGAAGCCATCGACGGACACGATACCTTGACCAAAGTCCGTTCAGAAATTTTTGACGTATTACTCCTAGACCTCTCGATGCCAGGACGTAGTGGCGTTGATTTGATTCATCAGATTAAGGATGAATTTCCCAAGCTGCCGATTTTAATCCTCACCATGCACGAAGAGGAACAATATGCGGTAAGAGCGATTCGAGCTGGCGCGAATGGCTATTTAACCAAAGAAAGTGCGGGGACACAATTGGTCACCGCACTAAGGAAAGTTGCATCTGGGAGGCCCTACATCAGTATGGAGGTGGCAGAACAATTAGCGATGTCGGCCATGCCATCGAACAATAACAACACTAGCCATAGCGCCTTGTCGGACAGAGAATTCGAAGTGTTTTGCCATTTAGCCAAAGGAAAATCCATCACAGAAATCGGTGACATGCTACATCTCAGCGTCAAAACAGTGAGCACACACAAAACACGTATCATGCAAAAAATGGAATTAAATTCAATTTCCGAATTAGTCCAATATGCGATGACGCATCATTTGCTCAATTAGTCCCTAAACAGTTCAACTCACAGCGAATGCATAAAAAATGCAAACGCACCGCCCTCCCATTTCCCAAAATCAGCCTGTGCTATAGCTCTAGGCTGTAGGAATATTCCTAGCTGTACGGTACGAACTCCCACACTTTAAATCAGCGAACACTGATTTAAATCAAATGCGCGCGCCGCCATAATAGACACATGCCAATCGCACCCAGTCCATTAAAGATCAAACCCGCCATGAATCTGTTTATCGTCGAAGACTCACTGCTGATACAAAATCGCCTGGTACGGTTCATCGAAGAATTGCCAGATGTCAGCATCGTTGGTATCAGCCCAGACATCGCCAGCGCTTACGAAAAAATTCTGGATACACACACAGACACCATGATTTTGGACATTCAACTGAGCGATGGAAATGGTTTGCTATTACTCAAAAAAATAAAAACAACGCATCCTGAAATTCGTGTGGTGGTACTCACTAATCACTCTAGCGAAGCCAATCGCATGCAAGCTTTACGTGCAGGTGCCGATAGTTTTCTCGACAAGTCCACTGATTTCGAGCAAATCCCCAGCCTCCTGCATCGCTGGCATACACCTGACAGCGCTCATTGATCGAGTAAATACGAGTAAAAAATTCAACGCTCATTGCCATTAAAACAGTTTATAAATTCTTCTTAAAGAGAGCCCATCATGTCTAACTTATTTACTCTTCCTCAGCCAAATCGTTTTGCCGATGTCGCGAATTTGTCTGACAGCGCATGGCGTCAACAAGGTAGCCTTTGGTCAAACCTGCGCCAAATCTGCGAACTATTAGCCATCCCGGCACCCGTCACTGCAGACGGAGAAGATACTTTATTTCAGCACGTTCGTTTCAAAGCAGGTCAACGCATACATCGCATAGGTCAAGTCTTCGACACCCTCTACATCGTCAATTCCGGCTTCATCAAAACAGTGCACATAGACGAATATGGTAATGAGCAAGTCTTAAGTTTCCCTATGAAAGGTGATTTACTGGGAATCGATGGCATACACAAACAGCATTATGCGTCGGAAGCCATAGCCTTAAGTGACTGCGACATGATTTTACTTCCTTACAAAACCTTCACCTCATTGGGTCGTGTGCACGTAGAACTGGAACAAGCCATGTTCAGTGTGATGAGTCGTGAAATCGTGCGTGAGCAAATGATGATCAGTATGCTCAGCGCCCTAAGTGCAGAAGCGAAAGTTGCACGATTCTTGACGAATCTCGGTGAACGTTTCAATCAAATGGGCTATTCTGGCCGTAGCTTTAACTTGCGTATGACACGTCAGGAAATTGGCAGTTACCTTGGTTTAACACTGGAAACAGTCAGCCGTACGCTCTCTGCCCTAAATGAGCTAGGCATGATCTCGGTAGAGCAACGCGAAATCAAATTGAATGATCTTGTTGCATTAAAGACTTTGCGCCGCTTGCCACCATCCAAAGCACGCATTAAAGTAGCAAAAAATGTCACGGAAAAAGTGAGCGCTTTAGTCAATAAAAATTTACTGCCACAATGGAATGGCGAGATGGCAGTCGCATTGAACTAAGGCTTGTTGACTCAAATTTTATTCACGATCGAGGCTGAGGTAAATCATGACTTACAAGACCATCTTGCTGCATGTGGACGAATCTCAAAGTGCCAAGCATCGTGCGCATTTGGCGCAGACGATAGCCAGCACATTTAATGCCCACCTCACTGGGGTCGCTTTAACCGGCATCTCGCGCTATATATTTGAAAGCACGGATCTTGGCGTGGGCGATCCGAATATTATGCTGCATCTTTCCGCACTGAGAGAGCGTGCGGAAAGAGCTTTAACGCAATTTAAGCAGATAAGTACTGGTTTGGGCATCACGACAACCGAATGCATAGTCGCCAACGACGAGGCGAATGGTGGTCTGGGTTTACGGGCACGCTATTCTGATCTGATTGTGATTGGACAAACCAATCGCGATGAACCCTCACCCTCAGTCATGTCAGACTTTCCCGAATTTATGATTGTCAATTCAGGGCGACCAGTACTCATCGTTCCACACACCTCGATCGCAAGTTCCCTTGGTGACATCAGCGTTGTGGCATGGGATGGCAGTCGTGAATCGGCACGCGCTGTGACCGATGCGATTCCTTTGCTCAAACTTAGCAAGCAAGTATATGTTCTGATCATCAACCCAAATGAGCGCGCAGAAGCCCACGGTGATGAACCCGGTGCCGACATCGCCCTCTTCCTCGCACGTCACGATATCAAAGTCGAGATTGCGACACGCTTTAGCTCCCACGACATTGGATCTAGCATTCTTGCTGCATGCAAAGAAATAAACGCTAACCTGCTAGTAATGGGTGGCTATGGTCATTCTCGCTTCAGAGAAATGATTATGGGTGGCGTCACCAGAACGGTATTGGAAAACATGAATATTCCTGTGCTTATGTCGCACTAATGAAGTAATTCGTGCGATGTAAGCCAGTGTATAACCGCTGGTGTTCATTGGCGCCTAAATAAGTGAATTCGCATTTAGGACAAAGTATCTGACAGAAATCACTTTCACCTTACAACTACGACACATTTGCCGATAAAATCCAGATTTTCGCAATCCTGAGCATCTCAATGAAAACTGTCACATCCTATGAATTGCAAAGGATTACCTGGCTTAGTATTGGCCTGTTTATCTTGTCTTGTTACCTGTGGTCACAGCAAGCACTGTTCGCGCAAATTAGAATTCCAAACGCACTTAGTATCCATACTGCGCTGGAAACTGTAACCATTATTATTTTCACCTCTGTATTTATTGTTTCGTGGAATGCATTCGGCGACTTGCGTAAACGCAGTAGCTTGATACTTGCCATTGCATTTTTGAGCGCAGCAATTTTCGGCTTTTCTCACGCCATTTCTTTCCAGGGCATGCCGGGATTTCCTGATGCAATTGATATGCACAAGTCACTGAGTTTTTGGCTATTGTCGCGTTACATCATCAGTTTCACGCTACTTGGGCTGGTAATACAAACTAAAGACATCGATATTTCAAACAATCAGTCTCAGCTCAGCATCTACCTTGCGACTATTTTGACTATAGCAATCAGCTTACTGGTTTTTAATTTTCCCGAAATATTACCTAACACTTATTTAAAAAGCACAGGCCAAACTGCGTTCAAAATTAATTCAGAAATTGTTCTAGTCATCAGCAATGTGATTACCGCAGCATTACTCTACCGGCAGATTTTGCGCTCGAATCACATTAACATCGATACTGATTTAAAAATTAAGCGTTCACTGTTATTTTTCGCCAGTGTAATGATGGCCATCTCTGAAACCTATTTTTCGCTGTATCGTTTACCTGATGAATTGTTTGTCGTGATTGGTCATATGTTTCAAGTGATCGCTGCCTTTGCCATCTATCGCGGCATGGTTGGCATAAACATTCATGCCCCTTACGCGATTCTGAAACAAACCAGCAAAAACCTGCAAAGCACCGCCGATGAACTATTAATCCATAAACGACGGTTGGTGGGCGTCATCGAAACCGCCATGGATGGCATATTAACGATAGACGAACAACACAAGATTATATTAGTCAATCCTGCTGCTGCCAGTATTTTTGGCTATACAGTCGACGATTTGCTTGGCGCATCAATTGACGTCGTCATCCCTATGCGCCATCGCCATGTACATAGTACGCACGTCAGTCAATTCGGCGAGAAGGGAACCACACGGCGAAAAATGGGGGGTAAATTTGACGATTACTATGTCACAGGTTTACATGCGGACGGTAGTGAATTTCCACTCGAAGCATCAATTTCCAGCCTGGTTGAGAACGAAAAACGTTTTTATACCGTTATTTTTCGCGACATCAGTGAACGTAAAATAGCCAAAGAAAAAATGGCACAATATCATTCCGAATTGAGCCAGCTATCTTCTGCTCTGCAAAGCATACGCGAGGAAGAACGCAAGCATATTGCACGCGAACTGCACGACGATCTTGGTCAATTACTTGCCGCTTTGCGCATGGATCTATCCTTACTACAGCGCGACCAAAACTTAATAGAGAAATCGCGCCTGACCCTGGCTAGCATGGATCAACTATTATTGACTTCAATCACGACCTTACGTCGCATTGCAAGTGATTTACGTCCCAGGGCTTTGGACGAAGGTGGTCTATTCTTTGCCTTGCAAACATTGCAAAAAGAATTTGCCCATCGACATGGCGTACATTGCGACCTGATCGCCGACGAAGAGCAATTAATTCTAGATGATGAACGCAGCACTGCAATTTTTCGCATAGTGCAAGAATCACTAACCAATGTCGCCCGCCACGCCAAGGCTAATCACGTGACGATACGCTTTGCAAGAAATGCGCAGTCGCTTGCTTTTTCGATTCAAGACGATGGTCGAGGAATAGAAGAAGGCGCTATGAATAAAACCCGTTCGTTTGGCTTAGTCGGCATGCGCGAAAGAATTAAAGCCATGCAAGGAGAATTCAACATACATAGTGAAGTGGGAAAAGGAACGCAAATTGAAATCTGCATTCCATTAGCCTCACTTGCAACTAATGGACAACCACCACTTAAGTAATGTTCAAATTCGTCCGATAACTACTTATAGTAAGTAAGCAAAGCAAAACTGAGTTAGTACCCACAAATCACTTTTGCAAATAAATCAAGCTACAATTTGCATTATTTGATTAGCGAATTGGCTAGGCGTCAATTTTCTTCACCTAAAAGACAAATTGGGACTATCCTTACTTATTAACATCAGGTTTTTCTGCGAGATCGGAGTAAGTATCATGTCAATTTCTAGTCTGAATATTGGACTTTCAGGAATGAAAGCCTATCAAGGTGCGTTAGACAGTAGCGCCCATAATATTGCAAATGCAAATACCAAGGGCTACCAAGTACAAACAGCAAGTTTTCAAGAAAATACTAATGCGGGCGTGATCGTCAATATCAGTAAAACGAGTAAGCAACTGGCAAGTCAGAATACGGATCCTAATACAAATAGTGAAGCATCAAGTGCAACCGATCTTGCCACTGAGCTCACCAATAATTTGCAATACAAAGCAGGATTTGAGTTCTCTGCAAAAATTGTGAAAACGGCGGACGAAATGTTCTCGACTTTATTAGATTTGAAAAAATAAACAGTAAAACATGCTTATGTAGTTTTAGTAACTAGGCGTAATGCACAGAAAGTCTGGCATGTTTTTCATATCAAAATAGAACAAACCAGCCAGACCAAAAACAATCAAGGTCAACGCAAACAGAGTCTGCACGGACACCATAGCCCCATGTGTCTTTATTTGTCTCGAAATAGTTTGGGCCACTAACAAATGCGGCAGTGCCGCTAGACCGAAGACCAACATCAAAATGGATCCAGACCACGCCGCTCCTGACAGTAGAGCAAATGGTGCAATGGCATACGACAGTCCGCAAGGAAGACAACCCCAAGTCAGTCCTAGCAAAAAGGGATGGGTACTACCGCGCTGCATCGTCGGCATCAATTTGCTATAAAAGAATTGGATTTTTTCACTCAAGGATACTGGCAATACAGACTGCAGTCTTAATCCGAGCAGGCGCAGGCCAAGCACGATCAAAGCCAGATTACCTAAAACGAAAAACACTGTTGCTATCGGAAAATCCGCTTTCCAACGCAAACTAGTTGCACCGAGAGCACCAAACAGCGCGCCGATGATTGCGTAAGTGGTCAAACGACCTGCATGTAATTTGCAGGTATAAAAAAAATTCATCGCATGCGTGTTTGAAAAGTCGACATGCTTAACTACCACAGGATGAATGCTTATGACTTTACTCGACAAATCAGTAGCCAGCAGTGGATTACCTCTTAAACCAGCGGCTTGCGGTAGATTACTCAATAGGCTTGCGATACCGCCACACATCCCTACACAATGAAATCCCCCAATCAGACCTGCTGACAAGGCGGCTAAAATTAGCGGGAGTGTGATCATAAAATTCGACTAGATCAGCTTTGAGTATTTCGCACCACTTTGACGTGACAAATATTGATCGAATACCATACTAAAAGCTCTCACAAACATACGACCTTTTGCCGTCACGCTGACAGCGGACTCGCCTATTTTCATCAAGCCTTCATCCGCATAAGTCTGTACCCGCGCCAACTCATCGGCAAAATATTCCTCAAAGCGTATGCCATATTTTTTCTCTATAAGTGGAACATCCAGGCTGGTGCTGCACATTAGATCCATAATAATTTCACGACGCAACAAATCATCTACCGTTAAATCAAAGCCTTTCTCTACTGGCAATTTATTCTGATCGAGAGCGGCATAATATTCATCTAAAGTGCGCAGATTTTGCACGTATGAAGCACCAATTTTGCCAATAGAAGACAAGCCTAGGGCAATCAAATCACAGTCAGCACGTGTGGTATAGCCTTGAAAATTTCTATGCAGAGATTTGTCTTTGACTGCCAAGGCCAAACTATCATCTGGTTTCGCAAAATGATCTAAACCGATATACACATAACCTTCCGCCAGGAGCCGACGCAAAGACATTAGAAATATTTGCAAACGCTGCTCAGCCGAAGGTAAATCGGCTTCATTAATGCGACGCTGCGGTTTAAAACGGCTTGGCAGATGGGCGTAGTTGTAAAGAGCAATTCGGGCTGGAGAAAGTGCAATAACTTGATCTAATGTCCGCGAAAAACTTTCTAAATTTTGCTTAGGCAAACCATAAATCAAATCAAAATTAATCGACTGAAATCCGACCGCCCGACTTTGTGTAATACATTTTTCTACCATGTCGTAAGCTTGAATTCTATGTACAGCGATTTGCACTTGCTCGTCAAAATCCTGCACACCCAAACTAGTACGATTAAAGCCTACCTCTGCCAATAACCGCAAAGTCTCAGCCGTGACCGTACGCGGATCAATTTCTATCGAAATTTCTGCATCGGGCGCGAAGTCAAAATTATCACGCAGCATCGCCATCAGGCGGCGCATTTCTTCTTCACTTAAGAAAGTCGGCGTTCCTCCACCTAAATGTAACTGCGAAATTGTTTCTCTGGTAGTTAAATGCTGCTGCACCAGTTGTAATTCTTTCGCCAGATAATTCAAATAAATCGCCGATTTAGTGCGATCTTTTGTGATGACTTTGTTACAGGCGCAGTAGTAGCAAAGCGAAGCGCAAAATGGAATATGGATATACAAAGACAAGGGTGGCTTATCTGTGGCCTGATTGCGCTGCTGTAAATACTGAATATAGGACGATTCAGTGAAGCCAGTATGAAACCGATCTGCCGTTGGATAAGAAGTATAGCGTGGCCCCAAGGAATCAAAACGGCGTATCAGCGCTTCAGAAATTTCAAGATTATCTTGTGCAATTGGCTCGTGTATCTGCATTTTATGTCTAAGTTATTTTTCGTAAAAGTAAAGCAGTCAGCCAACTAGAAAATGCACCGAGCGCCCAAAAAATCAAAAAACCTATCGTATAGGCGCCTAACATGTGAAGGTTTAGACGCTCGTCGAGCACGATCAATTCCATAGGATCAACCAAGCTAAAAAAGACGCCAGTCGCGACACAGGCCATTAAAAAAGCTGGCCACAATACGACCATTAACATGGAACGCAATGAAGTTTTTTCTTGTTGCGAATTTCTAGTTTCCAAACTCAACTCCCTTTTCCGAGATTCAGTATGCACGCCTGACAATACAAGCATTCAAACGTAGCCAAAACGCAGCCCAAAAACCATTAACGACAAAATTAAAGCATGAGACATCTACCCAATTAACGTGGTGGTGCCAGCTCTAATTTTCTTTGCATAGGATCCAGCCAGTCACCTGTCAAACGCCAATCATTGGTTTCTAACTTCACATGCAAAATATGAATTGAACCAGAATTAATTGCGCTTTCAAATTTCTTATCCTGGGACAAGTCAGCGCTATATTTACCATTACCATCCAACTTGAGCGGCAAACGACGAACCACTTCTTCAACTGAGCCACTGGTTGCGCCTGAACTTGCCAAACTAAGTTGAACCAGATCAGGTAAAGATTGCTTAGAGTTCAATTGCATTAGAATTTTTTTACCGGCCATGTCCAGTTGCAAACCTGCATACAAGGCTAATTCACGTGCTTTGGCATCTCGTTGCAAGTTAGTATTGATCATTAAGCCTTGGCGATAATAGTCTTTAGCCACCACCTGATCCGCGCCGCGAAATGCAATAAAACCAGTAAAAAGACTAGCGCATACCACGAGCAAAGGGCCACCAATTACCAATAACAACCAAGGCTCTTTATACCAAAGATCTTTCTTGATAGTTTGGGTCAAAATACCTGTATTCATTACAGCTCCTTCAATTCACTTCACTTATTTACTTAGGTACCAAAAATACGGCTTTCTCTGTCACCGAAACATTTGGGTTCTCGCTATCAGTAATCACGAAACGTATACGATTAGAACCAGTTGGTGCTACTCTGGCTGGAATCCTGACGCGGATTGGAAATGCCAGACTGGTGGCGGATTTGATGCTGACCTGAGCCTCATTCACAATGATGGCGCCCGGCACACCTTTAACACTGATTTGAAAATTTCGTGCCGCCTCTTGCGTGTTCATGATCTGCAGGCGATAAACATTTTCAATATCACCCACTTCGGTAATCTTAGGCATCGCTCTATCGCGAATGACGTCGACTTTCAAAGGTACACGATACGCCAATGAGACCGCTGCTAGCAAAATAATTAAACCTAGTATCGCACCGTAGATCAAAGTGCGCAAACGGAACACCCGTTTCCACATGGCGTCCTTGGTCATTTTTTCTGTCAAAGCATGCTCCGTGGTATAACGAATCAAGCCTCGTTCATACCCCATTTTATCCATGACCTGATCGCATCCGTCGATACAGGCACCACAGGCGATGCATTCGTATTGCAAACCTTGACGGATATCGATCCCAGTTGGACAAACCTGAACACAGATACCGCAATCAACACAAGATCCCAAACCTTGTGCTTTGAAGTCAAGCTTCTTATTCCTTGAGCCTCGTGGCTCTCCACGTTCCGTGTCATAAGTTACGATCAGCGTATCTTTATCAAACATCGCACTCTGAAAACGCGCATAGGGACACATATATTTGCACACCTGCTCACGCATGAAACCAGCATTACCGTAGGTAGCAAAAGCGTAAAATAAGAACCAGAATGTTTCCCATGGTCCCAAGCTGAACGAAAACACTTCGTTCGCTAAAGTTTGAATAGGTGTGAAGTAACCAACGAAGGTGAACCCGGTCCAAAGCGCAATTGCCAGCCAGATAAAATGCTTAGTTGATTTAATGCGAAATTTTTTGACCGACATGGGCGCCTGATCTAACTTCATGCGCGCATTTCTGTCGCCTTCAATTTTGGCCTCTACCCACATAAAAATCTCGGTATACACCGTCTGCGGGCAGGCATAGCCACAGAACAAACGTCCGGCTATCGCTGTAAACAAAAACAGCGCTAATGCGGAAATCACTAAGAGAACCGCAAGATAAATAAAATCTTGCGGCCATAAAACTAAACCAAAAATATAAAACTTACGGTTCACCAGATCAAACAGAACGGCTTGTCTGTCATTCCAGCTTAACCAAGCTGAACCGTAAAACAGGATCTGCGTAAAAAATACCAAGACCCAACGCCAAGATTGAAACCAACCTTTTTGAGAACGCATATAAATCTTTTTTCGTTCTTCAAACAAAGCCAATTCAGCTTCATCAACAGGCACTGGAATAATTGGTATTTTTTTCATATCGTACTACTTTGCCTTTTTTTCACAGCAATACATCGTGGGCATCAATACTCGCATTTACAAGCTTACTTGCTTTCAGTTGTCACTTCTGCAGTCGCAGACGCATTGGCAATCTGTTTGAGTGCATTCGTGTCAGCTGCTGATACTGAGCTAGCAGCAGCTGAATTTGAAAGTCCCCATACGTAAGCGGTCAGTAAATGAATTTTGGCGTCGCTTAATATCGCTTTATGTGCTGGCATTTGATTGCCTCTACCTTTGTTGATAGTCTCCATAATATTGTCGATACCTCCGCCATATAGCCAGACCTTATCTGTCAGATTAGGCGAGCCCAGTGCTTGATTACCTTTGCCATCTGCGCCGTGACAGGCCGCGCACACACCAAATTTGCTCTTACCAATTGCCGCCTTGATTGGATCATGGGCAGCGCCAGACAAACTCATGACATAGTTCGCAACGTTCTTCACATCATCATCACCACCTAATGCAGCACCCATCGGCGGCATTTGACCATGACGCCCTTCTTGTAAGGTGGTCTTAATAATGTCAGGTGTGCCGCCATACAACCAGTCGCTGTCTGTCAAATTCGGATAACCTTTTCCACCTTGTGCATCCGAGCCATGACATTGGGCACAACTGTTCAAGAACAAGCGCTGGCCGATTTCACGTGCCTGAGGATCCATCGCAACTTGTTTAATATCAGTGTTCAAATACTTATTAAACAAAGGGCCGTATTGTGCTTCCCCATCCTTCATTTCCTTTTGGTAAGCACCCTCTTGTGTCCAGCCAAAAGTACCTTTATAGGAACCCATACCAGGATACACAATCAGATAGCCTATGCTGTACAAAATCGTAAGGTAAAACAACCACATCCACCATTTCGGCAATGGATTATTCTGCTCCATCAAAGACTCATCCCAGACATGACCCGTGGTCTCGGCTGGCAATGGTTTCCCATCCGTGCCAATTTTCACTTTCACTTTGGATTGAGACCACAATAAGAGTCCACACGCAAGAATACTAATGCCGGTTAATACGGCGATTGCGGTGCTCCACCATTCGCTAAAAAAATCTGCCATGGCTATTTTCCATTCTCATTATCTTGTGGCAACTGTGCCAATTCTTCAAAACGGGCTTTATTCTTAGAACTAAAAGCCCAGTACAGGATGCCTATGAAGGCGATCATACTGATCACGGTCATTACACTGCTTAAGATCGTAAAGTTCATCATCAACTCTCCTAAAAAGTTCTAGTCATCCTAGTTTTTGTTTTTGATTGCAGTACCCAAAACCTGCAAATACGCGATCAAAGCTTCCATCTCTGTTTTACCATTGACTTCTTCTGAAGCTTTGGCAATCTCTTCGGCGCTATACGGCACACCTAAAGTTTGCATGGCACGCATTCTTGGTGCCATCCCTGCACCATCCACTGTCGCTTTCAACAGCCATGGGTAAGCAGGCATATTTGATTCAGGCACGACAGAACGTGGATCGGTCAAATGATCTTTGTGCCAGGTATCGCTATAACGACCACCGACACGTGCCAAGTCTGGGCCAGTACGCTTACTACCCCATTGAAATGGATGGTCATAAACAGATTCACCTGCCACAGAATAATGTCCATAGCGCTCGGTCTCAGCACGGAATGGACGTATCATTTGGGAATGGCAGCCATAACAACCTTCACGTAGATACACATCGCGTCCCGCCAACTGCAATGCTGTGTATGGCTTCATACCCTGCACCGCAGACGTGGTCGATTTTTGAAAAAACAAAGGTACGATTTCAACCATACCACCGATACTGATCGTCAAAATAACCAGTACCAACATAAGACCGATATTGCGCTCGATCAAATCATGAGTAAATTTACGCATAGTGATTCTCCTGATAATGTCGAGGTTAAGCGTGGGCTACATGAGCTGGCAATGCAGGAATCGCATTGTTGACTGGTTTTGCCATCATCATAGTTTTCGCAACGTTATAAACCATCAACAACATGCCACTAAAGTACAGGACACCACCAGCCAGGCGAATCACGTAGTAGGGATAGGTCGCCTTAACCGATTCAACAAAGGTGTAAGTCAAAGTACCGTCTTCGTTGACCGCACGCCACATCAAACCTTGCATCACACCTGCAATCCACATCGCAGCGATATACAGAACAATACCAATAGTCGCGATCCAGAAATGCATCTCAATCAAACGCTTGCTATACATTTCAGTCTGACCGAACAAGCGCGGTACCAGATAGTACAAACTACCAATAGAGATAAATCCAACCCAGCCCAAAGCACCTGAATGCACATGACCGACTGTCCAATCTGTGTAATGCGATAAAGCGTTCACTGTTTTAATCGCCATCATCGGGCCTTCAAATGTTGACATCCCGTAGAAAGATAAAGAAACGATCAGGAAGCGCAAGATAGGATCGGAACGCAATTTACTCCAGGCACCAGATAAAGTCATCACACCGTTGACCATACCGCCCCAAGAAGGTGCCAATAAAATCAATGAAAACAACATACCGATTGATTGTGCCCAGTCAGGCAACGCGGTGTAATGCAAATGATGCGGACCCGCCCACATGTAAGTAAATATCAGAGCCCAAAAGTGAACGATGGACAAACGATAGGAATACACAGGGCGACCGATTTGTTTTGGCACAAAGTAGTACATCATGCCGAGGAAACCGGCCGTCAAGAAGAAACCGACCGCGTTATGGCCGTACCACCACTGCACCATCGCATCTTGCACGCCAGAATAAGCCGAGTAAGACTTCATGAACGAGACCGGCATCGCCGCACTGTTCACAATATGCAGTACCGCTACCGCAACAATAAAAGCACCGTAGAACCAGTTTGCCACGTAAATATGTTCGACCTTACGTTTGACGATGGTGCCGAAAAATACGACTGCGTACGACACCCAAACCAAAGCGATCAGAATATCGATTGGCCATTCCAATTCCGCATATTCCTTGCCTTGGGTGTAACCCAAAGGCAAGCTCACTGCGGCGGCAACAATCACCAATTGCCAGCCCCAGAATACAAATTCAATCAAAGGGCCGCCGAATAGGCGCACATTGCAAGTACGCTGTACGACATAAAATGAGGTGGCAAACAAGGCGCAGCCGCCGAATGCAAAAATCACCGCATTGGTGTGCAAGGGACGCAATCGTCCATAACTCAACCAGGAAATCCCGGATAAAAATTCTGGCCAGGCAAGTTGAGTCGCAATCAGCACACCAACCAGCATGCCGACGACGCCCCAAACAACTGCCATGACAGAAAATTGGCGAACAACTCGATAGTTGTAGGTGTTTTCATTGTTTATTGTCATGATCTCACTCGGTTAAAATATACAGATGCAGGATAACAATCGTTCCATAGAGCTACATTGATACAAATCAAATATAACCTGTATTGCAAAGCAACTTTTTATCGGAATACTGAACTTCGCTGAAATACCATAAAAAACTCAAAAATTTTTAAAAATTTAGGCAAAAAAAAGACAGTCCGAAGACTGTCTTTTTCAAAAACCTGCAGTGGCGTAAGTTAAATATCTTGCGCAGTTTTTTGCCTACTACTTTACATAGACTTATTGTGCCGCATTCAGATTTGATTTTGATGTCAAGGCTGCGCGATTGACGGTAACCTTTGCTTTTTGCTTGAGCGCCTCAACATAACTATAAACGTCTTGCTGCGCCACTGAATTTTCCACTTGTTTGGCTTCTGACAAACGGCGTGCTGGATCTGGCGTACCTTGAGCCACTTTAGAGATACGATACACCTCGTAACCTTGTCCAGCCACTTCTACACCAACGAAACTAGGCAATTTTTGTACGTCCGCCTTCACCACTGCTAAGAAGGCTTCATTGCTCAGCTCAGGCTTTTTCAAACGAGATACCGTTTTTGTTTCACCAAATCCACTGACATTATCAGCAGCTTTCAAAGCCTGCAATTTTGCTTCACCGGCTTTCTTCGCTAATGCCAATGATTCGGTTTGCACAATCTTTGCCTCAATGACTGCTTTGACTTCCTCAAATGGACGCTTGCTGGCCGGTTTATAGTCAACCACCCGACCCGCGACCAAAGTGTTAGGTGCGATTTCGGTTGCTTCCGTATTGTGTTTCTTCTTTAAAGAGTCTTCAGAAAATATCGCCTTCAAAAATTTTGGATTATTTGCGATCATGCTTGCTGGCGCACCAGGCATGCTTTGACGTTGCAAATTGCTGACCTGTTCAATTTTCAGTTTTAATTTTTCTGCGATTGGCTTCAAACTATCTGGCTGTTCATAAGCCATATTCGTGAAAGTTTCAGACGCTTCAGCATAAGCCTTAGCAGCTTTCTGTTTTTTAATATCTGCTACCAATTGCGCTTTCACTTCTTCCAAAGGTTTAATGGCAACAGGCTTAACCGCAGTCAATTGAATAATGTGGATACCAAATTCAGTTTGTACTAAGTCACTAATCTCACCTTGCTTCAGTTTGAATGCAACTTCATCAAAGGCTTTCACCATTGCACCGCGGGAGAAATAATCGAGATCACCACCACGCTCAGCGGAACCCAGATCTTGGGAGTTTTCTTTTGCCAACTTGGCGAATTGATCCGGGTTTTTACGAACTTGTGCCAACAAGCCAGCGGCTTTCTCTTTTACTGCCTTAATTTCATCCGCACTCGCGTCTTTTTTCAAGTTCAATAAAATATGACTGGCTCGACGTTGCTCATCCGTTGTGTAATTCTTTTTGTTTTGCTCATAGTGAGCCAGCACATCTGCATCAGCAACTGTGATTTGCTCTGCCAAGGCATCATTACTCAACACAATATACTCTGCATTAACCAATTCTGGGATCTCAAATTGAGCGACATTTTTATTGTAATAAGCGCGCAAAATGTCATCCGTAATTTTGACATCAGCCACATAATCTTTCGCTTTAAAACTCAAAGCCTGGATTTCACGCTCTTGCTCAGAAATCATCGCAATGCGTTCCGCTACGGTTTTTGAGCTAATCGCGGAATTTTGTACTGAATTGACCAACTGCTGCAATGCCAAATCTTGGCGCAAGCTCGCTTCGTACATGGCGGGCGTCATACCTTGCATCGCCAATAAACTCTTATAACGATCAGTGTCAAACGTATTGTCGGGCTTTTTTAAACCAGCTGTTTCGAGAATATTTTGCTGTAAAGACTGGTCAGTGATGGTCAGTTTATTCTTGACTGTTTCCACGCTCATCGCTTTGCGTGCGATCAAATCATCCAAGATACCTTGACGCGCTTCTGGAGTATTAAGCATCTGTGCATCAAAATCTGGGCCATAAGCTTGTTTCAGTCGATCTAACTGACTACGCAAGGCCTGATCAAACTCTTGTTGGCTAATGGCTTGACCCGCGACCGTCGCCACCGATATGTTAGCGTCTCGCTGCGTGAAACTTTCAATGCCAAAAAAAGCAAATGAAGGGAAAATAATCACCAAGAGCACGCCTTGCATGATGCGCTTATGGGTACGAATATACTCAAACATGATTGACCAATCAATTCGAAAATTTACGACAAAAATAAATATAAAAAAAGGCGAACATAGGTTCGCCTTTTAGATGTTGGCGGAGCGGACGGGGCTCGAACCCGCGACCCCCGGCGTGACAGGCCGGTATTCTAACCAACTGAACTACCACTCCAATTTGCTGCTATTGCTGACATCTGGTGGGCGCTGAGAGGCTCGAACTCCCGACCTAAGCCTTGTAAGGGCTCCGCTCTACCAACTGAGCTAAGCGCCCCATCCATCAACAACATTGTGATTTAATTAGCTCAAATCACGAAGTGCATTAGTTTACCGCATCTTTCAAAGCTTTGCCAGGCTTAAATTTAGGAACCTTCGCTGACTTAATCTTGATTGCCTCGCCAGTACGTGGATTGCGACCAGTACGTGCTGCACGCTTACCAACAGAAAAAGTACCAAATCCAACGAGCGTGACTGTGCCGTTCTTTTTTAAAGTCGTTTTCACTGCACCTATCATTGCATCCAATGCACGTGCTGAAGCAGCTTTAGACAAATCGGCAGATTTAGCGATATGGTCGATCAATTCAGTTTTATTCACTTATGGTCCCCTCACAAAAAATTAACACTACGATGATGTTTTTGGCTTAAACCCAAGACTGTGCAAGCTCTACGGTCTAGCGCAAAATTTGCATCCGGTATTAGATCAAGGCGATCAGTATTGTGTCAAGCGCTTTGGATGTTTTTTTCAAGCGTCACGATAAAAACCTGCAAAAACCCACTGTAATCGCAGGTGCAGCATAGTTCGCCATCACTTTTACCAAATAGATTTTTAGCGATATTGTGTTCAAAAACGAAAAAATATTTCACCATACAATTCATTGCTGCCTGTATCTAGGCTCGAAATAGAGATAGGCAATTCACCGCACCACCGACGCAAAAAGTCCATCCTACGAAACATGGAATTTGAAAAATCGCATATAGTTGAGCCCTTTAACGCAAAATAAAGACGGTTGATACCCATGATGAAATTTGATGTCGCCATAGTTGGAAGTGGATTAGCAGGCTTATCGGTTGCGCTTCATTTAGCGCAAACACATAAAGTTGCCATCATCTCTAAACGGACACTTTTAGACGGCGCCAGTAACTGGGCGCAAGGCGGTATCGCTGCGGTGCTTGACTCACATGACAGTCACGAACAACATATCGCAGACACTATCGTTGCTGGTGCTGGATTATGCGATGAGAGCGCGACTCGCACGATCATAGAACAAGGCCGAGCTGCGATCGACTGGCTGATTGAACAGGGAGTCCCTTTCACCAAAGATCAACATGCTGAACTCGGATTTCACTTGACCCGCGAAGGCGGTCATAGCCAACGTCGCATCATCCACGCTGCAGATGCGACAGGTCACGCTGTCCAAGTCACCTTAGAACAATTGGTACGCAATCATCCAAATATCAGTTTGTTTGAACATCATTACGCGATTGACGTTATCACTTCCAGTAAGATCGGCGACACCTCTGCGACGCCCCGTTGTTTAGGCTTATATGTACAAGATGTCAAATCAGGAACTGTGCACACGGTCAGCGCGCAACATACCGTCATGGCGACGGGCGGTGCAGGCAAAGTCTATCTATATACGACTAATCCAGACACAGCGACCGGCGATGGCATAGCCATGGCTTGGCGCGCAGGTTGTCGTGTTGCGAATATGGAGTTCATGCAATTCCACCCTACCTGCCTATATCACCCTTATGCCAAGTCTTTTTTAATTACAGAAGCAGTGCGGGGCGAAGGCGGCATTTTAAAATTGCCCCCAGAAGCTGGTAGTGCAGCAGGAACGCGCTTTATGCTTACGCATGATGAGCGCGCCGAATTAGCCCCCCGCGATGTGGTCGCCAGGGCCATCGACTTTGAGATGAAAAAACGCGGCCTTGATTATGTGGAACTTGACATCAGTCACCAACCGCCAGAATTCTTAAAGGAACATTTCCCCACCATTTATGCACGTTGCTTAGAATTAGGTATTGACATTACCAAGCAACCGATTCCTGTGGTACCGGCCGTCCACTTCACGTGCGGCGGCGTGGTCACTGACACTTTGGGCAGAACTGACATTCCCGGCTTATACGCTGTTGGTGAAACTGCTTACACAGGCTTGCACGGCGCCAACCGACTGGCCAGCAATTCATTGCTGGAATGCTTGGTGGTAGGTAAGGCGGCCGCACAACATATTGCTGCTCAAAACTGCATTGAAATTCCTGAGCTACCTGCGTGGGACGAGAGTCGCGTCTCCGATGCCGACGAAGAAGTCGTCATCGCCAACAACTGGGATGAGCTGCGTCGATTTATGTGGAACTATGTGGGCATCGTACGTACGACGAAACGTTTAGAGCGCGCCAAACATCGCATTAAATTATTAAAAGAAGAAATCGACGAATACTATGCCAACTTCCGTATCTCAAATAATTTATTAGAGCTACGCAATCTAGTCGAAGTCGCCTCTCTGATCGTCAACAGTGCGCTATCGCGCCGTGAAAGCCGAGGTTTGCATTTCAGTCGCGATTACCCAGATACCATGCCAAAAGCCTTAGCGACGGTGCTATCGCCGAAACAAAAGATCAAACCAAGCAAAAAATAAATGGGGTCGCGAGATTGAGCTCATTCAACAATAAATGGTCTCAATCTACCAAACCATCAACATCACGAATTTTATTCAAAGCTTCGTCGATACGGTCAACGGCGATAATTTGCAAGCCTTCGATTTTTTGTTTAGGTGCATTCGACTTCGGTATCATAGCGACTGAGAACCCCAGTTTAGCCGCTTCACGCAAACGTTCCTGACCTCGTGGTGCGGGACGAATCTCTCCGGCCAAACCGACCTCTCCAAACACAACCAAGCCACGTGGCAGCGGCTTATTGCGCATGGAAGAATTAATCGCCAGCAGTACCGCTAAATCGGCTGCGGGCTCAGTAATTTTCACTCCACCTACTGCATTGATAAAAACATCTTGATCAAAGGCCGCTACACCAGCATGCCTATGCAAAACTGCCAGTAACATCGCCAATCGATTTTGCTCCAACCCCACTGACAGACGCTTCGCATTCGGCGCATGCGAGGTATCAACCAGAGCCTGAATCTCAACCAACAAAGGGCGCGTACCTTCCTGCGTCACCATCACACAAGAACCCGCTACTTGCGTATCGTGCTGAGACAAAAATAGTGCAGAAGGATTAGACACACCTTTCAAACCACGCTCAGTCATAGCAAATACGCCTAACTCATTCACCGCGCCGAAGCGATTTTTTATCGCACGCACTAAACGAAAACTGGAATGAGTATCTCCCTCAAAATACAACACCGTATCAACAATATGCTCCAACACCCGAGGCCCGGCTAATGCGCCTTCCTTGGTGACATGTCCGACCAGTATCATCGTAATATTCATCGTCTTGGCGACACGGGTCAGTTGCGCCGCACATTCCCGCACTTGCGCTACCGAGCCCGGCGCTGAAGTCAGTGCATCAGAGTAGATGGTTTGTATAGAGTCTATCACCACCACCTGCGGTTTATGCTCCGCCAATGTGTTCAGAATTTTTTCTAACTGAATCTCCGCCTGCAAGGACAAACCGCTGGCTTCTACCATTAAACGTTTTGCCCGTAAGGCGATTTGTGCACCGGACTCTTCACCACTGACGTACAAGACTTTCTTAATTTTGTTCAAATTTGATAAAGCCTGCAACAATAAGGTTGACTTACCAATTCCCGGATCACCACCGATCAACACGACACCGCCGGGGACTAAACCGCCACCCAAGACACGGTCAAACTCTTCGATGCCCGTACCAAAACGTGGAATGTCTTGTGCGTCAATTTCCGCCAAATTCAATATCGGTGCAGTTTGTGCGATGCCTTGGTAGCGAGTATTTGAAAATCGATTGCCAGCTTCTTCAACCACAGTTTCAACCAAGGTATTCCATTGCTGACAGGACGGGCATTGCCCAGCCCATTTACTGTGCACGCCACCACATTCAGTACAGGTGTAATTAGTTTTTTGTTTAGCCATATTGAACGCAATCGAAACAAAGTATTATGGAAAGCTTGAAGAACACTGATATTTTACCCAGTATTAGCTGGCATGCTTGCGCTATTTCAAAGAATTATTCGATGTTTCATGCGATATTTCATGGTATAAAGCTTGCCTGCTCGATAAAGCATATCGTGCATGTGACTAGACAAAGGTGCACGGATCGAATGAAACGCGGTTTTTATACAATCATGGCAGCGCAGTTTTTTTCTTCGCTGGCCGATAACGCGCTGCTTATCGCAGCGATGGCACTTTTAGTTTCTATGCATGAACCAGCCTGGATGACTCCCTTACTCAAGTGGAGTTTCGCGCTGTCCTACGTGGTGCTTGCCGCCTTTGTTGGCGCTTTCGCTGATTCACGCCCCAAAGGCAAAGTCATGTTTATCACCAACTTGATCAAAGTTGGCGGCTGCGGACTGATGTTTTTTGATGTACATCCTGTGATCGCATACGGCGTTGTGGGATTCGGTGCTGCCGCTTATTCGCCAGCCAAGTATGGCATCTTGACCGAATTATTACCTCCTGAAAAATTAGTAGCGGCAAATGGCTGGATTGAAGGTTTGACGATTAGCTCGATTATTTTGGGTGTGTTATTAGGCGGCAAATTGATAGATCCGCAAATCTCAAGCACCTTACTGTCGTTTGATTTTCCTCTCATCGATCTAGGTGTAGACAGCACCAATGAATCCGCGCTGTGCGTGATCACCGCCTGCTATGTTATTGCTGCCATATTCAACCGCTACATTCCAGAGACTGGCGCAAAATATCACAAGCAAGAATCTAATCCGATTTGTTTACTGCGCGATTTCGCGCATTGTTCCGTTATGCTATGGAAAGATAAACTGGGTCAAATTTCACTCGCTGTCACGACATTATTTTGGGGTGCCGGGGCGACCTTACAACTGCTAGTTTTGGAATGGGCCAAAGTTAACTTAAATATGCCGCTCAATAAAGGCACTGAACTACAAGGTGTATTTGCACTAGGAATTGCATTAGGAGCGCTGTTCGCCGCTCGCATTGTCCCCCTAAAAAAATCACTCTCAGTTATGCCACTTGGTATAGTCATGGGCTTGGTGGTGACGTCGATGATCTTTGTAAAATCAGTTTGGCTAGCCTACCCGCTCCTGATTTTTATCGGTGGATTGGCAGGATTCTTCGTAGTACCGATGAACGCCTTGCTGCAACATCGAGGTCACGTATTAATGAGTGCCGGACACTCCATCGCAGTACAAAATTTCAACGAAAATTTATCAATTCTCGTTGTGCTCGCACTGTATAGTTTTATGGTGTCACTCTCACTCCACACCAGCATCATTATTGTGATCTTCGGCCTCTTTGTGGCATCGACAATGTACGCAGTGACGCTAAAACACAAAGCCAATCAAAAAATATTTGACTCGGTAGCGCTGATAGGCGAACAAAAACACGAATAGTGCCAGGCTAGAGTACGGCCAGAACTAAGAAGAGAAAAAAAGGGGAAATACGTTTCCCCTTTTTCTATTCAAGACCATGATGTATCAAAGGTACAAAAATTTAGCCGACTAATTTATCCAGCTAAGACAGCAATCTAGTAGCGCGCGAATCCCAATCAGCAGGCACCACCATTCCGCGACAAAATTCTTGCATGAGATTCCCATTTTTTTTCATGATTGCTACCATCACAGGCGTGCTATCGACTTGAAAGTGGCGATGTAAGACATCGAGTATCAAAGATTTTTCCACCACATCATCAGGGGAGACTTGTGCCGGCGCCAACCACTGCAAGCGATCCAATTTCAGTGCATAAGGCACGGCCAGATGTGCAAATTCATCAACCGTCCACCAAAATCCCAAACAATGATTTGCTGCGATACCAGTGATCGATGCCAAGCCACGGTCCGGGCTGTGATAAAACAGCCAGCCTTTGATCAAGGCCTTAGCCGCAATAATTTTAGATTGCACTAATTTTCGGGCGCCTTCATGCTGCGATAAAGTCAGTTGCTGCTGCAAAATTTTTTGCATCTTTGCCCCCAAATTATCGTTCAAATTAGGCCCCAAATAATTGAAAACCGTCAGCGCACGGCCGGGATCCGATGAGCGATGAAATAAGTAAAATTTTGTCGCCAATTCGATGTGCAATAAACCACCCTGTGCATACAGCAAATAGTCGAATTCACCTATGGTTTCTGATTTTTCGCTATGTACCTGCAAACTATGTGCATATAACAGTCCTTCATGGCTAAAGTAAAAAGCCAGTAATTTTTCGGCATAATGTCCGAGCCGCAAAAATTTGTGTAACTTTAGTGCCTCATGTAAAGGTGTTGGATGGGCATTTAAGGCGAACAACCATTTGCGCAATTTTTCGCGATCAGGGATATCTAAACTACCAATCTGTTGCCACCAAATAGGTGAATTTTTATCTAGTAAATCGGGCGATGTCAGCAGCCATGCCAAAGCTCTGACATGAGGATCACTCAATTGAGACCACTCTTGATGAAAACTATTTTGGTAAGTATCCATAGATTATCTCTTGTGAAATCAGACAAATACTAAAGGCGCTTAACTCTGCAAAGATCTTGCCAGACTTCAGATTTGGCTTCGGGATGTGTCATTACGAAGTGCGCATCATGAGTCACAATAACAGGAATTCCTTGATAAACGTGTTGTTCCTGTCGCATTTCAATTTCACTTGCGGCATCACAACTCAACAGTATTTGCCCTAAGCGTTTACCAAACACCAACAAAACCTTTGGCTGCATTAGCTTAATTTGCTGGTGCAGAAGATGCATACATAATCCTGCCGCTTCTAATGCTGCTGCATCAAATGTTGTTTGAGAACTTTCAGAAAGCTTCGCTTTCAACACCGAGCTTCTATAAAAACTGAGCTTGGTTGAAGTTGGCGCACTATCCGATAACAGCGCTGCCAACATATTGAGCATCAGCTTTTCTGATTGTTGGAGAAGCGGTTCCAGTTCAGTCAATTTATCCGACACCGACCAATCAGCAATCACAAGTATCGAAGCGGCAGGGTCACCAGTGCCTAATGATCCCTTACCAAACCGAGCACATAAAGAACATGCCTGACATTGCTGCAGTTCGGCCTGCAATTTCTGCCACGGCGTGAGTAGCGCTTCATCGCTGCTTGAAGTTAATACCGGCAACGCGGCCCCAGCCGAAGCAAGGGCAATATCAAGCTCATCGCAAGAGGCAATTGACTCGGTGATCGATGGCGATGATGGCAATGCTACTTGACGCAGTTGCCAAATCTCGCCCACGCCAAGATTTTTCAAGTAGTACTCACGCATATCACTCATAGAATTTTTTTCGCTTAGTCATGATGAATGAATTCAGACGTCGAAATACGCATCACGATTGCATCTTCGCGGCTCCATTGATCGACAGGATAATACCCTTTACGACGACCGATTTCGGCAAATCCAAAGCGTTGATAGATATGCTTCGCCCGAAGATTTCCAATACGTACTTCCAACATGATGGACGAATAATTTTTTTCTTTTGCCAATACCATCATTTGTTCCAGTAATAGCTTTGCATAACCTTGCCCTTGATAGCTTGAGCTCACCGCAAAAGTCAACAAATGCAATTCATCGAGAATTGGCATCAAAAGAAAATAGGCAATCAACACACCGTTTTGCGCACGTATTCCTAGCGCCTCATGCGGACTGGCGAAAGAGTCGAGAAAATTCCCCCTGGTCCAAGGGTGAGAATAAACATCTTCCTCTATCGCCAAAATTTCATCTAGATCAGCTGCCCCCAATCGGCAGCAATAATATCTTTCTGCACTAGGAACGCAAGTTGGTCTGACCATCGTTACACTCCACGCTGCTGACGTTCGGCAGTCGTTTGGGCTACTTTATTTCGCAAATATAAGGGCTGCGCCTGAGCTGCATCGAGTTGCAGACCAAGTTCAAGAGCACGGGCTGCAACACTGATAGCAAAGGATGCATGCGGCATTGCATTTGTAAAAATTAAATTCGCATACGAATCTGGCACTTCTACCCCATTACCCAGCACTAATGGGACATTGTTCAAACGCGCATAGTCAAGTGCAACTTCAAGTGTGCTAAGGCAGGGAGCGACAGCGTCATTCCATTGCCCCTTGTGGCCGCAATAATGCGCCCAATAAACTTCATCCATTCGCGCATCAAGCAAGCACAACATTGATTCCCAGCCTAAATGTACGTGCGCAGTCTCTGCCATAATTGCCAGACTCACGACCGGAATGACTGGGATATCCAGACCATATGCAAGCCCCTGAACCACACCGCAGGCGGTACGCGTACCCGTGAATGCACCCGGGCCACAGCCAAAAGCCACAGCATTCAGCTGGTGTAAATTCACTCCAGCCTCAAGAAACAGTTCTTGAACCGCGGGCAGCAATCCTTGCGAATGTGTTTGTACACCGGATAAATCACGGCTAACAATGCGCTCGCTAGTATCGTCACGAATACTGAGTGACACTGAAGCCAATTCTGTCGAAGTTTCGATTGCTAATAAAATAGTCATACGTTTATTTTACCTTGTCCAGCGTGCTTTCCCTAAGCTGCTTTTTCTGCTTGTGCTATTTCTACCCACAGATCATCGGTTAAAATATGGCATGACTACACAAATGCCACTTACCGACGATTTTGATGCAATTCAAATTGAATTGAACACCAAGCCTTGGCTTGTTGCTTGCTTATGCGCCGCGTGGTGCGATACCTGCCAAGCCTACCGGTCTGGATTTGATCAACTCAGATTACAACACCTGAATAAGTGTTTTGCCTGGATAGATATAGAAGACCATGCAAATCTGGTCGAAGATCTGGATATTGAAAATTTTCCGACCCTACTGATTCAATATGAAGAAAAAATTTTATTCTTGGGTACCATGCTGCCAGACGCAAATTTAGTCAATCGATTGCTTCAAGCTCTGGAGCAGCAACTCACAGAGTCGGGACTGAAAAAAATCAGCCCGGCCATCCAAAGCAGCGCGTACCCGATCACCACCAATTGGAGCCTACGCCAATTACTCCTAAATTACAGAGTTAAATAAAATATCACCGGTCATAAAGACATGAAAAAAGGGACTAGATTTGCATCTAGTCCCTTAAATCTGG
>NZ_JBXARG010000006.1:0-205710 GCF_058808015.1 Undibacterium sp. GW821-FHT11H02 | reverse complement strand
TGCGGCTGGCAGGAATCGAACCCACGACCCCTTGGTTCGTAGCCAAGTACTCTATCCAGCTGAGCTACAGCCGCGAAGAACAGAATTATAACAGAATGCGCGGCGATTATGTAGTCTTGAAAGACCAATAAGACCAAGAATTAGCGTTTTACAAGGCACACTGCCCATATCGCAAACTAAACACAAATAAAACTGTGAATCAAAAGTGATTTCAAAAATGAAAAAAGGGACTAGATTTGCATCTAGTCCCTTAAATCTGGTGCGGCTGGCAGGAATCGAACCCACGACCCCTTGGTTCGTAGCCAAGTACTCTATCCAGCTGAGCTACAGCCGCGAAAAACAAAATTATAGCACAGCTATTTTCAATTGATAAGCCCTATCGCAAAGTTTCCTCACTAAACGATTTTTTTCATCTACCTAGATCTCAACCTGCGCACCAACTTCAATCACGCGATTGCTAGGAATTTGGTAATAATCAGCGGCATCACGAGCATTTCTCGACATAGTCACAAACAAGCCCTCCCGCCAAGCTGCCATGCCACTACCAGGGCTAGAAATAATTGTCTGACGCGAAATAAAATAAGATGTATCAAGTGGCTCAAAAGTCAAACCAAAAGGTGCGCATAGCTCTAAAGCATTAGGGATATCAGGTTCATTCTTAAATCCGTAGTACACATCAATCTGGAAACAGTTATTGTGCAGGTCGGTCACCTTAATTCGCTCTGAAAATGGAACCCATGGAATTTCACGGTTGTGTAAAGTTATAAAAATAACGCGCTCATGCAAAATCTTATTATGGGATAAGTTATGCAACAAAGCGTGCGGCACGCCATCCGCCTCACCACGCAGAAAAACTGCGGTCCCCTCAACACGAACAGGAGGTGAAACAAACAGAGATTCGAGAAACTCCTCCAAAGGAATCGCATGCTTCTTCAAATTATCGAACACCAAAGAGCGACCTCTACGCCAAGTCAACATTACCACGCAAATACCAAATCCAAGCGCGATAGGGAACCAGCCACCACTGAGGAACTTCATTGCGTTCGAAGAAAACAAAGAAATATCAATCAAGAAGAAAAATGAAGTGGATGCGATACATAAAGCCAAATTGTATTTCCAGCCATAACGAATCACAAAAAAGGTCAAAATAGTGGTTACTAACATGGTTCCGGTATTCGCAATACCGTATGCGGATGCCAAATTAGATGCAGAACCGAAACCAACCACAGCCCCCACAACTGCAGCCAACTGCAACCAGTTCACCATAGGAATATAAATTTGCCCAATTTCCCTTGATGAGGTGTGGATAATTTTCATACGCGGCAAGAAACCCAGAGAAATCGCCTGCTTAGTCATAGAAAAAGCACCCGAAATAGTCGCCTGAGAGGCAATCACGGCCGCCATTGTAGACAAAACCACTAAGGGATAAATACTCCAGTCACCTAACTGATTAAAAAATGGATTGGAAACTGCGGTCGGCTCTATCATCAACAAAGCCCCCTGCCCTAAATAATTTAAACCCAAAGCTGGAAAAACAACTAAAAACCAAGCGGCACGAATCGGCTTAGGACCAAAATGCCCCATATCCGCGTACAAGGCTTCTGAACCCGTAAAAGCCAATACGACAGCACCTAAGGCAATAAATGCAGCCCAGCGATGAAAGTACAAAAATTCAAGAGCATGAACAGGGTTAAATGCCTCCAGAATCGCAGGCACACGCAAAATATTATAAATTCCCATTGCGGCCAAAACAGCAAACCAAACCACCATCACAGGACCAAAAAATTTACCTATGGCTGCAGTTCCACGCGACTGCACTGAATACAGCGCAATCAAAATAACTAAGGTAATTGGAACAACAAAAGGCTTCAATGCAGGCGTCGCCACCTTAATCCCTTCAATCGCGGACAAAACGGTCATCGCGGGCGTAACAACACCATCACCGTAGAACAAAGAGGCGCCGATAACACCTAATATTACCAAGGGAAAATACAACTTGGAGCTCCTCCCTACCGACTCTAAAGTCAGTGCAGCAAGCGCCATAATCCCACCCTCACCGCGATTATTAGCGCGTAAAACCAAGGTCACATACTTAAGGGAAACGATAAAAATCAGCCCCCAAAGAATCAAAGAGACAATGCCAAGTATATTTTCTGGATTCAGTGCGAGGCCATGCTTATGATCAAATACTTCTTGCATGGTATAGAGTGGGCTAGTACCAATATCGCCATAGACAATACCAATAGCAGCTAAAGTCAAAGCTGACAAACTACTTTTTTGATGATCGTGAGCCAATTGCATTCCTTGTTATTATTAGTGCATTGCACAATAGACGAAGGTCAAACGAAATTCAAGACGCATTTACGCAAGAAAGACAGCCTACACGCAAAATAAGTTATATGTAAGCCAGATCTCGCGCCAAAAAGAAAAATGCCCGCTTAACTCTCATTAAGCGGGCACCAATTCTTTGGCGGAGACGGTGAGATTCGAACTCACGATCCAGGTTACCCCAGATGCTTCCTTAGCAGGGAAGTGCCTTCGGCCACTCGGCCACGTCTCCACACTCTCACAACACTTTGCTTACGCAAGGCATTACAAGCGAGACCGTGATCATAGCGGGTAGTTCATCTTTGGTCAACTACTTACCATGAAAATCTCGCATGGAAATCTTAATTACGCAGCCTCTAACTCAAATGCTTTGTGCAAAGCACGCACCGCCAATTCCATATATTTCTCGTCAATCAAAACAGAAATTTTGATTTCAGATGTAGAAATCATCTGGATATTGATACCTTCATCAGATAAAGTGCGGAACATCTGGGAAGCAATACCGACGTGGCTACGCATACCCACACCTACGACGGATACCTTCGACACCTTAGCATCACCAATAATATTGCCGGCGCCAATATGTTCTTTCACACTGGCATTTAAAACGTCCATAGCCTTGTTATAGTCGCCACGCGGCACGGTAAAGGTGAAATCAGTTTTACCATCAACCGATTGATTTTGAATAATCATATCGACTTCAATATTTGCATCGGCAATAGGACCAAGAATTTGATAAGCAATGCCTGGCTTATCCGGCACACCAAACACAGTGAGTTTTGCTTCATCACGATTAAAAGCGATGCCGGTAATAGTGGCTTGTTCCATATTTGTATCTTCCTCAAACGAAATCAGGGTGCCGGAGACGATCTCTTCGGCTAAAGGCATTAATGGGTCAGTCAATGATGATAGTACGCGAGTCGGCATGCGGTAATTGCCTGCAAATTCCACAGAACGTATCTGCAAAACTTTGGAACCCAGCGATGCCATTTCCAACATTTCTTCAAAGGTCACAGTATTCAATTTACGCGCTTCCGACACCACACGAGGATCGGTCGTATACACGCCATCAACGTCGGTATAAATCAAGCATTCTTGCGCTTTCAGTGCAGCAGCAATTGCCACGGCCGAAGTATCTGAACCACCGCGACCCAGGGTCGTGATATTGCCCAGCTCATCAACACCTTGAAAGCCCGTAATAATGACGATTTTGCCCTCAGCCAAATCAGCATTCACCTTAACGTCATCAATCGACGCAATGCGCGCCTTAGTGTACGAAGAATCCGTCTTAATCGGCACTTGCCAGCCAGCGTAAGAAACTGCTTTCTTACCCAAGGCTTGCAAAGCAATGGCTAACAAACCAACTGACACTTGCTCACCGGTGGCGGCAATCATATCGAGTTCGCGCGGATCGGGATCCGCCATAATTTCTTTAGCCAAACCAATAATTCGATTCGTTTCGCCCGACATCGCAGACGGCACAACTACGATTTGATAACCTGCATCATGCCATTTGGCGACGCGCTTAGCGACGTTTTTGATACGATCCGTAGACCCCATCGAAGTACCGCCGTATTTGTGGACAATTAAAGCCATAACATTTCAAAAAGAGTGACGAAAAAGGGAGTAAAGCGAGAAAAAGAACGCATGACTTTACATGCTGCTCTGCAAAATAACAAGGCAGGCATACCTGTTTTTTAAGCGCGCAAAGTGAAGAAAAAGTAGAACCAATAGGAATTCTTAGAAAAACCAATAAAAACTAGCAATTATTCTGTAAGAAAAATTGGAAGGCAAGGTCAAATAAAATCAAGATAGCCAAGCATCAGAGGCGAAACGTTGTTAAATTTTAACGACAATTAAATGATAGTAGCGCGAACTTACATCCAATCAATAGCAAAAAGAGTGTTAAATAAATTATGCGCCAAAGCGACATTCTCCCACCACTTCAACTTCATTTGATCTCACATTCACTCAAAAAAAAGAAATTCATACATAACCAAAACAAATATCAATATAAGGAAAGAATCGCTGGCAAATCCCGGAACTTAACAGCTGTAAGCATCATGAACATTAGTTTGTGCGGCATTGATAGTGAGAACATGGCTATTTTGCGAACTCTGCAAAACACTTCCTCCTCAAGAACCGACAAAAGCAGAGAAGGCCATGACGGCCCCTCTCCTGCTTTCAATTCAGCGATTTTGACTAAATAAAAAGCTTCTTCCAAGCCTCATGCCCCAACGCACGCAGCGTTTGCATATTTTTTTCGTAGATTTGCTCAGCCTCGGGAAAGGCTTCAACCGCTTTATCGATACTATCTTCGCGCAATAAATGCATCGTTGGAAATGGTGAACGATTCGTATAATTATCAATATCATCTGGCGCTGCATCTTCAAACTGATATTGAGGATGGAAACTCGCCACTTGCAAAATACCATCCAGGTCCAATTCTTCTAGAGTCGCATCAGCCACTTCCAGAAAATCGTTGTAGTCGAGAAAATCCTGCATCACAAAAGGATGAATCAACAACGTGGTATCGATTTTGTCCGGGTTGATTTCCGCCAGCACTTCTAATTCAGCCATCAAATCTTTGATCAATTCTTCCGGAGTCGTCGCATGACTAACGAAATAACGAATCTGATCTTTAATATGCACGCCTTTGGCAAACGGACAAAGATTTAAGCCTATAACAGCCTTTTCCAGCCACAGCTTTGTTTGCGCAATGACTTCGTCATCTTTGATTTGTACATCAACCATCTTTTTACTCCTAAATTACTAGCAAAATTAAAACTGCAAAATCTTCACGCCATCCGCTGTACCGAGCAAACAAACATTCGCAGCTTGTGCTGCAAATAAACCAACGGTCACAACACCGACAATATTATTGATCTGTGCTTCTAACGCGACTGGATCCGCGATTTGCAAGCCATGCACATCGACAATGATATTGCCGTTATCAGTCAACAAGGCCACACCATCTTTCATGCGCAATTTCGCTTCGCCACCGATCGCATTTAGCGCACGAATTACCGACTCTCGCGCCATAGGGATGACTTCGACAGGCAAAGGGAACTTTCCTAACAAATCAACCAATTTAGACCCGTCGGCGATACAGACAAAGGATTTGGCAACTGAAGCGACGATTTTTTCACGCGTTAAAGCAGCACCACCACCCTTAATCATCGCACCACTAGCTGTAATTTCATCTGCGCCATCGATATACACTGGCATAGAACTTACATCATTCAAATCAAAAACCTCAATGCCATGAGCACGCAAGCGACTTGCAGTTGCTTCTGAGGAAGCGACAGCACCTTTGATTTTGTGTTTAATCTTAGCCAGCTCATCAATAAAGAAATTGGCGGTGGAACCGGTGCCAACACCAACAATTTCGCCTTCAACTACATAAGCAATCGCAGCTTGCGCGACTGCGAGTTTTAATTCATCTTGTGTCATAGCTATCACATAAAAGAAAATAATCAGAATGGCGTCATTGTAAACGATAGACACCAGCGAATAGACGAGAAACCAAGCTACTCACAACAATTTTCAGACACGCAGTGGCGCTTCATCCATCAATGCAATCTGTTCTCGCATTTCTAAAATGCGATCCTGCCAATACCGCTGCGTATTAAACCAAGGAAAGGCTTGCTTGAACGCTGGGTCATTCCAACGCTGGGCCAACCATGCGGAATAATGCAGCAAACGCAGGCTACGTAAAGCTTCAATTAAGTGCAATTCAGCCAGATTAAAGCTATAAAAGTCCTCATAACCCATCAAGATGTCGCATAGTTGCTCTTGCATTTCTTGGCGCGAACCAGACAACAACATCCACAAATCCTGCATCGCAGGTCCCATACGGCTATCATCGAAGTCGACAAAATGCGGCCTAGGCTGCGCACCAGACTCAGTCCACAGGACATTCCCCATGTGACAATCGCCATGCAAGCGTATGTTCTGTACGCCGCCAGTTTGTTCATACGCATTACCAACTGCAGATAACATCATGCGCGCAGTCGCTTCATAGGCAGACACAATATCCGAGGGAATAAAATCATGTTGCAATAGGTAATCCAACGATGCTTCGCCATACGTCTGTTGGTTAATTGATGGTCGAGATTGATAAGATTCACGCGCACCCACCGCATGAATCCGTCCTAAAAAGCGTCCTATCCATTCCAAAGTGCCAGCTCGATCTAACTCAGGTGCCCGGCCACCCTGCCTTGTAAATACGGCAAATCGAAAACCAGCAAATTCACGCAAACTATTTCCGTTTATATCCAGCAAAGCTGGCACAACGGGAATTTCAGCAGCCTCAAGTTGCGTTACAAATTGATGTTCTTCTCGAATCTGTCCATCACCCCAACGCAAAGGTCGATAAAATTTCACCACTAAAGGCAGCGCATCGTCCATCCCCAACTGATAAACCCGATTTTCATAGCTATTTAAAGCCAATAACCGGCCATCGCAATGAAATCCCTGCGCATGCATAGCATCGAATACACAGTCGGGACTTAGGCTTGAAAAATCGACCGGATTTGTTTGGCGATTTCTATCGCCCTCTGACTTATTTTTAAGCACATTATCGTCAGGATTTAGAATATTTGAGTTCATAGACCGCATTGTACGTGCTTTCTCACCACGAACCAGAAACAAAGCGCTACACTTCTGTTATTAAGATCGGCGTACAAAATACGTACCGATTACATCTGAAAACCACCTTTAGACGAGCAAGCATCATGCATCTGGATGAACCCCTCAGCGACAAAGAATTTAACGAACTCGACAAATTTTTAATGTCCGACGCCGTCGGCGATGATGGCATGACCATGGATGCACTACATGGCTATCTAACAGCGATCGCACTTGGACCTGAAGTCATCGCCATGACTGAATGGCTGCCTCTGGTATGGGGTCTGCCTGATCAAGCGGAGCCCAAATTTAAGAACCCTAAAGAAATGCAGAGGATTACGAATTTAATCGCCCGCTTCATGAATGAGATTCAAATCACCTTTGAAGTCGCACCACAAGAATTTGAACCTTTGTTTTGCGTAATGGAAGAAAACGGCAAAGAATTAATCGACGGCGAAACCTGGGCCTGGGGCTTTTGGGAAGGCATGCAATTACGCGAAGAGGCCTGGGAAGCCGCCTGGGAATCACCGACGATCGCACCATTGTTAGAACCAATTTACTTACTCGGTGCAGAAGAGATCGAAGAGGAGGAAACCAAGCTGGTCGATACGCCAGAAAAATGCCACCAACTCGCCTTAAAGCTGGAAGCATCGATAGGGGAAATCAGGCGCTTTTGGGCACCATTGCGTAAATCTGGTGTCGCCACGGTAAAACGTGATGCGCCCAAAGTTGGTAGAAACGACCCCTGCCCTTGCGGCAGCGGCAAAAAGTACAAAGTGTGCTGCGGCGCTGAACCGACCCTACATTAATTTGCTTGATGTAGCTACTTTTATAAAGCGCCAGGGAAATCAGTAGTGCCGTTCAGTTAAGCAAACAAGCTGCTTAATTCTGCTTCAAAACCCTTCAATGCCTCGGCGTTGAAGGATTTTCATTTTTATCCAAAGCAACAAAGTCAATTCGGATAAACTCACGATTTTTTCTCACTGAAATGGTCTCATATTCGCCTTAACTAAACGGCATTGCAGGGAAGTCTGGCGTTTTTTCTTAAATCAGATATTCGTAACGCACAAAGTCAATTGTCAGTTTGAGGAAATCTTCTATAGGAAGGCTGTGACAATACTGTTAAGCTAGAAGACAGAAGCAGATCAATAGCAGATGCTATAGAAAATCGCATTTAAATGCTTCCACCATTTTCATCCCATTCCCGCATCAGGAGATTTTATGAGCCTCGTCGACCAATTTAATCAAGCTCAGGCTGATTCCAAAAACTTACCGGAACGTCCTGACAATATGACTTTATTGAAAATTTATGCGCTCTTCAAACAAGCTAGCACTGGCGATGCCAGCGGCGAGCGTCCGGGCATGACCGACTTCGTCGCGCGCGCTAAATTCGACGCTTGGGCCGAATTAAAAGGCACCTCAAAAGACGCAGCGATGCAGGAATATATTGATCTGATCGAATCTTTAAAGGACTAGGTTTTTAGAGGCTCGGCAATTCGATCAAGAACGGGCACAAAACAAGAATGTTTGTGCCTGTTTTGTCTTGCATTCCCCAAATTAGCGTCCAAAAATATCTCGGTTTAGTAGATCTGGTGGCACTTCACCTCGTGCGGCCGCAATCACATTTGTGATCGCACGATTCACCATGGCTCTGCGGGTGCGCTCCGACGCACTGGCAATATGCGGCGTCAATACGACGTTTTCTAAACTTAAAAAATCAGGATGAAATTGCGGCTCATTCTCGAATACATCTAATCCCGCACCAGCAATCTTTCGATCTCGCAATGCCTGAATTAGGGCAACATCGTCCACAATGCCACCACGTGCAATATTGATTAAAGTCGCACTTGCTTTCATTTGCGCTAATTCTGCTGCGCCGATGCAATGATGCGACGCTGGTGAATACGGCAAAGCCAAAATCAAATGATCGGATTCACTGAGTAAAGTTGCTTTATCTACATAACGAGCTTGATGTGCCGCCAATTCCTGTTCAGGACTAAGTCGACTACGATTGTGGTAAATCACCTCCATACCAAAACCTGCAGCGCGACGGGCAATCGCTTGCCCGATACGCCCCATTCCCAAAATTCCCAAACGCGATCCGTGAATATCCACACCGACGAAAAAATCTACACTCCACTTTTTCCATTCCCCGGCTCGCAAAAAAAGCTCGGCTTCGGTCACACGACGAGCGGTCGCCATCATTAAAGCCCAAGCAAAATCTGCGGTGGTTTCATTCAACACATCAGGGGAATTAGTTGCCATCACCTGATGTTGTGTACAAGCTTGCAAATCAAAGTTATCGTAACCAACTGCTATCGTTGAAATAATTTTCAATTTGGGAAGTTTTGACAGTAAGTCGTCATTGATTTTGGCACTTGAAGTACAAATCATGCCAAATTTACCTTCCAAACGCTCTACCAGCTCTTCTGCCGAAAAAATGCGGTCTTCTTGATTTAACTCAAGCTCGAAATAGTCATTCAAACGAACAAGCTCATCCGGAAACATCGCCCGGGCAACAAGAAGTTTTGGCTTTGAAGATTTCATCGATTTTTGTTGTAAAAGGCAGAACATAAGAGAGAAGAAGCCAATTATACGTCAGTCAATAATACCCAACCGCAATTGTCACGCAAAGCAAAAAGCACCGCCAAGAGCGAGGCTGATTGCCAGATATTACATTTACTTATGCTAATTTTATCTAAGCCGCAATTGTGAGTTAAGGCGATTTGCCTTAAAATACAAGGCTTTGCAGCTACAGCGATTTTTCCTGTAGCGCTTCACCCCCGATTTTTTTATTGATAGGCCTGTTATGACCCACGTTGTGACCGAATCCTGCATCCGTTGCCGTTATACTGACTGCGTTGATGTTTGCCCAGTGGACTGCTTCCGCGCAGGTCCGAATTTCCTCGTCATTGATCCTGATGAATGCATCGATTGCGCAGTCTGCGTAGCAGAATGTCCGGTCAATGCGATCTATGCAGAAGAAGACGTGCCGCAAGATCAGATGCAATTTATCAAAATCAATGCTGATTTAATCCGTAGCTGGCCGTCAATCACTAAGACAACCACACCATTGGCGGATGCTGATGAGTGGAAAGATGTGAAAGACAAATTGCAGTATCTCGAGCGTTAATTTTTTCGCTTGTTTTTTGCGTGATCAGCATTGCGGTTGCATCGAACCAATTTGCCTAATTTTCTAAAGAATATAAAGTCGTATGGACAACAAACAAAACTCAGCAGCGTCAGGCGTGATTGAAGCCGATGCAGTCATCATAGGTGCAGGTCCGGTTGGCCTGTTCCAAGTTTTTGAACTTGGCTTACTCGAAATTAAAGCACACGTAATTGATTCACTGCCAGTCGTGGGTGGTCAGTGCGTAGAGTTATATCCAGACAAGCCTATCTATGACATTCCTGCAGTGCCCGTATGCACAGGCCAAGAATTAACTGACAATTTGCTCAAGCAAATTGAGCCATTTGAACCAACTTTCCATTTGAATCAAGAAGTTACCTTGGTGCAACGTCGCGCTGATGGTCGCTTTGATCTGGAAACATCATTGGGCACCAAGTTCATTACTAAGACTATTTTCATTGCAGCTGGTGTAGGTTCATTCCAGCCACGCACTTTGAAAGTGGAAGGCATTGAAGCATTTGAAGGTTCACAAGTCTTTTATCGTGTCAAAGACCCTAGTCGCTTTGAAGGTCGCAATCTGGTGATCTGCGGTGGTGGTGACTCAGCTTTAGACTGGGCCTTGGCATTAGCTGGCAAAGCAGAATCCGTAATCGTATTGCATCGTCGCGATGACTTCCGTGCCGCTCCCGCTTCTGTCGCCAAAATGAAAGAAATGTGCGACAACTACGAAATGCAATTGATCATCGGTCAAGTCACTGGCATAGAAACCAAGGATGACAAATTGTCCGAAATCAAAGTCACAGGTGCGGATGGTGTAACGCGTCGTTTGCCACTTGATGATTTATTGGTGTTCTTCGGTTTGTCGCCAAAACTCGGTCCTATTGCCGATTGGGGTTTAGAGATTGAACGCAAACAGTTGAAGGTAATGGATACAGAGAAGTTCGAAACCAACGTACCAGGTATTTTTGCGGTAGGTGATATTAATACTTATCCTGGTAAGAAGAAGTTGATTTTGTCGGGCTTCCATGAAGCTGCTTTAGCTGCCTTCGGTGCTGCACCGTATATTTTCCCTGAAAAGAAAATCCACATGCAATACACCACGACTTCGCCGAAATTGCATAAGATTCTGGGTGTTGAATCCCCTGTATTTGACTAAGCTAAATACTGATCGAGATTCAAGATCTCAACTCAAAACAAAAAAGCGCAAAGTAAATTTACTTTGCGCTTTTTTAATGTCTAATTTCAATAAATTTCAGTTTCTCCCGCTTCGCTCTCTCGGTAGCGCATAGCAATTTGTTTGAACTCGTCGCTGATCTTTAGAAATACATCTAAAATGTCCGGATCAAAATGTGAGCCACGTCCTTTACGCATAATATCAATCGCCTCTTCATGACTAAATGCCGGTTTATAGACACGTCTGGAAATTAAGGCGTCGTACACATCAGCCACCGCCATTAAGCGCGCAGAGACCGGAATCGCGTCCCCAGACAAATTCTCCGGGTAACCAGAACCATCCCATTTTTCCTGATGCGAATAAGTAATCTCGCGTGCAAATCGTAGAAACTCATTACTCTCGCCCAAATAGCGTTCGACCGACAAAATCGTTTCACGCCCGTAGTTGGTATGCAGTTTCATGACTTCGAATTCATCCGAAGTCAACTTACCAGGCTTCAATAAAATATTATCAGGGATTCCCACTTTGCCAATATCATGTAAAGGTGCCGATTTATAAAGTAGCTCGATATTTTCATCGGTTAGTTCGGATGAAAAACGCGGCAAATGTTTCAGTTGACGAGCTAAGGCAGCAACATAATTTTGTGTGCGTCGAATGTGATTACCGGTTTCGTTATCCCGGGTTTCCGCCAAAGAGGCCATTGCCATAATGATCGCGTCTTGCATTTTCGCGAGCTTACGCGTGCGATCTTGAACTAAGGATTCCAGATGCTTATTTTGATCTTGCAATAAATTGCGGGCACGTACCAAATGCAATTGAGTCGCCACCCGAGCTAAAACGATAGGCGGGCTGATAGGCTTACTGATATAGTCAACTGCCCCCAATTTCAAGCCCATTTCCTCGTCTGACACCTGGCTTTTAGCCGTCAAAAAAATGATAGGAATATCATCGGTCATCGGATTTTCTTTGAGACGACGGCAGGTTTCATAGCCATCCATTTCCGGCATCATCACATCAAGCAGAATCAAGTCTGGAGCTGGGGACGTTGCGGCAATGTGTAATGCTTTAACCCCATTTGTCGCAATCTTGATGCGATAGATATCCTTTAATAAGGCGGACAACAAAGTAATATTATCTGGCGTGTCGTCGACAATTAGTACAACCTGCTTGGCATCTTGCTCGTTTGCTGCATTCATAAATCACCTTTGAATAAATTCCAAATTACGTGCAGCTCCATCACTGCAACTTACTGAAAGTACGAGACCTAATCGAGCTCCAGGCCGCTCATATGGGCATTCCCTTTCATGATAGAGATAATCACATCAAAATCGTACTGTGCCGCTGCACGCATAATTTGTTTTTGCACATCGGCACCAAATGCGGTATTCAATTCTTCGGTCGCGCCTGCTAAAACATCTAATGCTTCGCCATCGTAATTGCTCACTAGCTGGTAACAATGCTTCAATTTTTCGAGCACTTGCTCATTCGATTGCAAGCTCTTCACGCCCGCGTCTTCCGTCTCGCTTGGCGGCATGGTGTATTCACTCGCCAAGCAATCTTCTATTGCAGCGATGCAGAGGCGGAGCTCAGTCTCAGTCGAACTTAGCTGGCTCTCAAATTGATTGACAGGTATCCCTGCTTCTATCGACGCCTCCAACTGCGCAGCAGCTAGCTGGACCTGAGCGCCTATCAATCCAGCCACGCCTTTTAGAGTATGTGCAATACGCTCAGCACTCTTTGTATCTTGCTGACTTAAGGCTAGCCGAATTCCGCTTAATGCATCGCGTTGATCCTGTACAAATAGCTTCAACAACTTAAAGTAAAGTTGTCTATCCCCCATAGTCCTGCTCAAACCCAACTGTGTATCTACACCAGGAATAAACAAAGCGACTTCCTCAACTGGCGTGACATCACTTTCAACCGTATCGACAGTTCCCACCACAAATTCTCTACACCATTCCGCCACCGCCTGATAGAGTTCTCCGGGATTAATCGGCTTTGCCAAATGGGCATTCATACCGGAAGCAAAACAACGCTCCCTCTCGATGAGTAAGGCATGCGCTGTCATCGCAATAATCGGCAAATCCGAAAAAATATCGCTGCTACGTATCAATCTGGTCGCCTCATGTCCATCCATTTCCGGCATCTGAACATCCATAAAAACCATGCCATAATAATCAGGACCTTTTTCATGCAAGCGCTCAACTGCAATCCTGCCGTTTGCTGCCAAATCTACTTCAATCTCGGCTGCTTCTAATAATTCCCGGGCAATTTGTTGGTTAATTAAATTATCCTCGACCAATAGAACACGCAAGCCCTTACATTTAAATACGCCATTTGCGGCATGTGCCACACTGCTGTGCGTATGATAAGAAAACATGTTCACCAAACAATCGAACACATTGGAGGTATTAAAGGGTTTATCGAGATAGGCATCGATCATCGATGAGTCTTCCCGATAATTGAGATTTTCTCTTGCGCTTGCACCGACCAATGCAATTTTAGGAATTTCCTGTAAATTCGCGTGACGAATTAGAGTTATCAGCTCTGTGCCGTCCATGTATGGCATATGCAGATCAACAAAAATTGCATTGTATTGTCCCTGCAAGGTCTGATCTCGATCCAACAATAGTCTCAATGCATCCCTGCCAGAACCAACCAAATCACAGCCAATACCATACACCGATAATTTATCTGAGAGTAACTTAGCGGCGAACGCATGATCGTCCACGATCAACACGGACAATTGATCAAATAACTCACGATTAATTTGTTTCTGTTCAGTCGGCAAGTCAATCAATGGCAATTGAAACGTCACCGTCGTTCCTTGTCCCAAAACGCTTTGCAAAGATATTTCGCCGCCCATGAGATCAACCATGCCTTTGGAAATTGACAAGCCTAAACCGGTACCTCCAAATTTTCTGGTGGTTGACTCATCACCTTGACTAAATGGCATAAACAATTTGGCGGACTGTGCCTCGCTCATACCCAATCCAGTATCGCGCACTACAAATTGCATGAGTACTTGATTGCCTTGTCTTACCAATACTTCGCAACGCAAACAAACTTCGCCTTCTTCCGTAAATTTTATTGCGTTATTGACTAAGTTAATCAGCACCTGACCGATTCTTAAGGGATCGCCCTTTAAACGCCGCGGTACCGCTTCACCAATATCAAACAAGTATTCAAGCCCTTTTTGCTCTGCCTTTTCGCTGGTAACTACCGCGACACTATTGAAGACTTCATCGAGGTCGAACTCCACTTCTTCAATATCTAATTTGCCCGCCTCGATCTTAGAAAAATCCAAAATATCGTTAATGATTCCCATTAAAGACATGCCTGCTTTATGAATTTTTTCGACGTAATCTTTTTGTTTAACGGTAAGATCGGTTTTCAAGGCTAGATGGGCCATACCAATAATGGCGTTCATAGGCGTACGAATTTCATGACTCATATTCGCCAGAAACAAAGATTTTGCCTCGGTAGTTTCTTCCGCATGACGGCGTGCCAACTCAGACACTTTCAATTCATTTTGCATTTGCAAGGTCTGCAAACGCATTTGCTCATCCATACTCTCTTTGAGCTGTGACTCGAGCAATTTCCGCTGAGTCAGATCAGAGACAAACGACAATGTCGCCGGCTGAGCTTCCCACTCGATCAAAACCGAGGAGATCTCTACCCAAATTAGTGTTTTGGTGATTCTGTGTTGTAAGCGAATTTGGTAGTATTGTTCAACGACCTCTCCACGTAGTCGACGCGTGTGCCGATCAACCACAACAGGCACATCCTCAGGGTAGATCGATTCCGTGAACGGCATACCAATCAACTCTTCATGTGTGTATCCGCTCAAAGTCTGAATCAAGCGATTGGCAAATGCGATTCGCGCATTTTGCACAACAATAATTCCCTCGGTCACATTATTAATCAGCAAGCGGTAGTTATACTCAGACTTATGTAGATCGTCTTCCAACTGACGACGAGCTGAGATATCCATAACTACCCAAACGGTGCCGTACGAGAGATCATTCTTATTGACTGCCCGCCCCGAAAAATGCACCCAAAACACCGAACCATCGCTACGGCGCATTTTGAGTTCAGTTTCAAATGCTTCTCCGCGCAACACAGCCTGACTGACTGCTGCACCGCACTCCAGATAGCTTTCACGTGACTCATAAAATGGCTCTAAAGAGGCGCCCAATACATTATCTCGCTCAACCCCAAATATCTGACAAAGTGGCGTATTAACCCACTGCACACGCCCCATACTATTAAGAAAAATCATACCTACGATAGAATTTTCCAAAATCGTTTCACGCTCAGTCAGCATGCGTTGCAGCTCATCATCTAAGGATTTACGTTCTTTGCTCATACGCTCATTCATGCGTCTGTCTTGCTCAGCCTCTTTAAATTCGTTACGTATTTTTAAATTTTCAATTTGAATTTTATTGGCACGTTCTTGCGCACGGACTAACAGGGATTGATGTCGCTTCTGCTCGAAATAGGCATCTTGCCAGCGACCTAATTCTGCATAAATTTCTGAAAGTTCATTGATTGCGCGTAGCGGCAAATGTATATAGCCACTATCACCCACTTTTTGAATTGCTTTATTAAGTTCAACAATGGCGAGTTCATGTTGGCCAGACTTGCGATATAAATAGCCACTTACCCACCAAACATAGGGCTTCAAATGAGGGTCTTCGATCAAATCTACGAAGGTCTGTGCCTTTTGGCTTAAGCGTAAAGCTTGATCTAATTCACCACGCATTGCTAAGGTAAAAGCGGCAACCGACAGATAAAAGGCGCAATAAGAATTGGTATTTGTCGCTGCCGCCCCATCATTTTCCAAATAAGGCGCAATTGCATCATAAGCTTCATCAAATTTGCCTAAAGCTATTTTGCATAGCGCTAGCATGGTAGAACTAAATGGCATAAGCCATTTTTCTGTAGAGGTGGGGGCCACATCACGTGCCACTTGCAATAACTCTTCGGCAGCAACCGCATTCCCAGTAACATACAAAACTTCGCCCAAGTTGGCAGTTATTTGCGCAATTCTGCTGGCGGAATTGATGCGGCGAGACTCATCTAAGGCGCGATAGAAGTATCGAATTGACTGTTCGGTTTCACCTCGTTCTTGAGACAAAATCGCATAAATATTCCAAGCCAGGATCGATAATCGTGATGGCATACTTTGTGCGGCAGGGATAAGTTTGGCTTCGCAAAGCTCGCACGCGGTTTGCACGTCACCCATTTTGCGAAGTACGATGACCCGACCCGTTTCGGCGAAAAAAGCACCTCGCATTTCCGCATGAGTACAAAAGAATTTTGACAACTTCTCAAAAGCACTGATGGCTTGTGGGAGTCTATTTTCGAAATAATCCGCAAACGCCAAGATAATCTCAGCACTTGCCATCAAAATTTCGTCATTTGCCGCTATCCCCTCGCGTTTGATCCTTGCTGCCATTGCACAACCATCCGAGATGGAGTCTCTCAAGGTATCAAGTCCGTCTAAAGACTGTTCAATCCAGCTTATTTGCATATTGATGGGTAATCCACTCATAAATTGTTACATCTCATACCAATCCAAAAAAATGAATCTGAGGGGACGCCTCTTTGCCTGTGAAAACAGGCCTTGATTCTATCCCGATTGAGGCGATAAATGTATTTGCAGACGATATCCAAGAAAGAATATTTTTACCATAAGAAACACATACAACAATCAATTGCAAATTAACAACACCAAACGCTTAAAACATCATTTTTTCTTTGACTTCGGTACTGCGCCCTCCTTTAGTGATTAATTTTAGACCCGCCACAAGAGTTAGGACAAAATCTCGCGATCACTCTGACAGAAGCGAATTGATCTGTAAAAATTGAAATATCTCAAACAACGAAGGCGCCGGTCCAAAATTTTTGCTCTAACAACGTCAACAGGTCGGCACACATTGAACACCTTGTCCAATAAATACACTAGAATCAAACAAGCTAAGCGGCCAATTTGGCGCCCCCATACACGCTTGTGCAAGACCGATTCGAGAACAAAGATATCCATTTGACTTAACTAATTTCACCCATTCATGCACTCAGAAAAACAAATTCGTATTTTGCTTGCCGAAGACAACGAGTTCAATCAAGAGCTCATCGTCGATCTATTAAGCGAAGCAGGCTTTTTAGTTTTGGCAGCGAACAACGGACTGGAAGTCTTACACTTGCTCGAACAACATACTCCGGATTTTTTTCAATTAATCTTGATGGATCTGGAAATGCCCGTGATGGATGGATACCAAGCGACCCTGAAAATACGCCAGAGCACGCTATATCCGACCATGCCTATCATAGCGCTGACAGCGCATGAGGAAGCCGGCACCCGGGACCGGTGTCTAACGAATGGCATGCAAGATTATTTGATCAAACCGTTCGATCCTGAAGAATTAAATAGAAGCATTCACCATTGGTTGAATCAAGCGCCAAATCTGCCAACAGCAAAAACGATTGTCGCAACTAGCGAGCTGCCACTTCAATTCAAGCACTTAGATACCCGTACCGGATTGCGTTCGGTCGCCAACAATCAAGCCCTCTTGCTGCAACTATTGCGCCGATTTGCAAGCTCACAAAAAGATTCCTTAGCGCAGATCAAAAAGGCGCAATTAACTGGGATTTTCGACGAAGATTTTCAACGACTAATTCACACTTTAAAGGGAATTGGCGCAACCATAGGCGCGTTCCCAATCGCCAGACTATGCCTGCAAATCGAAGCGACGCAAGATCCTGGGTCTCACCTAGAACAATTGGCAAATGAATTGCAATTGATTCTGGAAGAATTAGATGATTTCTTTGCCGCCAACAGACTCGATACGACATCCGCTGAGAACAATATCAGTATCGACACACGACCTTTGGATGAGATTTGCAAAACGCTTGCCGAACTGTTGCAAGACAGCAATCCCGAGGCGGTAAATTATTTCGCAAGAAATCAATCACAATTTCTAAGCCTATTTAATCATCATGATTTTACAAAATTTCAAAATGCCATTGAGAATTATGATTTTGATCAGGCGAACACCCTTTTAAATACCATTTAGATATTAACTCGAGCGATTTACCCGAATATTCGTACAATTTCATTGGTTATTTATCACGCCTTTCCAAATCAAACCGATCCGATTACTCGTGCAGTGAAGGTAAAGATTACCGCAGAGAATATATTTATGACGCACTGCAATAATTTAGCGTTATACTAGAACTGATTCGATATTTACCGAGCTTCACGAAGGCAAGGTAGTTCGCAGCAATTCCGTCAACAACTTGGAAAATGCCCCATGCTTTATCAACTTCATGAACTAAACCGATCATTTTTGACGCCTCTGACCAAATGGGCTGAAGCTTCATCTAAAATGTTTGCCAACCCAATTTCTCCATTGGCTTACACGCCTTATTCGCAAAGAATCGCAGCGGCATACGAGTTAGTTTATCGACTGGGCAAAGATTACGAAAAACCAGAATTCAAAATTACTTCGACCCAGATTGGTGATCAAACTATTGAGATCTTGGAAGAAAATGCATTATTAAAGCCTTTCTGCAAACTGATTAATTTTAAAAAAAATCTCACTAGCAGTAAGCGTGATACAAAAATCAGCCAACAACGCAAGGTTTTAATTGTCGCCCCGCTTTCCGGTCACCACGCGACACTCTTGCGTGACACTGTAAAAAGTCTCTTACCCCATTACGATGTCTATATCACCGATTGGATAGACGCACGAATGGTGCCGCTTTCCGCCGGCCCATTCCATTTGCACGACTACATCTACTATGTGCAAGAGTTTATCCGTCATCTTGGCCCAGAATTGCATGTAATTTCTGTATGCCAACCAACGGTTCCTGTACTGGCTGCGATCTCATTAATGGCTAGCGAGAACGACCCTGCATTACCGAAGACGATGACTATGATGGGCGGCCCTATCGACCCTCGTAAATCACCAACTCAAGTTAATACGCTAGCGACCGAGAAGAAATTCTCATGGTTTGAAAATTCCGTCATCTACAACGTACCTGCCAACTACCCTGGCTTTGGTCGTAAAGTGTATCCAGGCTTCTTGCAACACACTGGTTTCGTTGCAATGAATCCAGATCGTCACGCGCAGAGTCATTGGGATTTCTACCAGCATCTGGTACAAGGCGACGATGAGTCTGCTGAACAGCACAGAAAATTTTATGACGAATACAATGCCGTATTAGATTTGCCTGCTGAGTATTATTTAGAAACTATTAAGACGGTATTCCAGGAATTCCGCTTACCGAAAGGTACGTGGGAAGTTGAAGGCAAATTAGTCAAGCCACAGGATATCAAAACCGTCGCCTTGTTCACCGTAGAGGGTGAATTGGATGATATTTCGGGTGCAGGTCAAACTCAGGCCGCACACGACATCTGCTACAACATTCCCGATTCAATGAAACAAGACTTTGTAGCACCGGGCTGCGGTCACTATGGCATATTTTCAGGTCGAAAATGGCGTGACATGGTCTGCCCTAAGGTCATCGATTTCATAGAAAAGCACGCTTAATCGGACACGGCAAGCTTAAGTTTCAAATAAGAAATGAGGAAAGCGAGAATATCTCCGCTTTCCTCATTTTAATTTCAAACAACCCATTTCCTCATGGAAATTACACCTATAGCTTACTTTAAATTTAAAGTGAGCTATACTCCATCCCTTTCCAGCGCGATCAAGCAAGGTTCAAAGTAACTACTGCTATAAAATCTGGTGATCGTGTCAAACCCCGTTTTCTTTTAATTCTTGCAAAACGCCTATGAAAAAAAATAGACTTCTCAAAGTATTTTTTGTGCTCAGTCTAATCGCAGGCAACAGCTTTGCAAATGATGACACCGCAACCGAAACGCCTAATAAAGCACTCACAGCCCTCAAAGACTTAAGGGACAAGACCTCAGATTTAACGATTAACGCAATGAGTCTGCTCGGCATTAAATACAAGCGTGGTGGCAGCTCCCCAGAAAATGGTCTCGATTGTAGTGGTTTTGTCAGGCTAGTTTTCAAAACCTCGAGTGAAACAGAACTCCCAAGAACCGCCAAAGAAATCAGCAATAAGGGCGATAAAGTTGAACCCAAAGACTTAAAACCTGGCGACCTAGTATTTTATAACACGCTGAAAAAGAGTTTTTCCCATGTTGGGATTTATCTGGGCGACAACAAATTTATTCATTCACCTTCTGCCGGTGGCAAAGTGCGTATAGAAAGTATGAACGTCAGTTACTGGAAAAAGCGTTTCAATGGTGCGCGTCGCATCAACGAAGATGAAGTCAAAAAATAATTACTTCTCTTGAAACGCCCGAATCTTTTCCTTTAGCTCAACGATCACCGCATTGGCTGCACGTTCACCCGCCAAAATAGCCAGATTACGTCCGTTAAAGTCGTTGCCCTTCATACCCGGCAAATCCGGCTTAATCACGACATCCGCATTCTTCAATTCAAACTGATTCAAGCTTTGGCCCATTATGGTAAAAGTCTGCATCAAAACTTCAAGCGAGCTAGACGAATTCTGAGCCTCAGGTGAAGAAGAAATGTTCACCGCAATCACGATATCAGCACCCATTTCACGTGCAAAACGCACCGGCACGGGCGAGACCAATCCGCCATCCACATAAAATCGATCATTGATCTTGACTGGTTGAAACACACCAGGCACCGCCGACGAGGCCCGCACCGCCAAACCAGTATTCCCACGTTGAAATAGTATCGGCATACCAGTATTTAAATCAGTCGCCACCGCGCCGAACGGTTTCTTTAATTTCTCTATCGATACCTGATTCACCATACGGTTCACATAACCCTGCAATGCCTCACCTTTTAATACGCCACTACTTTTAGAGAAAAAAGGCAAAGACCAATCCGAAATCGTCGCTTCATCCATCTCCAATGCCATCTTCTGCAACGCGAAACCGTTATTCCCAGCCGCATACATCGCACCAACCACACTACCCGCGCTCGTCCCCACCACCACGTCAGGCAAGATTCCCTGCGCTTCCAGTACCTTAATAACACCGATATGAGCAAAGCCACGTGCAGCCCCACCGCCCAAAGCCAAGCCGATACGGACCGGGCGCAAAGTCTTTTGTACAGGCGTCAATGGTAAGTCTGTTTTGACCGCTATTTTTGCTGGCGAAATAGAAGACGAAGAGCTAGCACAGCCACCGAGTATCGTCACGCAAAGCGCGAAGACAAAAGACGCCCGTAGACCAGATATAGACATGCAAACCATAGTATTTTTAATGTGAGAAATATTGGGTGATCGTTTCCAAAACAAACATCGTCAGGAAAGAAAAGGATATCGCATTCGATATGGGTAAGACTAAATTGACGCGAGAAACATCTTTAACAAACTGTGCCGACATCTTTTTAACTTTGCTCAATTTATCTTTAATAATCAATAAATTATACAGTAGGCATCTAGTCTAATGCGGCTTCTCTAACTTTGACTTCCTCTTTTTTTCCAGTTATCACACCAACACTATCAATATGACTATGAACTTCTTTAAGGCAAGTTAGAACATTCAGGATTCTTTTACAAATAAAAAAAGCCCTTGAAAAATCAAGGGCTTCTTAAATTCTTGGCGGAAGCGGTGAGATTCGAACTCACGAAGGGCTCTCACCCTCGCTAGTTTTCAAGACTAGTGCCTTCAACCGCTCGGCCACACTTCCGTCTTAGTACAACATTGAAATTTCAGCGCAAATAAATTCGAACCAATCTCTCAAGCCCTGCATTATAGCGAGTTTTTCTGATTTCTTGTGAACTTTTTCAGAAAAATTCTTTAATAGCTTATTTATTTGACCTGCTGATTAAGTCACCGATTAACTCAATTAGTAAAATGAGGGGAAACTAAAACTTCTTAACATCACTTCTGAAAACTTCTCTGCATCGAGCGGTCTGGAGAATAGATATCCCTGAATCTCATCACAGCCCATTTTTTGCAGAAAGGCAAATTGCTCATTATTTTCGACACCCTCAGCAATCACTTTATGTTTCATTTGTTTCGCCAAACTAATGATGGCACTGGCGATTGCGCAATCATCCACGTCGTCGGGGATGCCTTGAATAAATGAGCGATCTATCTTTAAGGTATCGATCGGAAAACGCTTCAAGTAAGACAGACTAGAAAAACCGGTACCAAAATCATCCAGAGCCAAGGTCACTCCTAAAGCGGTGATTTGCGACATGATCGCCACCACATCTTCTGCATTTTGCATCAACATGCTCTCGGTAATTTCCAACTCTAGCCAACCCGAAGAAATTTGATGCTTGCTCAGCGCTTGTTCTATACGTTCTGGCAGCGATACCGTGAATTCACGAGCCGATACATTGACCGCAATACGGAAAGGCTGAACACCCGCGTCTTGCCAAGATTTTGCTTGGGCACAGGCAGCATCTAAAACCCATGCATCTATTTGCAAAATTAAATTGGTCTCCTCTGCAATGGGAATAAATTCATTCGGCGGAATGATCCCGTCCTGCGGATGCGCCCAACGGATTAGCGCTTCAGCTCCCAATACCTTGCCACTTTGGACGTCGAGCTTAGGCTGATACAGCAGGAAAAATTCATTACGTTGCAATGCACGTCGCAGGCCTGACTCCAGGTACATACGACCAGAAATCGTACGATTCATTTCTGCATCATAAAACGTGTAAGCACCACCCGCTTTGTCGATTAAACGTTTGGCCTTAAACATGGCGATGTCCGCCTTCTGCAACAGCGCTTCAGCATCGCCACCATCTTGTGGGTAGATACTTATCCCTATACTGGCACCCAGACGCAAATCATGTCCATCAATGGAAAAAACGCTTTCCAAAGTAGCCAAGATTTTTTGGGCGACCAGACCAGCATGAAAATGCTGTTTAACATCCAATATCGCAATCGCGAATTCATCACTGCCTAATCGTGCAATAACATCATTATCGCGTAGTGCAGCACGAAAACGTTCTGCTACTTGCTTTAATAGCAGATCACCGACACCATGACCCAGCGTATCGTTAATCGGCTTAAAGCGATTCAAATCGACAAACATGACTGACACCGAAGCATCATTACGATAGCTCTGTTGGAGCGCGCTATCAACCAGTTTTTTAAACAAGCTACGATTGGGGAAATCAGTTAGCACGTCGTAATACGCTAGATGATTGATTCGTTCTTCAGATCGTTTGCGTTCTGTGATATCGCTTAGATAGCCAATCAAACCAACAGGCTGTTGATACTCGTCAAACAAGGTGGATAGACTCAAGCTGGCCCAAAAAACTTCACCACTTTTCTTGCGGCGCTTGACTTCCATTTCACGGCCACCACGCTCAAGAAAGATATCTCTCGCAGGCAAGTCATTCGCATCTTCAGTCTCATACAAAAACAAAATATTTTGCCCTATCGCTTCCTCTGCGGTATAGCCAAACAATCTTTCGGCACCAAGATTCCAACTTAAGATGAAACCTGCCAAATCCATCGTAATGACCGATTCATGAAGTTGATCAAGAATCTGAGAATGAATCAATTGCGACTTCATTGCCGCACTAAATTGTGAGTTCAGACTTAATCGCTTTGCAAACAAGCGAGCAGTGAGCGCGCTTAACTGATTCAATTTATGTAAATCGCTTTCAGTCATTGCGCCACGTTTACCTGAGATCACAAAATAATTTTCTGCGCAAATTTCGGTAAGTAGCTGAGCCTGTCCGGTTAATGGCTTGTTTCGCGTAAAAGCGATTTCATGATCGGAAAACAAAACACTGAGAATTCGATTTAAGCCAGACTCTAATGCTTGCTCATCAGCACTCAAGATTGTTTCGCATAATTCTACGCCGAGCAAAATCTCATGTTGAAGATCAAGTTGTGAAGTCATCATAGTTCCTGACAAACTTGATTAACCCAGCAATAAGCTTGTGTCAGGCTCTCGTAATAAGTCTCGACGGAGAGACCCAGCGCATTTGTCGCTTTATCCAAGTCGGACGTATGAGCGCGATCGGCCCGCTCCGTCAAACTCAAAAATTGCCCCATTCGCCCTTCTCCATCCAGCAGGGCCGCACGCACTTCATCTGGCAAACTTAATGGTTTCAATATTTCCCACAAAGGACACGCAAATAATAAGCCCAGCAAGGAAAACATTCCTGTCATAAAAGCGCAGTCTTGCTGATCCCGGTCGCCGCCATTTTGACGGCACAGCGCTTCCATCAGACTGGCTCGAAACGCCGCACGTAACATCAAAGGATTTAAGCTAGTACCCTGTCCGTTTTGCCGGGCATATAACAACAATTGCAGCCAACGCTGAAGTTGACGGCGACCGAGCAAGTTAATTGCTTGAACAAAGCTAGCTACTTTTACAGTTTGTGCAAATGCCGCTGAACTGACCAGTTTGAATAACATAAACGAAAGTGTCGGATCTTGCTTAAACAAACTCTCTAGTTCCTTCGCGTCAGCGTCCTTAGATACCAATCCAAGTAACTTTAAAAGTCGTGATCGCGCGGTCGGATCTGTGCTACGAGAACTACTCTCAGCCGAGAAAGCAAATTCGCCAGAAAACAAACTAAAACCAGCGTCTTGAGCCTTGCTCAAACAAAATACCGTGTCGACATTTTTTGCTAAATGCTGGCTCTGTTGCAAACTAAAAATCCAAGGTTGCACATGCGCAGGAATACCCGCTTTGCAATTGACAGAAACCCCTTTGGTATCAGGCCAAATCAACGAAGATTTAGAGCTAAATTCATCCATCATAATACGTAAGCCAGACTGGCTTAGGTGCTTAAGGATCTGTTGCGCTTCTTTTGACTCACACTCGGATTCTGTAAAACACAGCACCAAATTCTTACAATAATCGCGATTCTCAAAATCTGGAGTGACGGACAATGGACTATGCAAAGGCAGGATTAGTTGCAGACTTGATAGCCGTTCAAAACTTTCAAGTTGCGCCAATAAACTGGTTAACTGAAAACGAGATTCGTCACTACATACGGAAAAATCTGGTAACAATGCAACCAATTTTTGCTGGCTATTTACCACGGGCAATAATGAAACTATCGGCGTCATTGGGTAGAATTTCTCCGTCTTTTTAATTTCTTACAATCAAGTGCTTTAAAGCAATTTATATCCTGATAGTAAGTTGAAATTTACACAATTGCAAGAGCATTTTTAATGTCGCCAATAAAAATTTTTTATTGTTGGCTTAATAAGACGTAAAAATGTTTCTCGAGACTGAATCGAGATTTTTGTCTCTGAAGTGATTGCGCGCAAAAAACAAAACCCCGACTAAAAAGCCGGGGTGATATTCGATCGATAAAGTCCTAGCTCTACAAAAACATTTGCTGAAGATCGTTTAAAAATCGCCGGCCCAAATCTGTCGGAGCAATGCGCAAATGGTCGCGCGATATCAGACCTTTTTGCTCTGCTAGCAGCAATTGCTGCTCTATCGAATTTAAGACTAGACCAGTTCGATCAAAAAATAGTGAGGTATCAAATCCCTGATTAAGACGCAAAGCGTTCAACATAAATTCAAAGCCTAATTCATCTTTGCTGATTTCATTACTCTCTTGGATTGCATCGCCTTTCAATGCGCTATCCATAAATGCTTTGGGTTGCTTATGTCTCACCTGACGGACTATCCTATGCGGGAAGGACAACTTAGAATGCGCCCCCGCACCAACGCCCAAATAGTCGCCAAAATTCCAATAATTTAAATTATGGCGAGACTCGTGCCCCGGCTTGGCAAATGCAGAAACCTCGTAGTGACGATAGCCAGCCCCTGCCATACGGGTCTGAATTTGCTCTTGCATTTCCGCACTTAAATCATCGTCTGGAATGATAGGTGGGAACTTTGCAAAGTAAGTATTTGGTTCCAAAGTCAGATGATATAAAGAGAGATGATTTGGCTGAAAACTCAAGGCTGTTTCGAGATCTGAAATTGATTCTTCCAACGTTTGCGAGGGTAAGGCAAACATTAAATCCAAATTGAAATTGTCAAAATTTTTCGCTGCGATCTCTATCGCTCGCTTAGCTTCATCACCATTGTGAATACGTCCCAATGAAGACAAATGCTGAGAGTTGAAACTCTGTATCCCTATCGACAAACGATTAATACCACTCAGGCGATACTGGCGAAATTTTTCTGCTTCAAATGTTCCTGGATTGGCTTCCATCGTGATTTCAGCGTTCGCATCAATCGGTAATAAACTGCGCAAATCAGACAGCATGCGATCAAGGCCCGCAGCCGACATCAGACTTGGTGTACCACCGCCAATAAAAATGGTATAAATTTTGCGGCCCCAAATCATAGGCATAGCAGCTTCAAGATCTGCCCGCAGCGCCGTCAAATAAAGATCCTCATCGAACGAAGTTTTCACTTCATGCGAATTGAAATCACAATAGGGGCATTTTTTCACACACCAGGGAAAGTGTATGTATAAGGACAAAGGTGGCAAAGTACTCAAATTGAGTACGCCAGGTGCAAGAAAATTCGCCTTCACTTCACCTGGGATATTGCGCATCTTTTCTTGTCTGTCACGTGTCGCATCAGTAGCTAAATTATCCGACGATGAGATGGGCTTAATTGGAATCATCTTAACTTCTTGAGTAATTCTTGTAGTGCTTGAGCACGATGTGACAAGCTGTTTTTTTGCTCAGCGTTGAGCTCAGCAACAGTTTGCTGAAACTCGGGCAAATAGAAATAGGGATCGTACCCGAAACCTTCACTACCTCTGGCTTGATCAATAATTTGCCCAGACCAACGACCATCGGCAATCACAGGTTGCGGGTCACGTTCAGAACGCACATAGACCAAAACACAGTAATAATAAGCTGAGCGATCTTCCACTTCACGCAAAGCATCGACCAGCTTTTGATTATTTCTTTGATCGGATTTCGGTTCACCAGCATAGCGTGCTGAATACACACCCGGCGCACCGCCCAATGCATTCACGCAAATCCCAGAATCATCGGCTATCGCAGCTAAACCAGACATACGCGCAGCATGACGCGCCTTTGTCAATGCATTCTCGACGAAGGTAAAAAATGGCTCGGGGGCATCAGGAATATTTAAGGTGGCTTGAGCAATTAATTCTATCTCTAGCGGTGCCAAAATTTGACGAAATTCTTTGAGTTTTCCGGCATTATTGGATGCCAAAACAATTTTTTTATTCATCGTACTTTACTTCTATTGATTGATACCGGTTAGATGAATTTACATCTCTAAAGCTTGTTTTTGTTTCGCAATAATGTCACGTATACCGGCATCCGCTAAATCCAAAAGTTCATTCAATACTTTGCGATCAAATGCAGCACCTTCTGCTGTCCCTTGTACTTCGATAAAATGGCCTTGCTCATTCATGACCACATTCATATCGGTATCGCAATTAGAATCCTCTAAATAATCCAAATCCAAAACGGGAACACCTTGATATACGCCGACCGAAATAGCAGCGACAAAATGCTTAACCGGAATAGCAGAAATCACTCCTTTCGCAACTAGCTTTGAAAACGCATCATAGGCGGCCACCATGGCGCCGGAAATCGCAGCGGTACGAGTACCACCATCAGCCTGAATAACGTCGCAATCCAAGTGCAAAGTACGCTCACCAAATGCTTCCAGATCAAATGCCGCACGTAGAGAGCGACCGATCAAGCGTTGAATTTCTTGCGTGCGCCCAGATTGTTTGCCTTTGGCCGCTTCTCTATCCATTCGGGTGTGGGTGGAGCGAGGCAACATACCATATTCGGCAGTTAACCAACCTTGGCCGCGACCTTTCAAAAATCCAGGCACTTTATCTTCTATGCTGGCAGTACAAATTAACTTGGTATCGCCAAATTCGACTAACACTGAACCTTCGGCATGCTTAGTGTAATGGCGGGTAAAACGGATGGCGCGCAATGCCGTGGCTGAACGGGCACTAGGGCGAATAACTTCTGACATAAATTAGCTCTTATTGGTTATCTAAATTTCTAAGTTTTAGGACTTACGCAAAACAGACTCTGGCGTCGTTGGACTCGCCTCGCCGTACATTTGTACTGACTTCGGCTCTCCGCCTAGCCAGCGCAATTTTGCGTAAGTCCTAAGTTTTATTAGTTAAGCGGGTGGAGTTATGGATCGCATTTCGAATTTCGTCGATCGCTTTTTCGATTTCTTCATCATTAAAAATATCGGCTTCAGCGTTTTCATCGTCAACATCCACCGGCACTTGTATCGTGGTCGCAATGGAGCCTATAGGCAAAGTATTGGTAGAAATAATGGAGGAATTTTCGAGTATATCGTTGCCTTCCCACATCATCGCCAAGGCCGTTGCGTTATCTCCCTGACGGCCGGCGATTTCGACCGCACTACTCACTAATTCAGGAATAGCACGCACTATCGTTTGCTCATGCAGGCGCTGCGCCAAAATATGGTCTGGAAGTACACCCCACAAGCCATCAGAACACAACATAATCAAATCACCTGCCTGCAATGAAGCCCGACGCGACAGCTCGACGATAGGCGCATGTGGCGCCCCCAAACAATTAAATAGTTTATTTCTGTCAGGATGAGTATTTCGCTCTGAGGGATCAACTTTGCCTTGTTCAATCAAGGTTTCTAAACGTGAATGATCTTTTGTACGCAACAAAATCTGACCGTCACGCATCCAATACAAACGCGAATCACCACAATGAGCCCAGTAGGCGTTGCCATTTTGAATCAGACAGGCAACGATAGTAGTACGTGGCGTCTCTGGCAAATTCTTCAATAACTTAAAGCGATGGATTTCGTTGTGCGCCGATAAAAAACCTTTTTCTAAAAAGCGCTCCGGCTTATCTATCATGGGGTGCGCTTGTTTTTGAAAAAGGCTACCTATGGTTTGCATGGCAATAGTCGCTGCCATTTCCCCCATAATGTGACCGCCCATACCATCGGCCAGTAACAACAAAATTGCATCGCGGGTAAAGCTGTACCCCATGCGATCTTGGTTGACTTTACGACCACCGATATGACTCTCTTGATAGACTGAAAAGCGCATAATTTTTTTAATTTAATTCATTTATTGAGGATTAAGCAGTATCAATGTTCAGATAGTGTCTTCCTGTATGGTCGTAAAATCACCCTCTTCAGCTTCTTTTTTATCCTTGCCCAACAAGTTAGCGACTTTTAATTTTGTCTTTTCGAAGAAAGTTAATTCGCGCTGTGGCGGTGCTTTCAGCGTCAGCGCCTTTTGCAAGGCGAAAACACTCTGCGGGCGCTCCATAGGATCCAATTTCAGGCACATACGAACTACGTCGATCAGTTCTGCGGAATAAGTCCCTTCCAACTTTTTAAAATGTGCTTCCATTTTATCGTTGGTTTTACGCTGATCGGACGGCTGAGGTGGTGCGCCGACCATACAAGCGAACATCGAGGCACCGATGCTATAGATATCAGTCCAGGGTCCCAAGTTACTATTTTTCACATAGAGTTCTGGCGCTGCAAATCCCGGCGTGTACATAGGATAAAGCTTAGGCATATCGGTTTTTAGAGTCTGGCGCGCGGCACCGAAATCGAGCAAGATTGGCGTACCATCCATACGCAAATAAATATTGGCTGGCTTTAAATCCAAATGCAGTAGTTTATTCGTGTGTACTTCACGCAGACCATTCATCACCAAATTAAACATCTTACGGATAAAACGTTCCGACACTAGCGGTTTCTCGCCTTTATCACGTCGACGCAAAATATGCTCTTGTAAAGAACGACCAGATTCATAGGCCATGACCATATAAACAGTTTCGTTCGCCCGAAAAAAATTAATAACGCTAACGACATTCGGATGAGAGATACGCGCCAGAGCACGCCCCTCTTCAAAGAAGCATTTGAGCCCTATACGGTAGACAGGAAAATTTTCAGCAGAAATGGCAGGCACCAATTCACCGACTTGTCGCAAAGCCAAAGAACTAGGTAAATACTCTTTAATTGCAACCGCATTACCGTCTTCATCTGAAGCTAAGTAAACAATACTAAAGCCACCTGAGGCAATTTTCTTTACAATACGGTACCCGGCTATTTCCAAACCGTCAGGCAATGGTGCGTTATTTTGTGCTGCCATAGTAAATGTGGTCTCACTTAGAAAAATAGCTGAAGAAAATTAGCTGAGAAATTATTCATTACATTGACTTGCATTGTACAGTGTCGTTTTTGCGTCAATCGACTTTGATAGACAAATAAATGATTAATCATTAAACAATTCGCATAATCACAACACGAATCGAAGGAAATCAATTGAGCATTTTTAGCATGACTGGCTACGCTACCAGCACAAAAGAAACAGACGCTGGAACAATAACGATAGAAATTAAGAGTGTCAATTCTCGCTTCTTAGATTTGCAATTTCGTATTAACGATGAGTTTCGCTCGGTCGAACCCATTTTTCGCGACACCTTGAGCAAACGCCTGCACCGCGGCAAAGTCGAGTGTCGTTTTAGTTTCGGTAAAAGTAAGCTTAGCACGCAGACTAAGGGACTCAATGCAGAAGTATTAACGCAGCTACAGGAATTCCAAACTAGCTTGCAGTCTCAATTTCCTGCTATCAGAGCGATGAGTATGGCAGATATCTTGCGCTGGCCTGGCGTCATCGAAGAATCTGAAATTAACACCGACGATTTACAAGACGCGATCACGGCCACCATAGAATTGACGCTAAAAGCATTTATTGAAAGCCGTACTCGTGAGGGTGCAGCACTCGCCGCCGTCTTATTACGTTGCGTAGACGAGATGGAAGCCATCGTATTGCGAATTACACCTTTACTGCCAACGGTTTTGCAACAATTCCAACACAAAGCAATTGCGCGCTTAGAAGAGGCGCTGGGCATAGCCCTAAACAATGCGGGAGGCAACACCATACCAACGATTTCCCGTGATGAGGTACTCGATAGAATTCGTCAGGAAGTCACCGTGTACGGCATACGCATCGATGTCAATGAAGAACTAGCTCGACTCTCTGGGCATTTGGCAGAAACGCGTCAGATCATACAAAAAGGCGGACAAGTCGGTAAGCGCCTGGACTTTATGATGCAAGAATTAAACCGTGAAGCCAACACTTTAGGCTCTAAAGCCGCTCTAAAAGAACTCGCCGATGCATCGATGGAATTGAAACTTTTAATTGAGCAAATGCGTGAACAAGTGCAAAATTTAGAATGATTTAAAAATGAAAATAGTTTTAAAAAACGATCCTACAATTCAGTTACCCATTTCATTTTTTAGTGAGTTGCCATGAGCACGAATCCGACTACTTCCGGCAGTCTTTTTTTGGTTTCCGCACCATCGGGCGCCGGCAAGTCATCATTAGTCAATGCGCTGTTGAAATTAGAGCCGGGATTAAAATTATCAATTTCATTTACAACAAGAGCACCGCGTCCGGGCGAACAAAACGGTAGGGAATATCACTTCATTACCATAGACGATTTCCTCAACAGAAAAAATCATGGTGAATTTTTGGAATTTGCTGAGGTTCATGGCAATTACTACGGCACGTCCAAGATTTTGATTCAAGAAGCTATGCAAGCAGGAACCGACATTTTGTTAGAAATCGATTGGCAAGGTGCTCAACAGGTCAAGCGACAATTCCCTGATGTCGCCAGCGTTTTCATTTTGCCCCCTTCGCTGGAAGCGCTCAATGAGCGCTTAAATAAGCGCGGGCAAGACTCTCAAGAGGTCATTAGTCGACGAATTTTAGCTGCTGGCGGTGAAATCGCGCACGCGCCAGAGTTCGAATATGTTATCATCAACCAAGATTTTGAATTAGCTCTATCAGAATTGAGTGCAATTGTGAAAGCCACACGTTGCCGCACTTCGCAACAATCCGTGCGCAATGCCGCACTCTTTGCCCAGTTGGGCATATAAATCAATCAAACGCTCTAAGGAAATAATATGGCACGCATTACCGTTGAAGACTCTTTGAAACAGATCCCAAATCGTTTTCAATTAACTTTATGTGCAACCTATCGCGCACGTCAATTGCTGCAAGGTCACACACCAAAAGTTGAAGCTAAAAATAAACCTACTGTGGTCGCATTACGTGAAATCGCGGAAGGCAAAATCGGCATCGAGATGCTGAAAAAAGTCCCATTCTAATTTCTGAATCGCGCGACTAACGTGAAACGGCTGGGAACCAAGTATGAATTTGCAAGACGACAAATCGCTCACCCCAGCCAACACTGATCTAGCAGTAGCATCACACTCGTCTGAAAAAACACCTGCAAGAAACCCACGTAACAAATTTAAGTCTGAAACCCATTCGACTATCCCGCCGCAAGCGAACGCAGTAGCATCAATTACCGCACTCACCAACCGTCTCTCTGAATATCTATCGCCAGTTGACTTGAAACAAGTCAAGGAGGCCTATCGTTTTTCAGACGAAATGCATTTGGGACAGGTGCGCAAATCGGGCGAACCTTATATCTCGCACCCTATCGCTGTTGCTGAGATTTGCGCCGAATGGAAACTGGATGTACAGGCCATCATGGCAGCTCTATTGCATGATGTGATGGAAGACCAAGACGTCAAAAAAGAAGAACTAATTGAGCGTTTTGGTGCACCAGTGGCTGCATTGGTGGATGGTCTTTCCAAATTAGAAAAGATCGAATTTCAAAGTCACATAGAAGCTCAGGCCGAAAACTTCCGCAAGATGTTGTTAGCGATGGCTCGCGACGTACGCGTAATTCTGGTGAAGCTAGCAGATCGCCTGCACAATATGCGCACTCTAGGCGTAATGTCGCCTGAAAAGCAACGACGTATTGCCAGCGAAACCATGGAAGTCTATGTGCCGATTGCGCATAGACTTGGTCTAAATAATATTTATCGTGAATTGCAGGATCTTTCCTTCGCACATATTTATCCGCTACGCTATCGAACTCTGGCGAAAGCAATCAAAGCGGCGCGCGGCAACCGTCGCGAAGTCGTGAACAAAATTATGGCCTCCGTCAAAGCAACTTTGGCCGATGCTGGTTTAGAAGCACAAGTGGATGGCCGTGAAAAAACCTTGTACGGCATTTACTGCAAAATGCGCGATAAGCAGCTGAGCTTTTCACAAGTACTGGATATCTACGGCTTCCGTATTGTGGTCGATAATTTCCAGAACAGCTATTATGCACTTGGCACTTTGCACGCTTTATATAAACCTATGCCGGGCAAGTTCAAAGACTACATCGCCATCCCAAAATCAAACGGTTATCAGTCGCTACATACAACACTGATTGGCCCGTATGGCACACCAGTCGAGTTCCAGATTCGCACCCAAGAGATGCATAGAGTTGCGGAATCAGGTGTTGCAGCGCATTGGTTATATAAAAATGAAGATGGTAGCTTAACCGATTTACAGCAACGTACACATGCATGGTTACAGTCCCTGCTCGACATTCAAAAGCAGACAGGCGATTCTGCGGAATTTTTGGAGCATGTGAAGGTCGATTTGTTCCCTGATTCAGTCTATGTATTCACCCCAAAATCGAAAATTTTTGCTTTGCCGCGTGGTGCGACAGCACTTGATTTTGCCTATAACATTCACACCGATATCGGCGATCAGGCGATTGCGACCAGAATCAATAATGAGCCAGTACCACTGCGAACCGAATTAAAGAATGGCGATATCGTTGAGATTATTACCTCACCAAATTCACGTCCTACGCCGAATTGGCTAACCTATGTGCGCACCGGCAAAGCGCGCTCCGCGATTCGCCATTATTTGAGGACCATCAATCTAAATGAATCAACTGAACTAGGTAAACAATTGCTGGCACAAGCACTCGTTTCCCTACATTTGAATCCTGAACTACCTGAATCACTGGTCGATAAATTACTCAACGAATCTAGTGCCAATACGCTAGAAGAACTCCATACCGATATTGGGATCGGTAAGCGTATGGCAGCTTTAGTTGCCCGTCACATTTTAGATTTAGTCGAGAACGATTCGCCCTCAATTCCATTCCAACACATTGGTGATGAAAAACTTAGCAAACCTGATCCCGTGATCATTTATGGCAGCGAAGGTGTTTCTGTGCAATTGTCACCATGCTGCTTACCTATCCCAGGCGATAGCATAGTCGGACAGTTAAAACGCGATCAAGGTCTGGTTGTTCATAGCAGCGACTGCACCAATGCCAAGCGCATGCAAGTTAAGGAACCAGATCGTTGGATTGATGTTACTTGGGGTGAAGATCTTAATCGCCGCTTTGATTGTCGCATCTCTGTTATCGTCAATAATGAACGCGGCGCTCTAGCGCGTATCGCAGCAGAAATTGGCGAAGCCGATGCGAATATCAGTCACGTGAACATGGAAGATGGCGAATCAAAAGATATGACCAAAATTCATTTCACGATTCAAGTCGATGGCCGCGTTCACTTGGCTCGCATCATTCGCAATGTAAAACATCTTAATGGTGTCAGCAAAATTCACCGAGAATATACGACCTAAGTCGTAACTCTAAGTTTGCGGGTACTGCACATCGAGTATCGTCAACTCATCCACGCCATGTGGCGTCTTCAATGTGACTGTATCCCCTACCCTAGCTTTAGTTAAGGCGCGAGCAACCGGCGAGATCCAGCTAATCTTCCCATTCAAGGGATCAAACTCATCTACACCAACGATACGTATAGTCGTAACATCGCCGTCCTGATTTTCATATTCGACTATAGCGCCAAAAAATACCTGATCAGATCCAAAATGCACGGTGGGATCAACGATCTCAGCCAAATCCAAGCGCTTCGTCAAAAAACGAATACGACGATCAATCTCTCGCAAGCGACGTTTACCGTAAATGTAGTCACCATTCTCTGAGCGATCGCCATTCGACGCAGCCCAAGAAACGATTTTTACCACTTCAGGTCGGTCGTTATCAATAAGATTTAAGAGCTCTGTCTTCATACGATGATGTCCTTCCGGTGTCAGATAATTCTTTACACCGGGAGGAATTGGCGGCGCGCCGAATTCTTCCTCATCGTCGTGATCCGTTTCTTTTACAAATGCTTTACTCACGAAATCGCTTTCCAATTTATTGTCATTTTTCTGGGAACCTGCATACCGATTAAGTGTTGATTTTACCTTGTTATGCAAGCTAAGCTCAGCAAATAAAATACCAAGTAATTCAATGCACTTTATTTCCTTGGTGCATCATGCAATAATGCTCAGATACTAGTTCCTAGCCAGGAAAGATTTTTGCATGACTGAAAATGCTCGCATCAAATTGCTGATCGTCGATCCCCATCCTGTGGTGCGCGCCGGCATACGTTATTTTATTCGCGACGATGAGGATATCGCTATTGTTGGCGAAGTCGTCAATGGGCAAGATGCAATTCGTTTGGCTCGTCAAATCGAAGTCACCGTCATGCTCATAGAAATCGCACTCAATGACCGAAATGGCATGGATGTGATTAAGCAAATCAAGCGGGAATTTCCCGATATCGCGTTGATCGTGTTTTCCTCTCACCGCGAAGACCAATATGCAATTCGCTCGCTAAAAGCGGGAGCCTCTGGCTTTCTCAGCAAACAGTGTATGGCGAATGAATTAATTTTAGCAATACAGCAAGTATCATCGGGCCTGAAGTTCATTAGTCCAGAATTAGCTCAGGAGATGGCAAATAATCTCAACAACGAGCATGTAAATGAACCGCATAAACTTTTATCTGATCGAGAATATCAAACCATGATGATGATAGCCTCAGGCAAAAGCGTTAGTGATATTGCCAAAGAATTGTCCCTATCTGTTAAAACCATTAGTGAATATCGCTCCCGTATATTGATTAAGATGAGATTACGCCACAATGCTGAATTAACCCACTATGCGATCAAGAACGAACTGGTAGAATAAAATATTCAACTACGCTAAGCGCGCAAACTTAGCCGCATCTTGCCGAAAGTATGTCATGTCAGAAAAGTCCAACAACGTCACGCCAAAAACGCCGACCGATATTGCCCGTGAGACTTTTAAGCGCTTGGCATTGGAACGCATTGCACCAACGCCCGATGCGTACCGTCGGCTGTATGTTGAAATTTCAGGTATCGACGACACTATAGAACCGGTAAAAGTTGAAATCCCCACTCCCCGTAGCGTGGATGACTTAACGCCAGGTGAAGCAGAAAATTTACTCAACACCTTCGCCAGTTCCTTACAAAAGTCCAGTGGTGATTTAGCCAATTACGGTCATCGGTTCGCGCGCGCTTTAAAAGGTAAAGATTGGGAAGATTACGCTAAAGGCTTGAATGAATTAGCAAGTAAGATCAACACAAAACCCAACAATAATCTGGTTGATCCAATTCCAGCACTACCTGCCGCAGTCAATGCGCTACCGAAGCGAATTTCTTTGGTGGATGATGGCCCCGAAGAAAATATTCGTGAAAATATACTCAAGGATCTATTGTTCAGAACTTTGAGTATGGCGGTAAGCTCTCTACTCAAGCCCAATCCAGCGCTTGCAGCAGAATCCGAGTCGATTGCTGACGCAGTGAAAGTGGCCATTCATGAAAACGAACTCAATGGAATCAGCGCCAGGCTCAAACAATTATGCTTTCAGATCGAGCTCAAAAGTGGCGACACCGCTGAGCAACAAGAACTTTTATTACGTCTGTTCGCCCTACTTCTAGAAAACGTCAGAGAATTGTTGGACGACGACAATTGGTTACGCGGGCAGATAGAAGTCGTACAAAATTTGATTGCAGGACCTATCGATCATCGCGCTTTACAGGAGGCAACGCGCAGCCTTAAGGACGTGATTTACAAGCAAGGAGCACTCAAACATAGCCTTGCAGAATCCAAAACATCAGTCAAAAACATGATGGCGACATTTATCGACCGCCTTGATGTGATGACCAGTACCACCACCAATTACCAAGAAAAAATCAGTGGCTACTCAAAAGAAATCAGAAACACCAGAAATACTGCAGAGGTAGAAAAAATCATTGTTGAAATCTTGAGCGAAACGCAAACCATACAATCGGAAGCGAGTCGTTCACAGCAAATTATGTTGGCTGCGCAAAAAGAAGTTAAAGAAGCAGAAGTCCGCATTAAAGAATTAGAAGATAAACTCACACAAATGAGTGAATTGGTGAGAGAGGATCAACTCACTGGCAGCCTGAATCGGCGTGGATTAGATGATATCTTTGAGCGTGAAGCGGATCGTGCCGATAGGCGCGGCACTTCACTCTGCGCTGCGATGTTAGATCTGGACAACTTCAAAAAACTCAACGACACGCATGGACACGCTGCGGGTGATGAAGCTCTGATTCATGTCGTCAGAATCGTCAAGCAAACCCTGCGCTCTATTGATGTGATTGCGCGTTATGGTGGTGAAGAATTTTTGATCGTCATGCCAGAGACTAGCTTAGATGAAGCAGCGAAAGCCATGACGCGAGTCCAGCGCGAACTGACCACCCATTTTTTTACCGCCAACGATCAACGTCTATTCATCACATTTAGCGCCGGCGTCGCATTACGCGCACCGCACGAGGCACAGGATTCTGTGGTTAAACGCGCAGACAAAGCGATGTATGAGGCCAAGAAAACCGGGAAAAATCGGGTGATAGTGGCAAAGTAAAATAGATTTGTGAGTTGCTAAAAATATCAAAAGCGGCATCGTTGCCGCTTTTTTGCCATTAGATTACACACCTGACCACAATTTTTAATCTAAGCGATCCGTTTTAAAAAACCATCCGGTGCAACCGTGATCTGCAATTTGTGATGCATGTTTTTATCAATCACGAACTCGGGGTGTGATTCCAGATAAGCGTGTACCGCTGTCTTAGGGCTATTACCTGGGCTCCATGGGCGGTTATCAAATACATCTGCGGGAACATCTTCAACAAAGGTATCAAACACGACGCAATAGCTATCCTTGCTGACTAAACCTGCGTAGGCATGCAATTCGGCCAGCACGTGTTCGTGCGTGTGATTTGAATCCAAAAAGACCAACACTTTCTGTTTATTTTTGACCAATTCACGTACTTGAGCGACGATGTCATCCGCTACGCTTGATCCCTGCAACATCGTAATGCGTTTAGACATAGGATGCTGCAGTATCGCTTCGCGATTATGCTCTCGAATGTCGATATCAATCCCAATAACGAATGCATCAGAATTGCCACCGCAGGCAGCATTTAATTCCAGTAAAGAAGCGGAATAAATAATTGATCCGCCATGCGCGATACCAGTCTCGATTACGACATCAGGCTGCACGGTCCAGATCAATTCTTGCATCGCCATCATGTCGATAGGATTTTGAATGATAGGCCGGCCCAGCCAAGAAAAATTGTAAACGTATTGGCGACGCATGCTTTGCTCCAGCCAATCTCGTGATTGCTTTTGGAATTCAATATCTTGCGCCAAAGCCTCTACACGTGCTTCTCGTTCTTTTTCGAATTGCTGGATTGGATTCATAATGTCTCACCATAGTGTTGAAGTAGACTTGGCAAATCTCGCACCAAATCACAAGTTCTGCTACCAAATTTTGCTTCTATTTTTTGCGTATTAATACGTGGGAATTTGATTAAAGGTGCATCAAGTTCAAATTCACAAACCACACCCACTTTAGTCAAAAAATCGGCAATCGTCTGATTTGAAATATTCAAACCAGAAGCCAGATTTACAATACCACTCTCACTATCTAATGCAATGCGCGGTAAAGTAGCGACAACCTCTTGCACGGAAATGTAATCCTTTTCAGAATCCGGTGCGCTACGAAATCGTACCTGTTTTACACGTGCCGCAGCATTTAAAATTTCTGCCAAAAAATTTTGCTCAGGCATCTGCAAGCCATAAACATTAGAAAGACGTGCGATACGCACTGGTCGTCCACTTTGCAAACACAGGCTTTCCCCCATCAATTTAGAAAGATTATAAAGATCGCCTCCCAATTCAGGATTTACCAATAGAGTGGCATTTTCGGAGGTCGATGCCGCATTCGCATATACGCGTGTACTCGACAAATAAGTCAAGGAATCAAATTTAGCTAATTGCAGCCATTGCGCCAGATAACTAACATGCGCTTCTATCGTATCAAACGGACGCTCACGAAAATCAGCCGTGAGGCCTGCGCAATAGAACACATGTCCCCGGGGTCTATTAGAAATCGCTGTTTCATTTCTTGGAATAACTTCGCAATCCCATCTTTCTGCGCGCAAATGTGCTGCTAAATGATGTCCGACAAATCCATGCCCGCCGATTATTGTTGCTTGCGGTTTCAAACTCATTCACGCCACCCTAATAGTTTGAGTGGATTACCTGCCTGAATTGAGTAAGCAGGAATTTCACCGCGCACTAAAGAGCAAGCGCCGATCACACAACCCGTGCGCAAAATGGCGCCATCGAGGATCACAACGTTCGCACCTATCCACACATCATCTTCAATCACAATACCACCACGACTTGGTAGAAAACCTTGCTGATTGATACGACGTGATTTGTCTTTATAAGCATGGTTCACAGGCGCGAACGTGCAATTGGCCGCGATCGCGACATCATTCCCAATTTGAATTCCGTTACCTGTATATAAAACGCAACCAGAATTAATCACGGTACGTTCGCCGATAACGACGTCCCCACTTCCACCAGCGGGTTTGATCTTCACAAAACTATCTAAACAAGCATGCGCAGCGATTACGATATTCGTGCCTCGTATCGAGTCTTCGATATCGGCTAGCTTAGACACTTTAGCGAGTGGATGAATGTCAATCACAAGGAATGCTCCTAAACGGGTGTTTTTTTACTGTCCATCAAAAAATTCTTAAATGCGGAATCGCGATCACAAATTGCGCACCCCATTCACGCACAAACGATAATTCTTGCGTGATTTCGCGCTCCAGATTCCACGGAAAAATAACAATTCGATCAGGGCGTTGTTGTTTCAAGTACTCGATATCGACAATAGCCACCCGGCTACCAGGCAAATACTTCCCTTGTTTCTGTGGATTTTTATCGACGACGAATTGCAGCAGATCACTACGTATTCCGGCAAAATTTAAAAGCGTATTACCTTTTGCTGCCGCACCGTAGGCTGCCACAGTTAGACCTTCACGCTTAAACTGCATCAATTGTTCGAGCAAAGCATATTTCGCGCGCTCAGCATTATTTTGAAAACTCAGGTAAAAATCTCGCTCCAACATACCAGCCGCTCGCTCTAGTTCAAGACAATCTGCGACACGTTCAGAAAGCGCATGATGCGCACCGCTTTGCGCATAAACGCGCAAACTGCCGCCATGTGTACTCAACTGCTCGACATCGAATACCTGCAAACCATTCGACTCAAAAATCTTTTTCACCGCCGTCAGCGACAAGTAGGAATAATGTTCATGGTAAGCCGTATCAAATTGATTTAACTGCACCATGTTCAATAAATGTGGGAATTCGAATGTCGCAACGCCAGTCGGCTTTAATAAACATGCAAACCCTTGTACAAAATCATTGATATCTGGCACATGTGCCAGCACGTTATTTGCCGCAATCAAATCCGCTTGTTTTCCTTGCTGACTTAAATCACGGCCCAATGCTTCGCCGAAAAACGCTTCGATAATTTCTATGCCGCGCTGCCGCGCCACGATTGCGGTACTGGTGGTAGGTTCAATTCCATAACAAGGAATGCCCTGTGCCTGCACATACTGCAATAGGTAACCGTCATTCGCGGCAATCTCTACCACCAGGCTATCTGCATTCAATGAAAATCGTTGTTGCATTGCCAGCACATAGGCTTGTGCGTGCGCTAACCAGGAACTCGAATAAGAACTAAAGTAGGCGTAGTCTTCCGTGAATAAAAGTTCTCGTTGTGCGAAATCCTCTGTCTGCACCAAGAAACACGATTCACACAATAACAAACGTAAGGGAAAATAAGATTCAGGCAAGGACAATTGCGCCTGCGTCAAATACGAGTTGGAAGGCGGCGCAGTGCCGAGATCCAAACAGGCGACATCAAGTTGACTTGAGCAATGACGACATTTCAAAGTTTAACTCCTTCAAAATCTTCTGAGAGAAAAGCAAAGGCTAGATCACGCTCTGATCTCAGAGTAATCGGTAATGGCCAATCTAACTTCAAGCGTGGATCAATGATATTCAATCCAGCCTCGCTGTGCGGCGCATAGACAGCGCTGTGGCAGTAGAACATATCGACATTCTCGCTAAGTGTCTGAAACCCGTGCGCGCATCCAGGAGGGATTAATAAGCTGCGATGATTTTGCTCAGATAATTCGATCCTAACATGCTGCAAGAAGCTCGGCGAACCATGTCGCAAATCGACCACGACGTCCCACACCGCACCACGCAAACACGATACCAATTTACTCTCGGCAAAAGGTGGCAATTGATAATGCAAACCCCGTACCGCACCTTGCTGCGCTGTAAAGCTGTGATTCACTTGAGCGATTCCATTATTCCATCCCAAGCTTTGCATAGTCTCGGTGCAAAACAGACGCTCAAAAAAACCACGCGCGTCACCACGCTGAACGCGCTCAATCAGGTACAAGCCCGGAATAGCAGTTGACTGACTCTGTAATCCACTACTTGCACTCACATGTATCCCCTTTGTTTGATTCAATCTGCTTTCATTCCTTCAAATTGAAGTTAGCACTTCTCTAGCAGCGACGAACTTATTCTTGCGTAGTTGCCAAAAAGGCTTGTATGTCCGCCTCACACAAAGCACGTGCATCGCCTCCATCCAAGAAGGCTTTGTACCATTGCATGCTCTTATTAACTGCTTGTGCCAATTGCCAACGTGGACGTGTTCCTAAATGCGCCTTCGCTAAACCTGTGTCAAGGTGCAATAAGTTTGCCTCATGTGGTCCTTCAATCAAATCAGCAAAATCGGTAGTACCTCTGCCAAAGGCCTTTTGCGCTAGTTCTATCACTGCGCGCACACTCACCGCATCGGAGGCATCGGGTCCAAAGTTGTACGCCTGCCCTATTTCAGCTTGCACACACATCTTTTCTGCCAAAATCAGATAAGCACACAAGGGTTCCAACACATGTTGCCACGGCCGGACGGCATCAGGTCGCCGAATATCCAAAGTATGATTATTCTTCCAGGCACGTACCGCATCGGGGATTAGTCGATCAACTGACCAATCGCCACCACCGATGACATTGCCCGCTCTCGCAGTCGCCACGCCAAGATGCTGCAAAAAACATTGCCTATAACTACTCACCAAAATTTCGCAAGCGGCCTTACTGGCACTGTAGGGGTCATGCCCACCTAAGTGATCATTCTCTTGATACGAATGCCCTGTCTCATTATTTTTGTACACCTTATCGGTCGTTACAATCACCATTGATTTAATCGACGGACATGTTCGGACTGCTTCTAATAAATTCAGAGTTCCAACAAAATTAGTCGTCATGGTATCCACAGGATCCACATAACTTTGTCTAACCAAAGCTTGTGCTGCAAAATGTAAAACGACCTCTGGCTGCACTCTTTGCAACCATGCATACAATGCGGGGGCATCACGTACGTCACCAATCTGGCTATCAATAAGCTCTGTCACTCTCGCATTGGAAAACAAATCTGGCTTAGTGACTGGCGCCAAGGCATAGCCATATACCTGTGCCCCCAAATGCGTGAGCAATAAAGCCATCCAACTACCTTTGAAGCCGGTATGTCCCGTCAGCGCAACACGACGTCCGCGCCAAAACTGCGGATCTGGATTGACGAATCCTGAGTTCACCAGCATTTCCATGGCGCTCTCCCGCTTTGCCACAAGTCTTCCAGCATATTTTTCTCGCGTAGAGTATCCATAGGCTGCCAAAAGCCAGCATGTTCAAAGGCCATCAGTTCCTGATTAGTTGCCAGACTCGTTAAAGGTTCAGACTCCCAACTAGTTGCATCCTCAGCGATTAAATCAATGACCTTAGGTGACAACACAAAAAAACCGCCATTAATCCAACCACCGTCGCCACGCGGTTTTTCGATAAATCCTTTGACGAAATCACCATCACGTTCCAGCGCGCCAAAACGTCCGGGAGGCAATACCGCAGTCACAGTCGCTAATTTTCCATGCTGCTTATGAAACGCCAATTGTTCGGTAATGTTTACATCCGACAAGCCATCGCCATAAGTAAAGCAGAATGCTTCTTCATCTTTCAAATACTGAGCGACACGCTTTAAGCGCCCACCTGTCATGGTATCTTCACCGGTATCGACCAAAGTCACGCGCCAAGGTTCAGCGTGATGTTCATGTACTTCGACCTGATTGGTTTTCATATCAAAGGTGACATCTGACATGTGCAAGAAATAATTTGCGAAGTATTCTTTGATCAGATAGCCCTTGTAGCCACAACAGATAACAAAATCATTCACCCCATGCGCAGAATAGGTTTTCATGATGTGCCAAAGGATAGGATGTCCGCCAATGTCGATCATAGGCTTAGGTTTCAAATGCGTTTCTTCCGAAATCCGGGTTCCCAATCCACCTGCTAAGATCACTGCTTTCATGCTGCACCTTTCTCACAATAGATTTGCCACATTTGACGATAGGCTTTCTCTACAGACCGCGCAAAAGCATCTTCGTTCATTAACATGGATGCTTCCATTTCTTGGCGCATGGTTTTACGCATCTGTACTAATCCATCTACATCGTGCGCCAGAATAATCGCTTTCTGCGCATATTCCTCTTCAGATGTTGCGATCCATTCAGGGCGTCCCATGCCCACTAATACACTAGAACCGATACGTCCCACGGGCGGTCTATCTTGCAAAGTAACGAATGGAATTCCCATGTACAAGGTCTCCAATAAAGTTGTCCCAGAATTATGCGGAAAACAATCCAGACCGATATCGATGCGCTTTAAGACTTCCCATGAAGGCGAACTAAATCCTATATCCAAACGCGAGCGATCAATACCATATTGCATAAAGCGCCCAGCCATTTCCTCTTGAACCAAAGGGTCTTTAAAATCTCCGCTATTAATTACTAGGCGTGAATTTGGCATCGCGTCTAGGATAGCAGCCCAAATTCGTACGACGCGATGATTAATTCTGGTAGTACGTGACAAGCTACCAAAAGTCACGAACCCAGTCTGGCTTACGGGAGAGTCATTCAAAATAGCCAAGCGTGTGTCGGGGCGATACACATAGGCTGGCCCATCTAAACGCCAAATCTGTTCCGAGAATAAATGATCGCAATCACCTGTGACACTGGGGCTATCGGTCATAAAATAATCCACCGCACTTAATCCTGTGGTGTAGCCATATTCCAACCAATGTAAGGAAACTGGCGCTGGCTTCTGCGCAAAAATCATCAAACGATTTGAGTTGGTGTGCCCTGATACATCAATCAAAATATCAATTCCATCGGCACGGATTCTTTCCACAGCTTGGTCATCTGTCATGCTGCGAATAGGTATCCAATGATCGACAATTTTTTTGTAGTGTTCGGTGACTTCGTCTTCAAAGGGAATTTGCGCATAGGCATAGATTTCCACCTGACTTCGATCATGCTTTTCTAACAATGGAATCAAGAAGTATTTGCACACTTGATTATAAAAAGACTGGCAGACATACCCAATTTTCAAACGCCGCCCTGGTGTTTTATCATTACTGAATGGCAGCCATTTGTCTCTCAATTGAACTGCAAATCGTTGGTCAAATTCACGATAAGCATTAAAGATGACTTCCGCCGATAAATCAGGATGGTAATTCAGACAAAATAAAATATTGGTATAGACTTTTCGATTAAAGGTCGAATGCTCATCGGTTCTAAAGGATACGGCCTGTATATAAGTTTCAATAGCAGCATCGAGATATCCGCCATCTCTTAATGCATCGCCATAGGCTGCCCAAATTTCTGGAATTTTGTCATTGAGTTGAAGTGCGCTATTGCTGCAATCGATCGCTTGCCGGATTTGCCCAGAGTGTCTATAGGCTTCGATGAGATTAGGGTAAACCTGATGCAAATCCGGCTGGATTTGTAAAGCTTGGTGATAGACTTCTATCGCCGATTCACAACGATCTAAAGACCGATAAGTCAGCCCCAGATTATTGTAAAGATAGGCCATCTGTGGCGCTAACTGTATCGCTTTAGTAAAACTTTCTATCGCTTCTTCATATCTACCGAGGAAGCGATAAGCATTTCCCAGATTATTATAAGCAGTCGCCATTTCTGGTGCCAATTCAACAGTGCGCTGCAAAATCTCCAATGACTCTGCGCAACGCTCCAGAGAAGTCAAAGAGCAAGCCAGATTATTTAATACATGCGGATTATTGGGCAGAATTTTTGCTGCATGCGAAGCGGCGTCGTATGCAGCTTCATATTTTTGCTGCTCCAGACAAGCAATCGACAAATAATCCCAGGCGATCCCGTCTTTAGGGCGTAAATTGACCAACCAGCGACTAGCTTGCTCTAACAACGCATAAGATTTACGCGTAACGAAACGATTCAAAATCGTGTAATAAGCTTTTGAATCAATCACCATCTTGTGCGAAATAGAAAAAGCTTTCTGTAAATGCGCGATTGCTTCCTCATCTTGGTCGCAATTAAAGTAAATTTTAGACAAAAATAGATGCGCGTCTTCGTTTAAAGGAAACCGTTGAATCACTCGCAAAGCGACTTGCCTAGCGTCTTCTAACTTACCCGCCTTTACGAAAGCCTGTGCTTCTCGCATTGCTGCTTTCGGATCAAAACCAGATTTACTCATTGCTCGCTCTTTCACTCACGGGTTAGTTCAAGGTATAGCTATCTTTTACCAGTTAATCGACAAAATCACAATTCACGGCACAAACCGAACAACACACAACGACTCAGTTAGCTAACCAAAAACAAAAAATACTGATTTTTTAGTATTTTACAAACAAAATTTCACATCAAATCGAACAAAAAGACGTGAAAAAATTGTTCAAATCAGGGCTTAAGTATTTTAAAAAGCTGTCGTATAACGGAATATCAAGAAAAACTTAAGCACAAAAAATAATATTTATTTTGGGCAATTTCCTCAATTTTTTTATTTCCTGCCCGTTACCAGTTTCAACGACGGTGCAATGGTCAACAAGACAGACCGAAGTTCAAGCTAAACGTCGAGTTGAATTAACCAAGTTAGGAGAACCATCATGGCTTCATATATCAATACCAATATCGCGTCTTTAAATGCACAACGCAATTTATCGACATCACAAAGTTCATTGAACACATCTTTGCAACGCTTGTCTTCAGGTTTGCGCATTAACAGCGCAAAAGACGATGCGGCAGGTTTGGCGATTTCTGAACGTATGACTTCACAAATCGGCGGCTTGAATCAAGCAGCACGTAATGCAAACGACGGCATCTCTCTTGCTCAAACGGCTGAGGGCGCGTTAAGCCAAATTGGCGCCAACTTACAACGTATTCGTGACTTGGCAGTACAGTCTGCTAACGGCTCTAACAGTGTATCTGACCGTGCGGCGTTGAACAACGAAGCTTCTCAGTTGATTTCAGAGATTAATCGCGTTGCTAGCAACACTAACTTCAACGGCGTTAATTTGCTGGATGGCTCCTTCTCTGCTCAAACTTTCCAAGTGGGTGCAAACGGTACTTCAAACGATCAAATCAATATCGCTAACATCGCTAGCGCAAAATCATCTGCTTTAGGCGTAGGCGCATCTTCAAGCTACGCTACCACAGTGGCTGGCGCTGGTGCAGTCACAACCACAGCCTTAGCTGCTGGCGACCTTTCAATTAATGGTTTCCAAGTTGGCGCATCAGCTGCAGACGGCGTTTCTTTCTCTAACTCGACTGGTAGCGGCATCTCCAAAGCGGCTGCGATTAATGCGATTAGTGGCAGCACAGGTGTTACTGCGACTGTAGGCTCGACGACCATTTCCGGTACCGCATCTACTTCTGCAACCGCTATCGCTTCTGGCGACATCACTATCAACGGCGTAAATTTGGGTGCTTTATCTGCATCGACATCTGGCGCACAACGCGGTGCTCAGGTCGCTGCGGCGGTGAATGCAATCAGCACACAAACTGGTGTTACCGCAACATTCAACACAACAACAGGTGCAGTCGCACTGGCAGCTGCTGATGGCCGCAACATCACAGTAACCGCTAGCACTAATGCTGCTGCTGCTGCTGCGAATACTGGTATCACTGTATCCGCTACTGGCGCAACTGACATAGCAACGTCAACATTGAGTCTCACTTCTACCAGCTCTGCTGGTATTACATTGGCCAATGGTACAGGTACTGGTTTGACAGCAGCAAACTTAACTGGTGGCTTCACTTCTGCCTCAGTCACAGTCGGCGCGGGTGTATCTTCACTGAACTTGGGTACCGCAGCGGGGGCGACCGCAGCATTAAGCACCATTGATGCTGCGCTGCAATCAATTAACAGCTCACGTGCTTCTTTGGGTGCTTATCAAAACCGTTTCGCATCTGCGGTTTCGAGCTTGCAAACTAACTCTGAAAACTTATCAGCATCACGCAGCCGTATCCGTGACGCAGACTTCGCATCAGAAACAGCGACTTTGACTCGTGGTCAAGTGTTACAACAAGCAGGTACAGCGATCTTGGCACAAGCAAATGCGTTACCACAAGGCGTATTGGCTCTGTTAAGAGGTTAAACAATAATGTAGTCCACCACATTATTCATTGATGTAGACTGTCCCCTGCCCAATATTTTTTGGTCAGGGGAATTTTGCTTAAAGGAAAAGATCATGGACATTCAATCAATTGGCCGAACTTCGCCATCCGGATCAGTGGCAACAGAAAAACTTCCTCCCCCGCCCTCGCCTGCTATCGCTAACGCACAAAACGCGACTGGAACTCAAACGCTGTCAGCAGTGACTCAAACAGCAAAAGCACCTACCGCGAGCGAAGTCAATAAGGCCGTCAGCGAAATAAATAAGACGGTACAGGCTATCTCACAAAATCTTGAATTTACAGTCGATACGGATGCCAATGAGATTGTGGTAAAAGTAGTGGACCAACAAACCAAAGAGGTATTACGCCAGATCCCAACAGTGGAAGCGTTGGAAATTGCCAAGTCATTAGATAAACTGCAAGGACTATTAATCAAGCAAGAAGCATAACGATTATTCCTCTTGTTTTCTTCGGATATCAAGAAAATGCGATGAATCTTGCAAGACGAAAATAGATAGGTAAATGCCCCTCTAAAGTCTGATTTGCTTTTGCCGTTAACTTGTATAGTGACAATACTTACAAAAGGGGAACGTGGTGGGCATACAATCAACAGGGGTTGGCTCTAATTTAGATGTAAATAGCCTCATCACTAAATTGATGCAGGTTGAAAGTCAGCCATTAACGACCCTCGCAAAAAAAGAGGCAAGCTATCTGGCGAAACTGACCGCCTATGGATCACTGAATGGCGCACTCAGTTCATTTCAAAGTAGCTTCGTTGGACTGAGCAGTGCAGCAGCATTTCAAAATTTAACTGCCAACGTTGGGGATAGCACGGTACTGTCAGCAACTACCACTAGTGTCGCTACTGCTGGCAGTTATAACATCAATGTAACTCAACTCGCAAAATCACAAACCATTTCAAGTGCTGGCCAAGTCAGCACCACCGACAGTATAGGCGCTGGCGCAAGCACAACAATCTCGTTTCAATTTGGCACGATCAGTGGTGGAACATCGACAAATGGCATCTACACTGGTGCCACTTTCACACAAGACGCGAATCAAGCCATAGGCACAGTAACGATTGATAGTTCAAACAATTCTTTACAAGGCATACGTGACGCAATCAATGCTGCTGGCAAAGGTGTTACCGCCTCTATCGTCGGCGATGGATCGGCAACGCCGTATCACCTAGTATTAAGTTCGAATAAGACGGGGCTGACATCAAGCTTGAAGATCGATGTCAGTGGTGACGCGACTTTGCAATCTCTACTCTCGTATGACCCCGCTGGCACACAAAATTTATCTGAAACCACAACGGGTCAGAATGCCAACCTTTCAATCAATGGCATTAATATCACCAGCACATCCAATACAGTAAATGATGCGGTTCAAGGTGCAGCTATTACGCTATCAAAGGCAGGCAGTACGACACTCGCATTGACCAACAACACAGCTGGCGTGCAAAATTCTATCAATACTTTTGTTAAAGGTTTTAACGATCTTCAAGCTACATTTAAGTCCTTAACAGGTTTTGATGCTGCGACAAAAAAAGGCGGCGTGTTGACTGGCGATGCTGCAGCGCGTGGCGCGCAGAGCCAAGTTAGAAGTGCTTTGTCGTCTGCTGTGAACGGCTTAGGTGGCAATATAACTACCCTCTCATCGATAGGCATCAGCTTTCAAAAAGATGGCACACTAAGTGTAGATTCAACAAAACTACAGAATGCGCTAAACAATAACTTTAAAGAAATTAGTGGTCTGTTTGCCACCATAGGTAAAGCCACCGACAGCTTGGTAAGCTACAGCACCTCAAGTGCCTCAACGACTCAGGGTAATTACGCATTAAATGTAACCGCATTAGCGACACAAGGTGGATTAACCGGCGACCTAGATTTAACGACTGGCAACACAACAATAGACCCAAATACAAGTATTAACGTCACGATAGACGGAACCTCAGCGGCAGTATCATTAGCGGCTGGGTCGTACACTTCAAGCCAATTGACCACCTTATTACAAACCTCAATTAACGGAACTACCGCATTCACCAATGCGGGTGTGAAGATTACGGCAACCACAAATGGCAGTGGTTTTTTGAAATTAACATCAAACAGCTATGGCAGTACATCCAACGTAACACTATCAAATGGCACAGGAACAAGTATTTCAGCTTTGAGCGGAACTGTTTTCAGCGGCACCCCTGGGACGAATGTTACCGGATCATTTAATGGCGTATCGGCAGTTGGCACAGGTCAGTTTTTGACAGGCACGGCTGGATCTGCAGCAGATGGATTAAGAGTATTGATTTCTGGTGGTGCAACAGGTGACCGCGGTACCGTACATTTCTCAAAAGGTTATGCAAGTCAGCTTAGCACCTTGTTTAGTTCTATTGTTGGAAGCGGCGGTAGCATTTCCAGCACTACCGACGGGGTTAACCGCACTATCAAAGATATTGGTAAACAGCGTGAAGCAATAAATAGTCGCCTGATTGATACAGAAGCGCGTTACCGGGCCCAATTTACGGCATTAGACAGCATTATTAGTAGCCTCAACAACACGAGCAGTTTTCTCACTCAGCAGCTCTCAGCATTAACCGGCAGCAACACCAAATAATTAAGGAAACATTTATGTTTGGCTCTTCTAACTCACATGGCGCTAATGCCTACGCAAAAGTTGGCATTGAAACTGGAGTCATTTCTGCCAGTCCGCATAAACTTATCGTCATGTTGTATGACGGTGCAATTGTTGCATTAAATAACGCTATGCAGCACATGAAAAATAGTGATATTCCGGCCAAGGGTCACTCAATCTCGAAAGCGATTGCCATCATTGAAAATGGCTTGCGTGCTAGCCTAGACAAGAAAGCTGGTGGTGAAATAGCAGCCAGCCTTGACGCCTTATATGAATACATGAGTAATCGGCTCTTGCAAGCCAATATCAATAATCAGCTAGAGGGTTTGGCTGAAGTTCAGAATCTCTTGCGTGACTTAAAGTCCTCATGGGAGGCGATCGCTCCAGATAACAACAAAACCAATATTGAAGCACCCATTCCGCAGCTCGACCCGCTCGCTCCACGTCGTGCGAATCTCTTTGAGGCCTAAACCATGAATAGTCTGGAACTGTTAAACGTGTATGAAAAAGTCGCTCACATCACTGCCAATATGCTGCTTGCTGCACGTGCGAATGATTGGGAATTGCTATCAAAATTAGAGAGCGACTGCAGCGGTCACGTTAATACCTTGCGAGAATTTGAAGGCCCTAGCGAATTGCCTTTAGAATTAAAATCAAAAAAAATCGCGATTATCAAACAAATTCTGGCGGATGACCGTGCGATTAGGGATATCACCGAACCTTGGATGCACAATCTCGCTAATCTGATGAAAAGCTCCAGTACAAGTCGAAAACTTTCACAAAGTTATGGTGCCAATCAAATGGGATAGTGCATGTCGATTATTTTCCCTCGTCTTGATCCCAATCTGATCATCACAACTGGTGTCGAGGGACCTACTGCTGTCAAAGCAATAGAAGCCATTAAGCAGGATGTCGTTCAGAGACTAAGCCAGCTTGGTGTCGGTAAACATATCCAAGGGGAAGTACTGGCAAGACTGAACGATGGAAGCTTCATCGCCAAAGTGGATGGCACACCAATGCGCTTATCGCTCCCTGCAGCTACGCAAATTGGCGAAAAACTATCATTAACCTTAATCAATCTTACGCCACGTCCAGTCTTCCTATTAAATGGACAAAATCAGGTCACGCTACTCGATATACCTCAGCGCGGCAAGCCTGGCGAATCAGCACAGCAAAGCTACAGTAAGGTAGGACTAGCTTCTGATGCCGAAGCAGTGACTGATGCTCATCAAACCTCAAATACCAATCAAAGCCTCCCCAAACCCACTCGATCAGCACATTCACAAGCCGATGCAACTGGACACACTCAAGCTGGCATTCAGGCTAGTGCAAGCTCTAAATTCTCAAACCTACTTGGCGTTTCCGAATCAGAGTTTGTCACCCAACAGAATTTAACATCCAGCATCGGTGCCAGTTCAGAAACTGAACTGAGTTTGACGGGGCAATTAATCAATAAACTCCTTCAAGAAACGAGTAAGTCGCCAGACAAATTGAGTATTAAAGCTGAAGCCCCATTGCTAACAGAAGCCAATAGCAAATTAGCTGATACCCATTTAGCGCGACAATTAGAAACGAATTTACGTCAGAACATTAGCAGTAGCGGACTTTTTTACGAGTCCCATGTCGCCAAGTGGTCGGTTGGACAAAAAACAATGGCCGAGCTGCAGGCTGAGCCTCAAGCAAAAATAGCGCCATTTCTGGAGCAAACTATTTTACTCAATCAAGAAGATAGTAATCACGCTGGATTAACGCAACTTATTCATCAGCAGTTGGATATTTTGGAACATCAGAAGCTTCAATGGTCGGGGCTACTAACACCGCAAATTCCTATGCAATGGATGATTGAGGAACAACTACCCGATCAACAACAGAACAAGACAGAAGAATCCGAAAAAAAGCAATCTTGGCAAAGTTATCTTAGGATAGAACTCCCTAATCTGGGTACCGTCGCGATAAGTATTGATCTAAGTTCAAATAAGCTGCAACTGAATATCAAGAGCGATGCGCTTGAGACGAGTTCAATATTAAGGTCGCATTATGCCGACTTAGAAAAAGCAATTGAAGCATCAGGCACACATATTCAAGTTTTCACGGTGCAGCATGATGAACAAGTCTGAGCAACCGTTGTCAAGTGCCGTTGCACTTACTTATAGTCCTGAAGACGGCGCTCCCAAAGTCGTCGCAAAAGGCAAAGGCCTTGTGGCGGAAGAGATCATTGCCAGAGCAAATGAACATGGTATTTTCATTCACCAATCAAAAGAATTAGTGAGCTTGTTGATGAAAGTGGACTTAGACGACAACATCCCACCGGCACTTTATACAGTTGTTGCAGAACTACTCGCTTGGCTATACCATATCGAGACAGAGATAAAAACAAAATAACAAATCTCTAACATCCTCTCATTATAATTATTACAGAATAAAGCACTATGCCTGCAACGCATCCGTCCCTGGGAACCGAAAACCAAAGCCCGTACCAAGTTGAATCAAAACGCGAGATCTTTTCAATACTTAAAGGGTTTAGGGATAAATCACAATTGATCAGTATGCTAATCAATGGTGGTAGTGAAGCTTTTATCACTTCCGTGTTGGATATTGACGACAAGAACAATACGCTCATCATCGATAGCACGCCTAGTAACGAAGCCAACCAAAGAATCATTGCGGCCTCCACCGTGTTTTTTGATGGCTTATTGGATAGAATCAGCATCCAATTTACTTCTTCCAATGTCAAAATAATTAGCTACGAAGGAAAACCGGCATTGCAAATGCCGATGCCAACCAGTGTCATCCGCCTGCAGCGTCGTGAAAATTATCGAATCAATACTCCCATCACAACACCGATTAAATGTGTGATTCCGGTAGAACTAGAGTCAGGAATTTTCAGGCACAAGTTTTCATTGGTCGATATTAGCTGCGGCGGTATCGCGATCCTGGACGATGGTCGTCTCATCGATATTGCTATTGGCACTGGCTATCCGCATTGTCAGATGGATATACCTGGGATAGGCATAATTGAAATGGAATTACAGATACGCAATTCACAAGAATTGACGCTATTGAATGGAAAAACTACGCGACGCATAGGCTGTGCGTTTTTGAACTTATCGAGCAAGAACCTAGCTGCCGTGCAGCGCTACATTATGAAGTTAGAACGTGAGCGTAACGCAAAAATTACGGGCATCAATTAATTTGATACTGATTAAATTCCAGCGACATCATTTACATAAAAATAATTAAATTTGCATATTCATAATGTCGTGATAGGCTGACACTAACTTATTGCGAACCTGGACAGTGGTCTGAAAAGAAATACTGGCTTTTTGCATAGAAATCATCATATCTGACATGCTGACACTATCATCACCGAGAGCAAATTTCTTTCCCATCTCTTGAGAGGCGCTTTGCGCTGCGCTGACTTGATCCAACGAAGACTTCAGCGCATCCGCAAAATCTAATTTTGGCGCGCCTGGATTAATGCCAGTGACAACATTTCCAGCTCCGCCCTCCATCTTCGCCGCAGCAGCTTTAAGTTGCGCAACCATCGCGTCGATTTTACTTTTATCAATTCCACCGACATTCACTTGAGCTCTCCTTTTTTTCAGATATGCTTAGAATAGCAGTCGAGCAAAAAAGCTTAAGCTGAAGAAGGCGGGTGAAACAGGCGTTTTTCTTGCAATTGAAAATAATAAAAAGTCGCACAATTGCTAGCAAGGGAAAAACCTTCACAGGAATAAAAAAATGTTGCAAAGAGAATTAATTCAAAACGAAAACGGGGACGACCATGGCAACCGCAAATGATGCGACTTTAGAAGCGCCAGTACCCGTCGTATTCGGTATCCCACAAACACCGGCGGTACGCACCATCCTGTTATCAGTAGGTGCAGCAATCACTATCGCGCTGATGGTTGGTATCTGGCTGTGGAGCCAGGCCCCCGATTATCGCGTGCTTTTCTCCAATTTCAACGATAAAGACGGTGGTGCCATTGTCGCCTCTTTGCAGCAACTAAACATTCCGTATAAATATTCAGATGGTGGCGGTGCAATCTTAGTGCCTGCCAATCAGGTGCACGATGCACGTCTTAAGCTAGCCTCTCAAGGCTTACCCAAAGGGGGCAATGTAGGATTTGAATTGATGGAAAATCAGAAATTGGGCATCTCCCAGTTTTTGGAGCAAGTGAATTTTCAACGTGCTCTTGAAGGCGAACTAGCTCGTTCAATTCAAGCGGTTTCATCGGTACAAACCGCACGTGTGCATTTAGCGATTCCCAAAGCCTCGGTGTTCGTAAGAGAACAACAGAAACCAACTGCCTCGGTGTTACTTAACTTGTATCCTGGTCGTGTCTTAGATCAGCAACAAGTCAGTGCGATTGTTCATCTGGTCGCCAGCAGCATTCCGGAGCTACCCGCAAAAAATGTGACCATCGTTGATCAAAATGGCAATCTCCTGTCTGACACCAGCAAACAGACAGCCAACAATAATCTCGATCCATCGCAGTTAAAATATGTACAAGAATTTCAACTCAGTATCGTTAAGAAAATTGAATCGATTATTTCACCGATTGTAGGTCCCCAAAATGTTCGTGCGGAGGCGACAGCCGACATCGATTTTTCAAGAAGCGAGCAAGCAGCAGAAACCTATCGCCCTAATGCGCCTCCAGAAGCGAGTACCATTCGTAGCCAGCAAACCAGCGAGAGCTATGGTAAGCCAGCGAATGCATCGGGTATTCCCGGCGCTTTGAGCAATCAACCTCCCGTTCCGGCTACAGCGCCCATCACCGCCGCGGCAGATCAAGGCGCACAAAGCGCGGCAGCAGCGAATACTGGATTGACACAAAAAGATTCCACGCTCAACTTTGAAGTTGATAAAACCATCCGTTACACACAACAAGCGATGGGTGGGCTAAAACGACTGTCAGTTGCAGTCGTGGTCAATTACAAAACAGAAACCGATAAATCAGGTAAAACCACGACACGTGCATTGACCGAGATTGAAAAAAATCAAATTACTGACCTGGTTCGCGAAGCAATGGGGTATAACAAGGAGCGTGGTGATACCCTGAATGTGGTGAATAGCCCATTTGCCAGCCCAGAAAAAGTCAAAGCAGAAGATATACCGCTTTGGAAGCAAGCAGACGTGTTACAAACCGCGAAAGAAGTCGGCAAATACATCATCGGTGCTCTACTGTTACTGTATTTATTCTTTGGCTATTTGAAACCTACGCTCAATAAGATTACGGGTAAAGATCCAAAGTCATTACGGAAAGAAAAAGAACAAGAAGCACTTGAGGCAGCCGCCAGAGCCGAAGAAGAGGAAGCGGCCATCGTCAAACTAAATAACAAAGAAATGGAAGCAAGCAATAGGCAGCAATTATCCAGTTACGAAATCAATATGGATATGGCAAAGCAGTTAGCTTCCAGCGATCCTAAAATCGTCGCAAACGTAATTAAGGCATGGGTCAGCAATGAGTGATGAAGGCGTACAAAAAGCAGCCACACTAATGCTCGCATTAGGTGAAGATGCTGCCGCTGAGGTGATGAAGCACCTTGGCCCAAGAGAGGTGCAAAAGATTGGCGCTGCTATGGCGACCATTGGTGCCATTCCGCATGAGTCGATAGCCAAAGTTCTCGACGAATTTAAGTCTCAGGCAGACTTAAGTTCTTCGGTTGGACTTGACTCCGACGAGTACATTCGCAACGTGCTGACTAAGGCACTGGGAGATGACAAAGCCTCCTCCCTACTCAATCGCATTTTGGGCGGCAAAGACGCAAGCGGTATCGAAAGTCTGAAATGGATGGATTCAGCGTCGGTCGCCGAACTGATCAAGAACGAGCATCCGCAGATTATTGCGACGATCTTAGTGCATTTAGAAAGCGATCAAGCCAGTGAAGTACTGAACAACTTCAGCGAACGCTTACGCAATGACGCAGTATTACGAATTGCTACTTTAGACGGTATCCAACCAACTGCCCTGCGCGAACTGAACGACGTGTTAACGAAGCTACTGACTGGCAACGAGAGTTTGAAGAAAAAATCTATCGGTGGCGTACGTGCTGCCGCAGAAATTCTCAACTTCATGAGTGGCGAGAACGAAGCCTCCATCATGGAAAATCTACGCAAATACGATGGTGACATGGCCGAAAAAATCATGGATGAAATGTTCGTCTTTGATAATATCCTTGAGATTGACGATCGCGGCATCCAACTATTACTGCGTGAAGTTCAATCTGACTCATTAATTGTTGCCCTAAAAGGCGCGAATGCAGACATGCGCGAAAAGATCTTCAAAAACATGTCGCAACGTGCGGCCGAAATGATGCGCGAGGATCTGGAATCAAAAGGCCCAGTGCGACTTTCAGAAGTAGAGGCGCAACAAAAACAAATTCTTTTGATAGTCCGACGCCTGGCCGATGATGGTCAGATTATGTTGGGCGCAAAAGGGGAAGACGCCTATGTCTAATGCTTTACCGAAAGAGCTGCAGACCGCTTTTCAACGTTGGGAGATGCCATCGTTTGGCGATATTCGTCCAGCGCATTTAGAAAAAATCGCCCAACAAGAAAAAGTAACCGTCGCTGAAATTACTGCGATTAAAGAGCAAGCAAAAAATGAAGCATATGCAGAGGCATATCGGGAATCCTACGCAATTGGCTATCAGGAAGGGCAACAAGCAGGTCAACTTGAGATGCAAGATCAAACGATGCGCGTACTCGACGAATTGACTGAGCTAAAGAAATCTTTCGAAGAGCAACTACTCAACGCGCAAAACACCATAGGTAAAGACTTGATCAGTTTAGCGGTCGAACTAGCGAGTGCGATGACCAAACATCACTTTGAGCATCATACTGAATCAATTATCGAAATCGTCAAAGAAGCGATCGCGTCATTGCCCTCCATCCAGCAACCGGCGCAGATTTTTTTGCACCCTGAGGATCTAAAATTAGTAAGTGAAGGCATGGATGACACTTTGGATCGCGGAACTTGGCGCATGATTGTGGATCCGCACATGACGCGTGGCGGCTGTCGTATCGAAACAGCGCACAATCTGCTCGATGCGAGCTATGAAACTCGCTGGTCGCGCCTTAGTCAGGCTTTACTAGATTCGAACTTCTAATTCACAACTATCGACTGCCTGCCCTAATCAGCTCAGCAACCAACACCATATTACCAACACCAGACCAAGCATGAGCACCCTACTCTCACCACAACATTGGAAGGATCAATTGACCAATAGTGTCAAACAGATCTCCCATGTACAGACCGAGAGTATCTCCGGTCGGATCGTTAAAGTAACCGGTCTGGTAATGGAAGCCGTAGGAATTAAATTACCTGTGGGCAGTGCCTGCCTGATTCACCTGCCTAACGACGTTAAAATTGAAGCCGAAGTAGTTGGCTTTGATGGTGATCGCTTATTTTTGATGCCGCAGAGTGATCTCGATGGTGTTGTCCCTGGGGCCGCCGTTACGCCAGTCGCTACAGCGTCGAATCAAGATCCCAATCATCCACATAGACGGAACAATGACAGGACTAAGCGCCTTCCAGTAGGCTATGAGTTACTTGGTCGGGTACTCGATGCAAATGGTCGTCCGCTCGATGCTTTAGGCCCCTTAAATAGCAGCGTAACCGCTCCACTCGGTGCTCGTATTTATAATCCACTTGCCCGCGCACCGATCAAGGAAAAACTGGACGTCGGCGTCCGCGCCATCAACAGCATGTTAACTGTGGGTCGTGGCCAGCGACTCGGTCTTTTTGCTGGTTCAGGCGTCGGTAAAAGTGTCTTGCTCGGCATGATGGCGCGCTACACCACGGCCGACGTCATCGTCGTTGGTCTGATCGGCGAACGGGGACGTGAGGTCAAAGAATTTATCGAAGAAATTTTAGGCGAGGAAGGTTTAGCGCGCTCTGTCGTTGTGGCTGCACCAGCTGACGCACCTCCCTTGATGCGCCTGCAAGGTGCCGCTTATGCCACCACCATCGCAGAATACTTTCGAGATCAAGATAAAAATGTCTTGTTAATTATGGATTCATTAACGCGCTATGCGATGGCACAGCGCGAAATTGCACTGGCCATCGGTGAGCCTCCAGCAACCAAAGGCTACCCGCCCTCGGTATTTGCAAAACTGCCGATTTTGGTCGAGCGTGCAGGCAATGGCAGACTCGGTGGCGGATCCATCACAGCGTTTTATACGGTATTAACTGAGGGCGATGATCAACAAGACCCGATTGCGGACTCGGCTCGTGCGATTTTGGATGGACACATAGTTTTAAATCGTACTTTGGCAGAAAGTGGTCATTACCCTGCTATCGATATTGAACAATCCATCAGTCGCGCTATGCATGGCATTACGACACCAGAACACCAAGCCTTATCACGTCGATTAAAACAATTGTACTCACGTTACGAACGTAGTCGCGACTTGATCAATGTTGGCGCGTATGCGGCAGGCTCCGATCCCGTGCTGGACGAAGCGATACGCAAATATGGTCGAATTCAATCATTTCTGCAGCAAGAAATTACCGAAAAATCATCCATATCGCAAAGCTTAGCGGGACTTTCCTCGCTTTTCGACGCTTAGAATAAAAAGTTGATGGGTACAATTAGAAAAAGAATGAGAACAATATGGCTGGGTCGGCTTTAAATACTTTGATTGAACTCGCAGAAAATGCTGTCGAGAATGCGGCTAAACATTTAGGGCGGACTATTAAAGCAAAAGATGACGCGAATCAGCAATTAGAGCTGTTAATCCAATACCGTACCGACTATGAAACACGATTACAGAATAATGCGCAAAGAGGCCTGTCTGTCACGCAATTTGCTAATTTTCAAGGGTTCATCGCAAAACTAGACCAGGCGATCGATGGACAGAAGAAGTTGATTATCGATGCAGAATATAAAGTTGAGCTGGCAAAAAAATTCTGGCAAGAATGTGAAAAAAAACGACTTTCTTATAAGACTTTAATCAATAGAAACATCGCGACCGAGTTAAAAAAAGAAAATAAACGCGATCAAAAACAAACCGATGAGCGAGCTACCCGCACACTGTTTTATAAAAAATAGTAGAAACAAACTGAGGTGTTGGCTTTCAATTAATTACTAGTAATTTTCGCTTTTATAGGTGTCATCATGCCAAGCACGTCAAGCACTCCCGTGGTCACTCAAGTTCTACCCAATTTCAACTCTGCGAAAAATGGCACAAGCGCGAATGAAGTAAACACGAGTAAGGGCTTTAATCAAATACTAAAAAATGAAGTCGCGAATAAAATCAAAAAAGCACCCGCAAATAATACAAAACCACTGGCAAGCAACCAGGTGGAACAAACGCCTTTGACTCAAAAGAAAAGTGCCGTCAATAGCGAAGCATCACACACAGAAAATACGAGCTCATCAACCAATGAGGAGACCAAAGATCTCGAGGACATCAATTCGTCCATCATCGACGAAACGAATACACTGCTCAATTTTGTTGGAGACCTAAATTCATTGGTACGTCCAACCGAGGTCACCCCAGACCAAATGGACGATGCGCTCACAAAGTCATCAATGACCTTAGATGTTTCGTTAAGCCCAAGTAAAGTGACGGCTCCGGAATCAACACTTGCGTCGAATAAAACGCCAGTGGAGCTACCCGTTGCCGAGCTAAATTTAAGCCAATCAATTAAGGAAAGTTCGCTTAAATCGGATACACCAGTTAGCCCTAATAACTCAAAAATCAACAGTAATCAATCAGCCGAAAATGCTCTAAAGGCAGCTGCCACAGAATTGATTCCGCCACCTGTATCGTCGTCACCAAGCTTGCCAGCAAGTACAACTGCAATATCAGCCAATCTGATTTCGTCGAACACCGGGCTTGATGTAAAGCCTGTAGTCAGTGATAAGAATAAGAGCTTCGGCATATCAATGGCGACATCCAAGGATAAAACGCCATCAATCGCCTCAGCATCTGAAGAAACACAACTCAGTAATGCAAGCGCTCAAACAGATGTGCTTACTCGTCAACAGAAAATCACTTCCAATATTGCTAGTGCTGATTCAAGCGTGCCAGCAAACGTTCAACGTGAAATAAGTGCACAATCTGATTTAACAGCCAAAGCTGCACCTATACTTGGGTCTATGATTTCAAACATAGAGCCCACTAGCGTGCCAGCTACAAAGGCAATTCAAGCATCTCTTGATATCAACAAGCAAGCCACCACCAGCGAAGTCGATCAACAAAACACAATAGCCTTGCCGGAAGACCTCAAACAAGCTACTACAGTCTTGGATATCACTGCGGTGCCACCACCTAGCGACCCAAACAAAAATTTGGCACCAACATCGCCTGCCTCTATACCAAGGTCTGAGGTAAATACTAATGCCGTGGTTCCCGCCAATGCGCCTGAATCCCCTGATAAAAACAAAAATGAATTCACTAGTGTCCCTGTTACAAAGCCACTTCAAGAAGTCCCTGTTTTCAGCAAACAAGCAGTCCCTGACGAAATCAATCAGCAAAACACCATAGTCGTGTCGGACGACATCAATCAAACGACAAAATTGAATGTCACAACGAGCACCACACACAGCGACTTGAACAAGAATTTGGCACTGGATTCGCCTGCAACAACACCAAGGTCTGAGGTAAATACTAAGGCTATAGCGCCAGCCACCGTGCTTGAATCTCCTGATTTAAACAAAAGTGAATTGGCCAGGGTTCCGGCCACAAAACCACTTCAAGAGACCCCTATCGTTAGCAAACAAATCCTTCCTAGTGATGTCAATCAGTCAAACACGGTTGGCATGGTGAGTGATTTTGATCAAGTAACGACAGCCTCAGATAAGGCAGCATCACCGCAGCCTGTTGGCTCGGACAAAAATTTAAACCAAGCACCTCCATTAGAAAAACTGACACCAGCTAGCAACACACAGCAATTGGATTCGGTAGCCGCTGCTGTTGCCGCTCTTGCAAAAACTACTAAGGGTAATCCACAGCCAGCAGATGACACCAGCGAGACCAGCGAGACCAGCGAGACCAGCAAATTTTCTAGCAAAAACACAAGTACAGAACTGATTTCTGATCTCTCTGCCGAAGATTACCGTCCAGAGCTCAAGGTAAATGAGCATTCAGCTTCGGATAAATTTTCAATGGCATTGAAAACACAGTTACATGAAACGCAGAGAGATAATTTAGGGCAAGACAAGGAAGAGCAAAAAGAATTTAAAATCACCGATATAGCAAGAACGGAACCCACACATGCAACGCCACCGACACAAGCACCTATAGAAGCGGCGAGCGTTTCAGCCGCGTCCAATTTTATTGGGGCTAGAGTTGGTAGCAGAGCGTGGGATCAGGCGATAGGGCAAAAAATAGTCTGGATGGTCGCTGGCGGCGAGCAAAGCGCTCAACTTACATTAAATCCCCCTGATCTAGGACCAATACAAGTTGTCTTAAGCATTAGCGACAGCCAGGTTGACGCCAGTTTTGTTTCTTCCCACCTCGATGTGCGGGAGGCGATTGAAGCGGCAGCGCCGAAATTACGTGAAATGATGGATAACGCTGGAATGACCTTGTCTGGATTCTCGGTCAATGCACAATCAACCCCGGCCGACAGTGGTTTTTCATCCAATAACGACAATAGAAGTAGCGAAACCAAGCAGCGCCAACTAACGAGTGTGGATACTGACAACTCAGTAAGCAATATTCCAGCAATTGCGAACAAAAAAGCACCATTGGGGCTGGTTGATACATTCGTCTAAATCAAAAGCATACCAAGAGCAGGATGCCTAGCTTAAGTGCGCTGCCCTGCTCCCCAAATCAGCTTGTCGCGGCAGGATTACCCGCAAGCTATCATTGCTCTGCTCAAAACCGAACATGCGCGGCTGGAATAAGGTCGAACTCGTGACAATTGATTCAAAATTTAACCCAGATTTTCCATTAGGATTTGTGAAGATGACGGATGCACTTTTCGAGGCAGTTTTGTTGCGAGTGAGGAGCAAATAGCGAGCTATTTGCAACGAAGAGCAACAAAAATGACCGAAAATGCGCCGTCAGCACACAAATAGCACCGCAGGTGCGCCTAATGGGAAATCTGGGTTTAAATCAAAACCAACATGTTTTCAGTTTCATACGAGCCAAACCAGACCGTATAGTTGAAAACAATACTATAATAAAACTGGGCGAAACGATTCTTTTGTGAAACTTTCGCGCCTCAGCATTAGTCATCGAAAAGCGAGCTAATTACGATTGTTTTCGCAATAAAAAAACCGTCTTTCGAAATAACTGAATGATAAAAATTGAGAGCAAGCCCCAAATTCCCACTCTGTTTTGAAGATGAGAAATCACAAAACTAGTGGATAATTTTTTTAACTGCAATAACACTTATGAAGTGGTGAAAGCCAAACATGTCAAAAGCACCCGGAAAACCTGCGGCACCTGATGCGCCAGTCGGTAAATCAAAAAAGAAGCTATTCATTATGATAGGCATCGCTGTCCTTTTGCTTGGCGCAATCGGTGGCGGGGCTATGTTTATGCTCTCAGGTAAGAAAAACACCAAAGAAAAAGAACATAAAGAAGAAGTCGCAAAAGCGCCAGTATTCCTCGCGCTCGAGCCCTTCATCGTGAATTTACAATCAGACACCGGTGAAAAGTACTTACAAGTGCAAATGACACTGCAGGTACCGGAAGAGGCACAGTCAAATTTGATTAAATCCAATGCTCCGCAAGTAAAGAGTCGCCTGATTATGTTGTTGTCTAGTAAAGATGCTGCTGAACTTTTGACGCCAGAGGGAAAGGAAATCTTGATCAAAGAGATTATGGAGCAAGTCAATTTGCCCTTCTCTCCAAAGGGAGACCCGCAAAAAGTCAGTGGTGTGTTTTTTACTTCATTTGTAATTCAATAAAATCGTGTCGGATAATTTTCTATCACAGGAAGAAGTCGATGCCCTATTAAAGGGTGTGACTGGCGATCAAGACGATGCAGAGTCGCTTGAAGATACCTCGGGTGTCCGCCCCTATAATTTGGCAACTCAGGAACGTATTGTTCGTGGGCGTATGCCAACCTTGGAAATTATCAACGAACGTTTTGCCCGACTTTTACGCATAGGCTTATTTAATTTTCTACGCCGTAGTGCTGAGGTCTCAGTAGGCACGGTGAAAGTCTCGAAGTACAGTGAATTTATCCGTAACTTGGTTGTTCCTACCAACCTCAATTTAACGCACATGAAGCCTTTGCGTGGCACTTCCCTGATTGTGCTTGATCCGGGTCTGGTGTTCCTCTTGGTCGACAACCTGTTTGGCGGAGATGGCCGTTTTCACACCCGGGTCGAAGGTCGTGATTTTACGCAAACAGAGCAAAGGATAATTCAAAAGATTCTGGAAATCATTTACGAAACCTATGCCAAGTCTTGGGAGCCGGTGTATCCCGTTCAATTTGAGTATATTCGCTCGGAAATGAACACCCAGTTCGCCAACATTGCTACACCCAATGAGGTTGTGGTCTCCACTACTTTTACAATAGAACTGGGACCGGTTAGTGGTGAAATGCATATGTGCATGCCGTACTCGATGATAGAACCAATCCGCGATTTGTTGACGAGTAGTTTGCAAGGAGAAACTCTGGAGATTGACAAACGTTGGGTACGTCTGATGACCCAGCAAATTCAAATCGCAGAAGTAGAAATTGTGGCTGACTTAGGTACTGCTCGCATTAATCTTGGTGATATTTTGAATATGAAAGTTGGCGACATCATTCCGATTGCAGTGCCTGAAATCGTTTCTGCAAAAGTAGATGGAACGCCCGTCATGGAATGTAAGTACGGCGTTTTTAATGGGCAATATGCGCTGCGGGTTGACAAAATGCTAGGCTCTAGCGTTAACGATATATCGCATGAGTCACTAAATGGAGAGAATAATGGATGACAATGACGCAATCAGCGAAGATGATTGGGGCGCAGCGATAGCGGAACAAGAGAAGGCTGATGCCGAAGCCGCAGCACGCGCAGCGGCTGCAGCGGCGCAAGCTGCGCCAGCACCAACTGCTTTTTCCGCAGGCGCTTTTCAAGAGTTCGGCAAAAGTCCGCAAACACAAACGTCCAACGATATCGACTTTATTCTCGATATTCCTGTACAACTGACCGTTGAACTAGGTCGTACCAAAATCGCCATTAAAAACCTATTACAATTGGCTCAGGGCTCAGTAGTTGAATTAGACGGTTTAGCGGGCGAACCTATGGACGTGCTGGTCAATGGTTGCTTAATTGCCCAAGGTGAAGTGGTGGTGGTGAATGACAAATTTGGTATTCGCTTAACCGATATTGTGACGCCTGCCGAACGTATTCGTAAGCTAAACAAGTGAAGCCATCCTTTATGCAATTATTCTTCAGATCGCTGTCTCTATCTAGTTTTTTATTAGGACTACTTGGCGTTGTCAATAACCCAGCGATGGCGCAGGCAAAAGGACAAACTAGTGTATCGGCAAGCACTGGCTTACTACAAATATTTTTAGCCTTAGCAGCCGTCATTGGACTAATGCTTTTGATCGCCTGGCTATTTAAACGCATAGGGCCGATTAATAGCATGAACAAAGTACCTATGAAAGTGGTGGGCGGTCTTAGCATAGGCAACCGCGAACGCATCATGGTCATAGAAATTGCAGATCAATGGTTGATTGTCGGCGTCACGGCACAACAAATTAATACCCTAAGCAGCATGCCTAAACAAGAAATTAGCTCTTCAGACCCAGGTAACAACACGACAGCTCATCAAGAAAATCAATTTTCGAACTGGCTCAAAAAGACCTTAGAAAAGCGCAACACCACTGAAACCTAAAGCATCATGAAAACCTTGCGCTCCCCCTTCTCCTCTAATTCAAATTGTGTCAACGCGATATTTTCAATCGCCTTTTTATTGCTCTTTTGCGCGCCAGACTTAGCACTGGCTCAAAGTGGCGGTGGCTTACCAGCGATCACCACATCACCTGCATCCGGTGGCGGGCAAAATTATTCGCTAAGTATTCAGACACTGATTTTCTTAACGTCGCTGGCGTTTATTCCTGCTGCTCTGCTGATGATGACCAGCTTTACCCGCATCATCATTGTTCTTTCCTTGTTGCGCCAGGCCTTGGGTACTCAATCCGCGCCGCCGAATCAGGTCTTAGTTGGTCTTTCTCTATTTTTGACACTGTTTGTCATGGGGCCTGCATTTGACAAAATCTATGAAGATGCCTATCTGCCTTTTTCAAAAAATGAAATTACCATGCAAAAGGCGATGGAAAAAGGTGTAGAACCGCTCAAAGGCTTCATGCTCAAACAAACACGTGAATCTGATATCGCGTTATATGTGCGCTTATCGAATACACCTGCCCTGCAAGGTCCGGAAGATATTCCATTGAGGGTACTGATTCCGGCATTTATAACCAGCGAGTTGAAGACTGCGTTTCAGATCAGTTTTGCTATTTTCATTCCCTTTCTCATCATTGATATGGTAGTCGCCAGCGTATTAATGGCGATGGGTATGATGATGGTGTCGCCATCGATTGTGTCGCTTCCCTTCAAGCTCATGCTATTTGTCTTAGTCGACGGCTGGCAATTGCTCATCGGCTCGCTGGCGCGCAGCTTTTACTAAAGGAATGAATATGACACCCGATAGTGTAATGAACATGGGCCGGCATGCAATGGAAATCACTTTAATGATTTCTGCACCCTTGCTATTAGTTGCCTTGGGCATAGGTTTGATTGTCAGTATTTTTCAGGCCGCAACGCAAATTAATGAAACCACGCTTTCGTTTATTCCAAAACTCGTTGGTATTTTCGTGACTCTGATTATTGCCGGCCCATGGATGCTGTCGGTGTTAGGTGACTATATGCGTGAAGTCTTCACTAACGTTGCGACCATGGCTGGCTAATTTCAACTATGGTCTCGATAAGTAGCAACGAGCTAATCAATCTGCTTGCGGCCTTTCTATGGCCGCTGACACGCATACTCGGCTTCATCGCCATCGCTCCTCCAATTGGAAATAACGGTGTACCGGTTCAGGTAAAACTCGCACTTGGTGTATTTCTGGCCATGATAGTCGCCCCTACTATAGATCCAATTCTAGATGTCGATATGCTGTCTATCACCGGCATCATGGTGGTGTTTCAGCAACTTATCATCGGCTTGGCGATGGGTTTTATGGTGCGCATTGTATTCGCAGGAATCGAGATGGCTGGCGAGGTTGCAGGTCTGACTATGGGCTTGGGTTTTGCCACTTTCTTTGACCCTCAGACCAGAGGACGTTCCTCCGCTATTAGCCAATTCCTGGTCATCATTACCACGCTGATTTTTCTATCCTTAAACGTCCATTTAATTCTGTTCGAAACGCTTATTACCAGTTTCAAGAGTATTCCTATATCCACCTCTCTTACGATGGGTTTTAGTTTTCAAAAATTAGCCATCTGGGGTGAGGAAATTTTCAAAATTGGTCTACTAATTTCTTTACCCATTGTCGCAGCGCTGCTTATTACCAACATTGCCCTGGGCATACTCACACGCGCCGCGCCGCAATTGAATATTTTCGGTATTGGTTTCCCGATTACTATCGGTGTTGGTTTCTTGATGCTCAGCCTGATCTTGCCACATTTACTTGGACCAATAGAAAGCATATTTCAACATTTGATCGATACGATATCGACTTTGGGAACACATAGCGGCACCAGTGATTTGCGTTCCATCAAATAGTTGCTTGATTTATTATGGAATGAGCAGCCCCTGGATGTGTAGGCAGAATAAAGTACGAGTCTAGCTCTACAATAAACCGCTCACTTAATTTCATTAGTCCTTAGTTAGGATGCCGCTCCATGCAATTTCACGCGCTCTACCAGATTAATCAAATCCGCCAGCTTGAGCAACGCGAAAAAAGCAGACTTCCAGCTGGAACCCTAATGCGAGAGGCTGGCGCTGCGGCAGCAAATCTAGGTAAGCAACTTCTCGAATTTCAGACCAAGTCTGTCAACAGGAAAGTATGTATTCTGGCCGGCCCTGGGGATAACGGTGGCGACGCATTTGAAGTCGCGAACCAACTCGTCACAACCGCGGGACTTACTTCTGGCGGTGTCTTTGAGCGCGATATTCACATCGTCATCTGCGGCGTTCGCGACGTTTATTCTAATGACGCGAAAACCTGTCTACAAAGTGCGGAATCAAAAAAATTCAATTGGCTCACATTAGATCAGGCTCTGCAATGCGATCCTGCTGAATTTGATCTTATCGTTGATGGCCTATTTGGTATAGGATTAGATCGACCTATTACAGGCAAGATCGCCTCACTCATCCAACTAATTAATCAAAAAAGACGATGCCCAGTGCTGGCCTTAGATGTTCCTAGCGGCTTAAATGCCGACACGGGACAGATTATCAACTCAGGCGCTGATGGCACCGCACTCATCGCCAGCCACACCATTACTTTCATTGGCAACAAACCAGGGCTGCACACGGCGCAAGGAAAAGATTATGCAGGCGTCGTCAGCCTCGACGATTTAAATATAAGAGAGAGCAATTATCCGGAACCTCACGCTTGCTTGTCGGATCCAATTCAACTATCCAATCTAATTAAACCGCGCCGACATGACAGTAACAAAGGTAGTTACGGCGACGTCACCATTGTTGGTGGTAGTGCAGGCATGTTAGGTGCGCCGCTACTTTCTGGACGTGCGGCCTTACATGCTGGCGCTGGGCGTGTTCATTTAGAGTTTATCGCGCCTTTTAATGGGGTTGATTTTCTTCACCCAGAATTAATGTGCAAAGAGGCGGCGTGTAGTGATTTCGCAGATAAAAATTTAGTCATTGGACCTGGCATAGGAAGCTCGCAAAAAGCTTGGGATATTTTGCGACTAGGCTTAACACAAGCCCCGACTATCGTCATTGATGCCGATGCACTCAATCTAATCGCAAAACACGCCGAACTTACACAACTTTGTCTTGACCGGTCACATCTATCATGGCGTACGATCATCACGCCTCACCCTTTAGAAGCGGCACGCTTGTTAAATTGCAACACGACGGATATCCAAGCTGATCGCTGTCTGGCAGCACACCGCTTGGCGAAAAAATTTCACGCCACCGTCATTCTAAAAGGTGCGGGTAGTATCATCGCTCAACCAGGACAGATCATCATCAACAGCAGCGGCAATCCCGCTCTGGCGACAGCAGGCACTGGTGATGTATTAGCAGGCGTCTGTGGCACACTAATGGCACAAGGATTAAGCGCATTTGACGCAGCTTGCCTCGCTACATTTATTCACGGACAAGCCGCCGACGATTGCGTAGATCGTGGCGTGGGTCCAATTGGTATGAGTGCGAGTGAGCTGCTTCCTGCAATACGAACAGCCTTAAACCGACTCGTTTATTCGAACTACAGTTAAATTGGGCTAGCTAGTACCCAGCATGAGCGTCAACACAAATTCCACACCTTCTTCTACATTTTGCGCCCTGATGGTACCGCCCATTTTTGCCATATATGTTTGCGCTACAAACAAGCCCTGACCACGGTTGCCATTCGCGCCAGACTCCAATTGATCTGATACACCATACTCAAAGATTTTTTCAAGCATGGTGTCGGGAATAAGTGGACCGCCGTTATGGATAATGATACTGGCACTAAGTTCATCAACTGCTAAACGGATACTGATCTTGCTTCCTGCTGGACGATAGCGATCTGCATTTTTCAAGATATGGGTAACGACATCTTCCAGAGAATATTCATCTGCTTTAACTTTAATATTTTTATACCGTTCGCCAAGTGGGATAAACTCAACATCTTCGACACCTATGCACGGCGCATTGCTTGCTACATGCGCCAAAAACCCAGCAATATCAATTTCTTCCAGTTGCAACACAGTGGTCTGAAAAGCCTCGCTAGGTGTCGCACTACCATAGAGCACTTTGATCGCCTGTTGCATGCGACTAATGTAGCGATGACTTTGATCATCAGGTGTCTGATGCAAAACCATTAAAGACTGCAAAGGCGACATAATCTCATGGCCGACTGCATGCCACATCTGCTTTTCTTGCTCGGTACGTATAGTCTCACGCTCCACGTCCTCTTTAACGCGTCTTAATAAATCATGCAGTGCGCTCGCCAAGACACCCAACTCATCGGGACTGCGTAAATCACTCACATCCAACTGATCAAGTTCACCTGCACCTTTCATCGTACGTGACAAACTAGCAGCACGCTTAGTCAATAAAGTGATACGTCGGATGATATTAATTTCTATCAACAACCACGCCAACAACAAAGCGAATAACATAGCGCCAACGAACCACGATACCCGGGTCGCAACTACGCTCAGACTTTTACTGATACTTCGCACATCGCCTTTCAAACTAATTTCATAATTATCCAACGGCGTGCTAATCAAATCACTACCGACTAATGGCGTATCGTATTCATCTACCGGTAAACGCCTGATTAGGCGGGTCAAAAGATTCCACGATTCTTCTTCCTGCTCGACGCTGCCTAGCAGTTGAACAATATCTTTTTTCTCAGCGGCTTTGCGTATCCTTAAGCTCTCGCCAGGCAATAACATGGCCTGCAAATCATGCAAAGAAAAAGGTGTCGCAGTTGGCACGCTTTTGCTATCCAACAAGGCGATCTCACTTCCCGGTGCCAACACTGTCAATTCCACTTGAATTTGATCCAGATCCTGTGGTGGCCACACCGGACGTTTTTTCTCAAACAAGGCTTCTTGCAGCACGGCGATAGGCAGACGCAAAGAAAAAAAAGTATTGCGCAGGCAATCTTGATTCTTAGTTTCCGAATTCCTTAATTGATTACTGTTCCTATCAATATCAACATCAATATCATTGCAAATCGCTTTTTGCCAGGCCCAGCCACGAAAATCACGCACCGGGCGTAGATTAGGCTTTGTAATATCACTCTCGACAAATCCTACCCAGCGACCGCGCAAGCCGACATTGGCTTTGCTGGCAGGCTCTTCTTCAAACGGTGCTATCCATTGATAGTGTTCGCCACGCAAAGAGACACTGACACGAATTCGATGAGCTTCATCACGCACCATTTGGCCACGCGGACGCGAGACTAAAGCCGCACTATTAAAACTACCGGCCACATAAATAAAACCACCCGCCCAGGGATTATTTCCTATACCGACGCACAGTGACCCTTGCTCGCCGTATTGCACCAGACAGCCTGACATTGCAATCGCTTGCTGTACCTTACTTTGATCATCAAAATCAAGTGCAGAAAATGGCAAAAGCAAAGGATGTAAAACACCAGTATCGTCAACCCGATTACTTTCATCAATTACGCTACGTGGATTAAGCAAGGCTAATTGCCCGGCGGGATGTCGTAAGGTGGCGACGATTTGATTACGAGTTTTATTAAAATTCGCTTGGTAATTGTTATAGCTAAGTTGCTTTTCCTGCTGCAATACCGAAAGCGCCAAGCCTATCGTCGCCAAACTTAGTAGCAAGAAAACGCCGCGAAATAGTAAGCGCAGTCGATATGATGAAAGCAGAAATTTTTTCATGACAAGTCACCTGAATAGGGGCTATAAAATTGAGCAACAACTTACACACTTGCCACCCAACGAAAGCCGCGCATAGGGACATTTTCTATACCTTCAAACGCAGGATCAATTTCACGAAAAGCATCACGTATCGTACTTACATGCTTACGAATATTGTCTCGATTGCGGCCGCTCTTAACGACTTCATATAAATCATCATATGATACAACCTGACCACGTTTTTCAAACATCACAGCGAGTATGCGTTGTGCCGTTAACGGTAAATTAATACGTTGTCCGCGCCACATCGGTGTACGTTGACGCAAGGGATCCATACTTAAAGAATCGACGACAGAAGCTGTTTCTACTTTCTTTTGACCACTAGACAATTTCTGTTGACGTTCTTTGACAGCGCGCAACATATCAAGAAATGTGTCAATAAAATCGGTTTCTTCGAATGTCGCCTTCTGCAAATAGTCCCAAGCATCTAAGGCTTTCATAATGCTGCGATAAATAGTCGCAGGCATGGCGGAGACCACTAACACAGGCGTCGCTTGCCCTTCCCCACCCTTACTAACATTCTTGTTGATCGCATTGATGATTGCCACCCCCGCATGACGCTCACGCCCAAGTTCAATATCTAAAACAACCAGATCGTAATGTTCACGAGCAATCGCCGCTTCAGCGTCATCACGATTAAACCATTGATCGATTTGTATCCCTGGTTTAGCCGCTTCTATCCAGGCTTTAAATTGATTACTGGTTGGCTGGTCATCTTCGATAACGGCGACTTTTACTAGATTTGACACGCTGCACTCCTTCTCACTTTACTAGCATCCAGTATCCCTGTTTTCGCACAAAAAGTCAGTGTTACGTTGTGAGTTTTTCTTCACAAACTAGCGTGAACATTCCGTTCTATTAGTAAATACGACGTAGCAGTGAAATTACTTCCCGTAGGACAGCATTGAATCCTCCGCACCTGACATAGCAAGATATGTCTTAGGGAAACGCACAAAAACATGCGAACAAATTCAGACCCTAGACCGATATTTAATTTCAGGAGGCATCATGGCAAATCGTCTTAAATCCATCGTCAACGCAGTACGTTCCACATTTTCGTCTGTGTTCACTTCACGCAGGTCTTCTCAATCTGACATAGGCGTTGTCACCCCAACCAGCGCCGACGCAGAAACTGAATACCAAAGTGAGTATCCGCCCGAATTTCAAGTAAGAGCGCCATGGATTAATAAAGCTAGCTTAAAGAATGTCGCAATCGTTGGCGTTGTAATGGCGATTGCCTACGCAGTTTATTCCCATCCGCCCATTCAAACTATTAGTCGCGGTCAGGTTGGCATTCGTTCCAACTTATTTACAGGGAATGCCGCGCAGTTTCGTGAAGGCAGTGTCATCGTCATCCCTGGCATCTATCAATTGCGCAAGTACTCTTTACAAGATCAGTTATACCGCCCTAGCAAGACCAGCGCAAATAACGAAGCACCATTTCAATCAATTGAGGGCTTATCGCTAGGCGTCGATCTCACCGTACGTTATGCCATTGATCCGAGCAAATTGACCAGCACAGGTAAGGCTTTACCAGACAATATCAATGCTGACATCGTTGAGCCCATGGTGCAAGGCGTGATGTACAAAGCTTTCACCCGTTACACCGTGAAGGAGATTTTCTCTACCAAACGTGCAGAGATTCAACAAATTATTGAAACCGAATTGAAACCTAAATTGGCTAACGACGGCATCCTTTTGCATGCAGTAATGATAGGCAAAATCGATCTTCCCGCCGACTACAAACGCGGCATGGAAAAACTATTAGCAGAGGAATTAGAGAGCGAAAAAATGCGTTACACCTTGGAGCTAAAGGAAAAACAAGTGAAACAAACTGCACTGGAATCCGATGCAGAAAAAATTCGTAGGGAAAAAGCGGCTGAAGCTGCCGGCAATGAACAGGTGATTGCAGCCAGAGCGCAAGAAGAAGCGATGAAGCACGTTTTGCCCTTCAAACAAAAACAAATCGAACAGCGACAGTTAGAAGCGGAAGCGGCGAAAATTTCTATGATCAAAACCTCAGAGGGTAATGCTCAGTCTCGCGTGATTGAAGCTGCTGGTGAAGCTGACTCACGCCGCAAATTAGCCGATGCCGATGCCTATCGTCAGGAATTAGTGGGAAAAGTCTCCAGCGCGCAGTTGGAACGTGATGGTGCTTTACTGTCCAAGCATCCTTTACTGATTCAAAAAACCATGGCAGATAAGTTATCCGACAAGATCTCAGTCATCATCGCGCCAGCACCGGCTGACGGTGGTTTTATTGGATCAGCTTTACTCGGTGGCGGTAAAACGCAAGCCAACACTACGACTACCAATTCTGGTGCTAACAAAGAAACGACACAGACCGAAAATAATTCTGAGAACAATTAGTTTTTTCGCAGCCGCCAACTAGCAATCATTATGTCGAACTCATCAATCAACACCATAGAGGAAAACCATGTTAACAAGTATCGCTGCGGCAGCCGCTTCCAGTATTATCGCCATCGTCACACAAGATCAGGCGGCGTTGCGTGCCGCCCCCAAAGACAGCGCACAACAACAAGTCATTTTATGGCAAGGCGATAGTTTAGAAATTCGTGGTGAACGCATGGACTATTTGCAAGTCTATGACCATAGACGCGAACGTGCCGGATTTATTAAAGCGAGCCAAGTACGGCTGGTGCGCATAGATCCTGACGACGCGCCGGACAGTTTCGCAGTGATTCGTTTTTTACGCGACACACCAGGGGCTGAGGCACTGGGAATCAGTTACACGGCCGCCTATTTAAAAGCCGCACCCGTCAAGCAAATCGGTCCTGAAGTTTTTGATGCCTTGGGTAGCATGGCAGAACGCTTGGCACGACGCTCGACCAATTTGCAAAGCCAAACTGGTTTCACTACGAAACCAGCAAAGCACATTGAAACAAGCATCGCTGCGCATCTGGAAGTCGCCAGCTATTATGGCGTGCAGTTTAAGAGTTTTGAACGTGAAGGCAGGATTCAACTTTGTTATGACGGCGAAGCCTTTCGCCGCGTACTCGCCATGAATGCCAGTAGTGAACAAAAAGCGCGTGCCGCTTTAGCATTGACCCGGGCAGAATGCATGGATCCGGCTACACGCCCTTTAGCAAAATTCGCTATCGATAATTGGCGTGCCGACGTCTTAGATCGTGTCGACACCAGCAATTTGAGTGAGTATCTCAAGAACCGCATCAAGATGCGCAAAGCCAGCGTGTGGTCTAGCATCGCCTACCAACGTAGCCGTAAAAATGAGGACGTGCAAGCCGCCGGCAATCGCGCGCTATTAGAACTTGCTGCGGTTAACAAGGAAGAATTAACTGACGAAGACAAACAAAGCTATGCCGATGCTGGTGTACGTGTAGGCACAGCGCGCTGGGCCGCAGAATTACCTGTTACCCCAAAAAGTAATCTACAAATCGTCACAGCTCCGGGCGATGTTGGCGAGACTTGCGTGTATCTGATAGATAACAAGCGTGACAACAAACGCGACAACAAGCAAGATATCAAGAACCCGCTGGTAAAACGTTGTACCTACAGTGTGGTATGGCAAGCTTCGGCACGCACCAATCCGCAGAACACTGCATTAACGCTGGCAGTACAACCTATGGATACCTGGCGTGAACTGTGGCTATTTCATCAAACTAGCACAGGCTGGACAATCGACGTCTTGCCGCCCGCTAATACGGATCCCAATTTAGGCTATGTAGAATTTGCAGGCTGGGTTCCCGCCACTAACAAAATATTAGTCGCACGCGAAGCCAAAATAGAGGGCGTATTTAAACGCCGTTTTGAAGTGGTAAATATGGAGACCTTACAAACCGAGAATGGCGCCGATCAACCCGGTTCTTTGAGCCTCTTTTATAAATGGCAGGACCCGATCTGGAAACATCAGACAGTCAGTTTGCGATAGTACTGAGATATTCAAAATCGCTAGCTTGACGTAGAACCAAACTACAACTTTAACAATCCCAGCAAGGCCTGCAATTCGCTACGAATTTGACCAATATTCATCACGTCATTTTGATTCGCATTTGTTTCAACTGCGACCTCATCATGGGTGACTTGGTTGTTAAGCTTATTGCGGGCACCATTGATGGTGAAACCTTGCTCATAAAGTAGCTCACGGATACGGCGGATCAGCAGCACTTCATGATGTTGGTAGTAGCGACGATTACCGCGCCTTTTTACTGGTTTAAGCTGTGCAAATTCTTGCTCCCAATAACGTAAGACATGCGGTTTAACACCACACAAATCACTGACTTCGCCTATCGTGAAATAGCGTTTGGCGGGAATTGGAGGCAACACGAGGTTTTCCATTGTGACGTCACTCATAAGGCAAACATAGGAGAAAATTAGGCAGCGTTAACACCATTAAACTGACTAGAAGAATGCAAATCATCGACCATACTTTTTAGTTTTTGACTGGCATGAAATGTAACGACACGTCGCGCCGTAATAGGAATTTCTTCACCAGTTTTGGGATTGCGTCCCGGACGTTGCGGCTTATCACGCAATTGAAAATTGCCAAAGCCTGAGAGCTTAACTTCAGCCCCACGCTCTAAAGCATCACGAATCTCACCGAAGAAAGTTTCAACCATATCTTTCGCTTCACGTTTGTTTAAACCCACTTGTTCAAACAAGAGCTCCGCCAGTTCTGCCTTGGTTAAGGTCGGCAAATCTTTTTCTGCCTTAGAACGCGCCTGTGCTTCATGCATGGCGCGTTTTAAATCTTCATCCAATAAAGATTGAAGATCAGCAGAATTTACGTCATTCATCATTATTTACCTATTCATTACCCAGTTAATCTTGGGGGTTATCGACTTTTTACGATCACTGAAATGCGTTGACGCCCCTACTTGCCATAAAAAATTGGCATTCAGGGCGTCAAAAAAACAATGAATTTAACGAAGTCTGGCTGAAACACCTGCCGTTGCAGCGGCCACTAAAGCAGTCATTGCCAACTCAACCGTTTCATCTTGTAACGTATTCTGAGTATCTTGCAAGCTAAAGCGGAAAGCAAGACTTTTCTCGTCATTTTCCAAACCTTTACCACGATATTCATCAAATAAAACAAGGTCTTGCACGATTTTGCAAGATTCTGCTTTGTTTATTTCCGCATGGAAAACGTCGATCAAATCTTGCGTGGAAACAGTTTGTTTCACCACCAAAGCCAAATCACGAGTCACCGCCTGGAACTTAGAAATTTCACGATGTACAGGCAAATTAATTGACTGCAAGGCAGCGGCTTCAACTTCAAATACGATAGGCGCTAATGGCAAATCATATTTTTGTTGTAAACGAGGATGCAACTCACCAATCAGGCCTATCACTCTACCATCACACTCGACTTGCGCGGAACGACCGGGGTGCAAGGCTGGATGGTCAAGCTTATTGAAACGCAGGATTTTCGGTGCAAATAAATTTTCCAAATCTGATTTCAGATCAAAGAAATCGACATTGCGCGTCACTTGCCCCCACTGCTCGGTAGCAACAGGACCATAGGCTAATGCAGCCAAGCGCTTAGGCTGATCATATCCAGCGACAGTTAATGCGCCATCGCTGATAGATTCATCACGCAAATACACTGCAGCCAGTTCAAAAATACGCACACGATTCAGTTTACGATTCAAGTTATAACGAGTATTTGCAACTAAGCTTGCGATCAAACTAGTACGCATTACACTCATTTGACTGGCAATCGGATTTTGCAGTTTGATAGGCGTATCGTTACCGCAGAAATCTTTTTCCCATACTTCTTCCACAAAGCTGTAGTTAACGACTTCTTGATAATCTAAATCAGCGATCTGACGGCGCAAAGTAAATGCGGAACGCGTATTTTCAGGTGCGATCAACATTGCATTTGGTGCGACTGGCGGCAAGGATGGGATATTCTCAAAACCATACACACGCACCACTTCTTCAATCAAATCTTCTTCGATTTCAATATCGAAACGATAGGAAGGTGGCGTGACCGAGAACAAGCCTGGTTCCTGTGTAAACTGCAAACCAAGACGCGTGAAAATATCTGCGATCTGCGCATCAGTAAAGTCGACACCGATCACTTTATTCGCGCGTGCTGTGCGCAGTTTCACAGGCAGACGCTTTGGCAAATTCACAACCAGGTCGTCCACAGGACCAACCTTAACGTGCTCAGTGCCACCGCAGATTTCTACAATCAATGCGGTGATACGTTCAACGTGTTCAACGATAGAGGCAAAGTCTACGCCACGTTCATAGCGATGAGCGGCATCAGTCGAGAAATTATATTTACGAGCACGACCTTGAATTGCCTGCGGCCACCAGAATGCAGATTCTAAGTAGATGTTTTCAGTGTCTAAACTGACCGCGGTTGAATCGCCACCCATAATGCCAGCTAGAGATTCGATTTCTTGTTGATCGGCGATCACACCGACCCACTCATCAACTGCTACGGTATTGCCATTTAAAAGTTTTAAGGACTCACCCGTTTTACCCCAACGGACATCGAGACCACCGTGGATTTTATCCAGATCGAATACATGGCTAGGACGCCCCATTTCCAACATCACATAATTGGAAATATCGACCAACGCAGAAATGGGACGCTGACCGCTACGCTCCAAGCGCTGCTTCATCCAATCAGGTGTAGGCGCTTTCGCATTCACACCACGAATCACGCGGCCAACAAAACGCCCGCACAAATCAGGTGCGCTGATTTTGACTGGTAGTTTCTCGGTCAGACTCACCGGCACAATATGTGCTTCAGGCAAATGCATAGGCGTACCCGTTAACGCCGACACTTCACGTGCGACGCCGAGTACCGACAAGCAATCCGCCTTATTTGGTGTGAGCTTGATTGTGAACTTCAAATCATTAAGTTGATAATAATCACGGAAATTTTGACCAACTTGCGCATCGGCAGGCAAGTCCATCAGGCCGCTACCTTCTTCGGATAGTTTCAATTCTTTAGCCGAACACAGCATACCCTGAGACTCAACGCCTCGCAGCTTGCCAACTTTAATCAAAAATGGTTTACCGTCCGCACCTGGTGGCAATATCGCACCTGCCATCGCGCAAGGCACTTTCATACCAACTCGCACATTCGGAGCACCGCAAACGATATTCAACAAAGTACCTGTGCCAACATCAACCTGACAAACATTTAAGCGATCCGCATCCGGATGCTTGGCGATCTCGCGAATTTCAGCGACAACCACATTACTAAACGGCGGAGCAACTGGCTCCACTTCCTCGACTTCCAAACCTGCCATCGTGAGCATATGAGACAACTCGTCCGAAGTCATATTCGGATCAACCATGGTACGTAACCAGTTTTCAGAAAATTGCATAATTCAACCGTGATGTTGATGGTGTACTTTGCAGTACGGAATAAATCAAAAAAGAGATGTAAAAATCTAAGAACTTAAAACCTCTCACCACAGAGACACAGAGACACGGAGAACGGCGGGAGAAAACCTCGCCTCTTCATTTTTCTCTTTGTTTTTCTCTGTGCCTCGTAAAGGTACACCTTTACCTCTGTGTTGAGAGGTTTGGTCTTAATTAAATTGTTTTAAGAATCGTAAATCACCTTCATAAAACAGGCGCAAATCGCTCACGCCGTAACGCAACATCGTTAAGCGTTCCAAGCCTGAGCCAAAAGCGAAACCGATATATTTTTCAGGATCAAGACCCATGTTTTTAATGACGGATGGATGCACCTGTCCTGAGCCAGAAATTTCTAACCAGCGACCTTTCAATGGGCCGCTACCAAAGGCGATATCAATCTCCGCCGATGGCTCAGTAAATGGAAAATACGATGGGCGGAAACGCACTTGCAAATCATCTGTTTCAAAGAAAGCTTTAACGAAATTCAGATACACACCTTTAAGATCTGCGAAGCTGATATCTTCGGCGATCCACAAGCCTTCCACCTGATGAAACATTGGTGAGTGCGTAGCATCGCTATCAACGCGGTAAGTGCGGCCCGGTGCAATCACTTTGATCGGCGGCTTGTTCATACGTGCATAACGCACTTGCATAGGACTGGTGTGCGTACGCAACAGTAAAGGTTTACCAGATGTGTCGTTACCTTCCACATAGAAAGTATCTTGCATAGAACGCGCAGGATGATTTTCTGGGCTGTTCAAGGCAGTGAAATTAGTCCAGTCATTTTCAATTTCTGGGCCATCTGCCACATCAAAACCGATAGAACGGAAAATCTCTTCTACACGCTGCCAGGTACGCATCACTGGATGTATACCGCCCATGCCACGGCCACGGCCAGGCAAAGTTACGTCGATTGCTTCGGCATTTAAACGCGCTTCCATTTGTGCATTCGCTAATGCATCACGGCGCGCCGTTAAAGCATTCTCGATTTTTTCTTTGGCGACGTTGATGACGGCACCTTGAACTTTACGCTCATCAGGCGCGAGCTTGCCCAAGCTTTTCATTTGCTCGGTGATTTGACCGGATTTACCTAGGTACAAAGCCTTGGCATTTTCCAAAGCAGCAGCATCGAGTGCCGCTGCAAAATCAGCGATAGCTTGGGTGACAATTTGATCTAAGGGATTCATGCGATTTTTTCCCACTTCGTGTGGATGATAGAAAGTTACGAGTCTCTAATTCCAAGAAAGATATTCATCTACAAAAACAAAAACCATCAACCGCAGAGGCGCAGAGTATGCAGAGAAAACCTTTTTCTTTCTCTGCATACTCTGCGCCTCTGCGGTTCAAGCTTTTTATAGGTACAGCTTGAATACCGCAGTAAAAGACTCACACAAAATAATTTGACCCGTATCACGAAATCATTTTGTATAGGCCCTTCAAAAAAACAAACGGGGCACAGGATTGAACCTCTGCCCCGCCCATATTGCAGCTTCGTGCTTGACGAAACTACAGACTATGACTAATTAAGCAGCCAAAGTCGTTTTTACTTGATTAACAATCGCAGCAAACGCTGGTTTGTCCATCACAGCCATATCGGCCAACACTTTACGGTCGAGTTCGATGTTCGCTTTTTTCAAGCCGTTCATGAACACGCTGTAAGTCAAACCATGTTGACGAGATGCAGCATTGATACGGGTAATCCACAAAGCGCGGAATACGCGTTTTTTGTTACGACGATCACGGTATGCATATTGACCAGCGCGCATAACTGCTTGCTTAGCAATACGGAATACCTTACTACGACGACCACGATAGCCTTTGGCTAAATCGAGAACTTTCTTATGACGGGCACGAGCGGTAACCCCACGTTTTACTCTAGGCATGATAACTCCTTAAAATAGTGAGTAGAGGTTAAGCTGTTGGCATCATACGCATGACTGATGTTACGTCAGACGCGTTGATGTTACGGGTGCCACGCAATTGGCGTTTGTTCTTAGTGGTTTTCTTAGTCAAGATATGGCGCTTGAAAGCGTGACCACTCTTAACTGTTCCACCTGGGCGTACACGAAAGCGCTTCTTTGCAGAGCTCTTTGTTTTCATTTTAGGCATATTACATACTGTCTTTTACGACAGCTCCTTTTTATATGATGGTAGGTGGCAACAATGACGTTACTCTTGGATGCCTACTTCTCACTTAGTTCGGGCTTGAAATCGAGTTCAATGCCCTTTGTGGAAATCGCGAACTTTACAAATCTCGACTTCCACAAATTCTTTGCACTGCATGGTGGGTTACAACCCACCCTGCAAATCACTTCTTTTTCTTCGGTGAAAGGATCATAACCATTTGGCGTCCTTCCATCTTAGGAAACTGTTCAACCTGACCGTAAGGCTCAAGATCGAGTTTCAAACGCTCTAGCATGCGCATACCAATTTCTTGATGTGCCATTTCACGTCCACGGAAACGCAAAGTAATTTTTGTCTTATCGCCGTCATCCAAGAATTTGGTCAAATTACGCAACTTAATGTTGTAATCACCATCATCTGTACCTGGACGGAATTTGACTTCCTTGACCAAAATAACTTTTTGCTTCAGCTTGGCTTCGTGCGCCTTCTTCTGCTCTTGGTACTTAAATTTGCCGTAATCCATCAATCGGCAAACAGGTGGCTGCGCTGTTGGCGCGATTTCCACCAAATCTACTTCGGCCTCTTCGGCTAAGCGAAATGCTTCACTTAATTTAACAATGCCTAAAGGCTCGTTCTCAACGCCGGACAGACGCACTTCTATCGCTGTAATTTCGCCGTTGATGCGATGTGACTTATCGGTAGCTATCTTAGTTTCCTTCAAAAATTTAAATAAACAGGCTGTGCTTTTCTACGGGCAAAAGCTGGTTAAGCCTTGGTTTCCAAGTCGTTTTTGAGGCGATCCAAGAAGGCTTCTTGAGTCATTACACCCAAGTCCAGATTACCGCGCGTACGCACAGCCACTGTATTTGCATCCCGTTCTTTATCACCGACTACGATGATATAAGGCAACTTTTGCATGGAATGTTCGCGTATTTTATAGGTAATCTTCTCATTACGCAAATCTGTATGTACTCTAAAGCCTTGTTTTTTCAGGTTTTCTGCCACAGATTTGGCATATTCGGCCTGAGATTCAGAAATATTCAAGACCGCGACTTGCACAGGCGCCAACCAAGTTGGCAAAGCCCCCGCATGATTTTCGATCAAAATGCCAATAAATCTTTCCATCGAACCAACAATCGCGCGATGCAGCATGACCGGCACCTTGCGTGAATTATCGTCAGAGACATATTCAGCACTCAAACGGCCTGGCATAGAAAAATCCACCTGCATGGTGCCAACTTGCCATGGACGACCCAAGCTATCCTTCAAGTGATACTCGATTTTAGGACCGTAGAAAGCACCCTCGCCCGGCAACTCTTCCCAAGTCATGCCGCAATTACGTAAAGCAGCACGCAAAGTATCTTCCGCTTTATCCCAAATTTCTTCTGAGCCAATGCGATTTTCAGGGCGCAATGCCAACTTGATTTGAATATTTTCAAAACCAAAGTCGTCATACACTTTCATCGCTTGCGGATGGAAAGCCATTACCTCATCTTGAATCTGATCTTCGGTACAGAAAATATGACCATCATCCTGAGTAAAGCCGCGGACGCGCATAATGCCGTGCAAAGCGCCAGACGGCTCGTTCCGGTGGCATTGACCAAACTCACCATAACGCAAAGGCAGTTCACGATAGCTGCGCATATTGGAATTAAAAATCTGTACGTGACCAGGGCAGTTCATCGGCTTCAAAGCGTAATTGCGATTTTCAGACTCGGTGCTGAACATGTTTTCGCGATAATTTTCCCAATGGCCGGTTTTTTCCCACAAAGTACGATCAAGAATCTGCGGCGCCTTTACTTCTTGGTAGCCACAGCCTTGATAAACCTTACGCATGTACTGTTCAACTTGCTGCCAGATCGTCCAACCTTTTGGATGCCAGAAAATCAAACCAGGCGCTTCATCTTGGAAGTGGAACAAATCTAAAGTCTTACCCAATTTCCGATGATCGCGCTTCTCTGCCTCTTCCAACATGTGCAGGTATTGCTCTTGATCTTCTTTTTTCGCGAACGCTGTGCCGTATACACGTTGCAGCATTTCGTTTTTGGAGTCACCACGCCAGTAAGCACCGGCCAACTTCATCAACTTAAATACTTTTAACTTGCCTGTTGATGGCACGTGCGGACCACGGCACAAATCAGTAAAGTTACCCTCAGTGTACAAGGACACATCTTGATCGGCAGGAATCGATTCTATGATTTCAGCTTTATAAGCTTCACCTATGGATTTGAAGTAAGCAACCGCCTCATCGCGCGGCAACACTTTACGAGTAACTGGCTCATCCTTCTTTGCCAACTCTGTCATTTTCTTTTCAATCGCGACCAAATCGTCCGGTGTAAATGGGCGCTTGTAAGAGAAGTCGTAATAGAAACCGTTTTCGATCACTGGACCAATGGTTACTTGCGCATCTGGGAATAATTCTTTGACTGCATACGCCAACAAATGGGCGGTTGAGTGGCGAATCACTTCCAAACCATCGGCATCTTTATCAGTCACAATCGCCAAATCAGCGTCAGCTTCAATCAGATGTGAAGTATCGACCAACTTGCCATTGACTTTACCGGCCAAAGCAGCCTTCGCCAAACCCGCACCGACGCTAGCAGCGACTTGCGCTACCGTGACAGCGGACTCGAATTGTCGTTGTGAACCATCGGGCAATCGAATTGAAATCATATTCATCTCCATACGGGCCTAAGCCAAAAAATTACTATTTTAAAATTTGAATAAATCTTTAGACGAAAAAAAACGCGGACTAGCCGCGTTTCTTTATCGTACCTGAAGACGAAAAAACACCTCGACTAGCGTCGCTCACAAAGGAATGTGATCGTAGTTCGCGGTGTCATAACCATGATGCCTTTCTCGCTCTTACAAAGTACTACTTATTTTTACTAAATTCTGGTGGGCGGTGCAGAATTCGAATCTGCGACCCCTTGGATGTCGACCAAGTATTCTAACCAGCTGAACTAACCGCCCGAAGAGCCGAGACTATAGCAAACATCAAGACAACCGTAAAGTGCTTTTTAGTAATTTCGTGAAAATTAGGCATATCGTACGCCCAAAGATGAGAACCACGAAACTAGAGATTAAACATCGCCGAATATTTATACCGCCTTTAAGTCAAGGCAAATCACTTACAATACACTACTCATTTCATGAAACCAATCACCCATGCCTCACGATTCACATACACATCCTAGCTCAGAAAAAAGTGCTCACCTTCACGCTCACCGTCATGGCGATGCAACGCATCAACATTACTTCGCTGATCGTAGTCAATCAATCTTGGCATGGGCACTGGGCTTAACTTTATTTTTTGCCGGCGTCGAAATTGTTTTTGGCTTTTTGTCCAATTCACTGGCGCTGATCTCCGATGCAGGGCATATGGTGACGGATTCCGCTGCACTCGGGCTAGCACTTTTGGCACAACTAATTGCAAAGCGCCCCCCTACTGCCAAACACACCTTTGGCTTCGGACGTTCGGAAGCTCTGGCTGCCTTCGTCAACGGATTGGTGATGCTGGGCGTCGTGGTTTGGATTAGTTTTGAAGCCTTGCAAAGACTGGCGACACCCGAAAAAGTGCAAGGTGGCGTGGTCATGATCGTTGCAGCAATCGGCTTGACGATCAATATTATTGTTGCCTGGGTTTTATCGCATGACAAAGAAAGTATGAATACGCGCGCGGCATTGATTCATGTGATGGGTGATTTGTTGGGTTCGGTCGCAGCCATCGTGTCTGGCGCTATTATTTACTACACAGGCTGGATGCCAATCGATCCAATTTTATCGATCTTCGTCTCACTACTAATTTTAAAATCGACGATAGGCGTACTCAAAGAATCCTTTCATTTTTTAATGAAAGGGGTGCCACATCAAATTGATTATCTACAAATTGGTGACGACTTGGAGGCGACAGCCGGCGTCGTCTCTGTACATGATTTACATATTTGGGATATGTCACCAGGTCAACCCGCATTAATTGGACATTTGGAAATTGACGACCTTAGTGCCTGGCCACGCATTCTGGAAAGCATTAAGAAAATGCTTTTAGAAAAGCATGGCATTGATCACATTACCTTACAAGCTGAAGTGTTACGCGATGACGAGTTTGATGATGCTCACGGCAATCATCAGCATTGAAGACGATAGACTCAGCTTAGCACCAAGGTAAATACACAAGTTTGCGCTTAATTTCAAATCAGGTAAATTAGACGATTAGGCGCGACGAACTTCCTGCACACCAATCACCTCTTGAATTACTTTCAGCGCTTTTTGCAAGTGCGTCGTGCCATTTATTTCTACCGTAAACGACATCTTTGCGTGTCCTTTTGCGCTCTGCGTATTGACGCCGATCACATTGATTTTTTCACGTGAGAACACTTCCGAAATATCGCGCAGCAAACCCTGCCTATCTTGCGCCATGACAAAAATATCCACGGGATACAAGCTATCTTTACCAGCGTCACCCCAAGTTGTTTGAATCACTCGCTCTGGTGCTTTATTGCGCATTTCAGCAAAATTCTTACAAGTCAGTCTATGGATAGAGACACCTTTACCGCGCGTGACGAAACCAACAATATCGTCTGGTGGCGCGGGCTTGCAACAACGCGCCAATTGCGTCATCAAGCCGTCAGTACCAACGACCAAGACACCCGATTTAGCACCTTGGACGACGCTAGAAGCGCGGCTTTTATTGGCAACAAAGAGTTCGGGATCTTCTTCTGGTTCTGGATTATCACGCAAAGCATTTTCAACCTGACGCAAACTAAACTCTTCTTTGCCGACAGCCAAAAACAAATCATCCAGACTAGCAAAGCTAAGCTTGCGTGCCAGCTCTTCCAAATTGACGGACGTTTTACCTTCGCGCTGCAAAGTTTTTTCTATCATGCCCCGTCCGCTGGACAAGGTCATTTCCTGATCAATGGCATTAAACCATGCGCGAATCTTACTGCGAGTACGAGTACCGACAGTATATTCTGGGGTCAACCAATCACGCGATGGCCCGGTCTGAATAGAGCCGCTTTTCAGGGTAATAATTTCTACGGTTTGCCCGTTCTTTAACTTAGTGTTGAGCGGCACCATCACGCCATCAACGCGGGCGCCACGGCAACGATGACCTACGTCTGTATGCAATTGATAGGCGAAATCAACGGGCGTCGCGCCAGTCGGCAACTCAATCACCCTAGCCTGTGGCGTCAAAACATAAATCCTATCATCCAGCGTTGCAGCTTTGACTTTCTCTACCCATTCACGCTGCAACTGCTCCTGATCCACCACGACATCGGAAACTTCATTTTTCCAAGCTAATAATTGGCGTAACCAAGCAATTTTTTCGTCGTACTCGTGAGCAGAAAAATTCGATCCACCCGACTCTTTATAGCGCCAATGCGCTGCCACACCAAACTCGGAAAATTGATGCATCTCCTTGGTCCGGATTTGCACTTCCAATGGGCGCCCATCGTCGACTATCACCACAGTATGCAAGGACTTATAACCATTCGGTTTAGGCCTGGAAATATAGTCATCAAACTCTTTGGGAATCGGCGTCCACAAATTATTTAAGATGCCCAAAACTGTGTAACAGTCCTTTATGTCATCGACGATGACTCGAAATGCACGTACATCGTAAAGCTCGTCAAAATCAACCTTTTTACCCTTCATCTTTTTCCAAATACTAAAGATGTGTTTAGGACGACCACTGACTTCGGCTTTCACGCCGACTGCTGCCAATTCTTTCTCTAAACGAGCGATAGCAGACACCACAAAACTTTCGCGCTCTACCCGCTTCTCTTCGAGCATTTTGGCAATGCATTTATATTGTTCTGGTTCCAAAAAGCGAAACGATAAATCTTCCAGCTCCCATTTCAATTGCCAGACGCCGAGACGATTTGCTAAAGGTGCATACAAATCCATGGTTTCACTAGCAAATTGCTGAACCGCGCCATCGTCACGCTTACATTCAGCAAAATAACGCAGACTCGTTAAGCGCGATGCCAAACGCACCAACACCACGCGCATATCGTTAGCCATCGCCAATACCATCTTACGCAGCACTTCCATCTGCGAGGCGGTGCGCTCGGCATCATCCTTACCACGCCCCACATCATGTTGCGTCAGAGTCGCTTCGCGCAAGCGCATCAAGCGCCGCACGCCAGCAACTAACTCCGCAATTTCCTTACCGAATTTGGTTTCGATTTTCGCGGCGGCTAATGGATTGACTTCGGATAATTCAAACAACAAACCCGCAATACGCGTATCAACATCGGTTCTTAACAAGGCCAAAGTCGAAGCCACGCCGACCACAAATTGCAAAGCATTTTGTTCGGTCAAAATGCTGTGATCTTCATAAAAAGGCGTCACGAACTCGAGCGCCTGCATGACGCGAGCGGCATCGGCTTCCGATAAGCCATCAACCAAACCTGCTTCAGAAATTGTCGCGGATAAAGAAACCATATTATTTTTGCGCTGCTGTCACAACGATCTCAACTAACCAATCTGGATTGGCCAACGCTGCTTGAACCGTGGCACGTGGCGGTGAATTGCCTTCTGGCACCCAAGCGTCCCAAGCTTGATTCATTCCTGCCATATTTTCCATATCAGAGATAAAAATCTGGCACATTAAAATGCGAGATTTATCGCTGCCAGCCTCAAGCAATAAGCGGTCGATTTGCGCCAACACATTTTGAGTTTGTCCAACGATATCTTGTGATGTATCTTCGGGCACTTGACCCGCAAGATATACCACTTGATTAAAAATCGCATATTCCGACAAACGCGGACCTACATGAAAACGTTGCAGCATAATGAAATAACTCCCAAAAAATCGCGAATAAAATGTCGAAAATAAGCTATCGCAATAAAAATTCTTTAACAATGGCTATTTGATCTTGCTGGACAAAAGTTGGAGCATGCCCAACGCCGGGTATCTCGACTACCTCAGCACGTGGTCCGCGTTCTTGCATTTGAGTCGCGGTCGCTTTTGATAACAAATCAGATTCTGCACCACGCACCAATAAGGTATCGCACGTGATGGCATCATAGGCAGCCCACAACATTTTTTCTCCTATCGCTGCGACTTCTGCTGTAGTCGCTTGCACAGGAATTGCCAGATTCAAATCATAGTGACGCACCCATTTGCCGTCCGCATTTTGTTTTAACACATCACGCGCGATTTTGTGCCATTCAGTGTCGGAATGAGGACCAAACGAAATGGAAACTTCACGGATGAATCGCTGAGCTTCTTCAAACGTATCAAAACGCACATCTTGCGCAATCGAATCACCTATCCGCTTTAAACCATCAAAATTCAAACTTGGCCCAACATCATTCAATACCAATTTACGGAGCGGGCTATCTTTCATCGAAGCCAGCACCATGCCGATCAAACCGCCCATCGAGGTCCCAAACCAATCAACCGTCTCTGCATTGGCGCGCGCCAGCAAAGTGACCATGTCACTCACATATTGTGGAATTTGATAAAGCTGGGGATTCGGTAAATGACTAGACTGACCACGCCCGACAACATCTGGGCAAATGATACGATAGTCTTCTTCTAAAGCTTGCGCCAACATATCAAAATCGTCAGCGACACGCGTCACGCCATGCACGCAAATCAGGACTTTAGAATTTCCTGGATCGCCCCATTCCTTATAAGACATTTGATGCAGACCAGCGGGAGAAATGCATTGCACAGTTTGACGGGTGAAAGCCATAAAAGATTTCTTTGCAAGATTAGACAAGTAAGCTGCCATTTTACCGAGGCTTTGACATAAAATCGCTGCAATGACGCTTTTTCACTCACTATATTTTATTTTTCACTAGGAAATAGTATGCAAACACCTGCACTTGTTGGAAAAACCGCTCTAGTTACTGGCTCCACTTCTGGAATCGGCTTAGGCATTGCACGTTCACTAGCGGCAGCTGGCGCAAATATTTGTTTGAATGGATTTGGCGATGCGCAAGAGATAGCGCAAATACGCACCGCAATAGAACATGAATTTAAAGTCAAAACCATGTACTCGAATGCCGACATGACGCAGGTAACACAAATCGCCGACATGATGACGCAGGCGCAAACCGAATTGGGGGGTGTCGATATTTTGGTCAATAACGCAGGCATTCAGCACGTAGCGGCGATTGAAGATTTTCCTGTTGAAAAATGGGATGCAATTATCGCGATTAATTTAAGCTCGGCATTTCATACTACGCGTCTCGCCTTACCAGCTATGCGCGCCAAAAATTGGGGGCGAATTATCAACATCGCCTCAGTGCATGGTCTAGTCGCATCCGCACAAAAATCTGCTTACGTTGCAGCAAAACACGGTCTGATCGGCTTCACAAAAACCACGGCATTAGAAACAGCCGACACGGCTATTACCTGCAACGCCATTTGCCCAGGATTTGTATTGACACCCTTAGTACAAAAACAAGTCGATGCACGCGCAGAACGCGATGGCATCAGCAATGAAGAGGCAAAAAAATCGCTACTATCTGAAAAGCAACCCTCTGGCGAATTTGTCACGCCTGAACAGTTAGGCGCCTTAGCGGTATTTTTCTGCAGCGATGCCGCCACACAAATCCGTGGCGTTGCCTGGAATATGGACGGTGGCTGGGTCGCTCAATAACATTGGCGCGATCAGGATAACTTAAGCAAAAAAAATAGCCTGAGACAATTCCATCTCAGGCTATTTTCTATACGCAACAAACACGCAGACAAAAAATAAGAGCGGCTTATTGCACCGAGCTCATATCTATTTCAGCTTCTGTCTTCGCCTGAATTTCTTCCTTAGTAACACCCGGCGCTAATTCAACCAGCTTTAATCCTGCGGCAGTGATGTCGATTACACCTAAATCTGTGATGATACGATCCACCACAGCAACGCCGGTCAATGGCAAATTACAGGCTTTCAAAATTTTGTGCGCATCGCCCTTAGCCACATGTTCCATCAAGACCACAACGCGGCCAACACCAGCCACCAAATCCATCGCGCCGCCCATGCCTTTTACCATTTTGCCCGGAATCATCCAGTTGGCAAGATCGCCTTTTTCAGACACTTGCATCGCGCCCAAAATCGCCACATTGATTTTACCGCCGCGTATCATCGCGAACGAGTCAGCCGAGCTAAAAATCGATGAGCCAGCTAATGTCGTAACGGTTTGTTTGCCAGCATTAATCAGATCTGGATCAACTTGATCTTCCGTCGGGAACGGTCCGATACCGAGCAAGCCATTTTCGGATTGCAACCACACTTCCATATGACTAGGCACATGATTTGCCACCAAAGTCGGCAAACCAATTCCTAAGTTCACGTAAAAACCATCTTGTAATTCTTGCGCTGCACGTGCAGCCATTTCGTCACGATTCCATGCCATGATGATGTCCTCTTTCTTATTCTGTGATTAGCTAGGCGTTACAGTGCGTTGTTCGATGCGTTTTTCTGGATTTGCATTGACGACGATACGATGTACGTAGATGCCGGGCGTGTGAACCTCATCCGGGTCAATCTCGCCAATTTCCACTAAATGTTCGACTTCAACAATCGTAATTTTGCCCGCCATCGCGACGTTAGGATTGAAGTTACGCGCTGTTTTGCGGTAGACCAAATTACCTGCTTTGTCAGCCTTATACGCTTTCACCAAAGACACGTCTGCTACCAAGGCGCGCTCCATCACATATAGTTCGCCGTCGAACTCACGCACTTCTTTACCTTCGGCGACGATAGTACCAACCCCCGTCTTGGTGAAAAATGCTGGAATCCCTGCGCCGCCAGCACGCAGCTTTTCAGCCAAAGTACCTTGTGGCGTAAATTCCAATTGCAACTCGCCTGCCAGATATTGGCGTTCAAATTCTTTATTTTCACCAACGTAAGAAGAAATCATTTTGGTGATTTGACGAGTCGTTAACAATTGACCCAAACCAAAACCATCGACGCCCGCATTATTGGAGATTGCAGTCAGATTTTTCTTACCGCTGTCCCGCAAAGCGCCGATTAGCGCTTCTGGAATACCACACAAACCAAAACCACCAACCGCAATGGTTTGACCATCTTTGACTATATCAGCCAGTGCCGTTGCGGCATCAGGATAAAGCTTATTCATACGTCTCCCTTTTCTAGGTGCACCAAAAAAATCAAGCATAGAGCGCAAAGCAGAACAATGCAATACCGTAGAACTACTACATGAAAACCGCACAGTCTATCTGCAACGACGCACAAACCCACCAGCAATCTCTCGCCATTACATGCGCTTCATTGTATTCTATGCAGCATGCATTCTCATCACGACGTCCTTACTCATTATTTATTTTTTCTCGCTATGCCCACTGACTTGCCAATCGATTTTGCCAGCATTTTTGAATTGGCTCCCATAGGCATGTGCGTCTCGCAAAATCGTCGCATCACCGCCTGCAATCAGGCTTTGGCGGCGATGTTCGGCTATCGCCAAGACGAACTCATAGGGCAATCATTTTTAGTGTTATATCCTAGTTCTGATGAATTTGAACGCACAGGGGCACGCATAGTGCCTATCATCAACGCGACTGGCACTTATTCAGACGAACGCATCATGAAGCGCGCAAATCAAGAGCTATTTTGGTGCCATGTCACTGGCCGCTCCTTACATCCAAACGATGCGCACGCCGCAGGCATCTGGACTTTTGATGATTTGAGCGCTAAGCGCAAAGTGTCACAAGAGCTATCGACCAGAGAGCGTGAGATCGCCGCATTATTAGCAGATGGTCAAACCAGTAAAATGATCGCACGCAATCTTAAGCTTAGTCCGCGTACGGTAGAAATGCATAGGGCTAAGTTAATGAAAAAACTCAATGCCACCACATCTAGTGAATTGATTAATAAATTACTGCGAATAAGCTAGTCGTGCTGACAGCATCAAGCGCACAAAAAAATACCCGAAAATTTTATTCGGGTATTTTTTGATCGAAACAAAATAGGCAACTTACGACGCGCTCAAACCATCATCAGCTGAAACTATCGCGCCATTGATAAAGCGCGATTCTTCGGCGGCTAATAATAGCAACAAACCATCCAAATCTTCCGGCGTACCAACTCGTTTTCGCGGCAACATATTGATCAATTTTTGACCTTGCTCAGTTCTGAAATGATCTTCATTAATTTCAGTCTCAATATAGCCAGGGCAAATCGCATTTACATTGATACCAAATTTACCCCATTCCACCGCCATGGCTTTTGTCATTTGTACTACGGCGGCTTTGCTCATGCAATAAATACCTAATTGCGGGATCACGCGCAAACCAGCAACGGAGGCGATATTGATAATTCTGTGTTGCTTTTTATGATCACCTTTATAGCGGGTGATCATACGTTTTGCGGTTTCTTGGGCTACAAAGAATGCACCACGTTGATTCGTATCCATCACAAAAGCATAATCTTCGGGCGTTACATCGACCAATTTTTGTTGGGTCGAAACGCCTGAGTTATTAATCAGAATATCAATCGGACCGGCTTCGGTTTCAGCGTGAGCAATCGCCGATTTGATACTCGCATAATCGGTCACGTCTAAAGCGACTACATGGGCGGCACCACCTTCAGCTTCAATTTCTGCGCGCAACTCTTTCAAGCGATCTATGCGACGTGAAGCCAATACAACCTGCGCCCCCGCCATCGCCAAAACTTTTGCAAAGCGAGCACCCAAACCACTCGATGCACCGGTAATAAGGGCAACTTTGCCCTCAAAATTGACTTCTATTCCCATTTCTTTCTCCAACAAAATTATGATCTAAAATTCCGATCTGGTAACTGCTTCTACAATGCCATCTTGCTGCCTTGCCCCCAAGACAAATCAACTTAGCAAATTGTGCGAATCATACCCGCAATCAACATTATGATGGGAAAATGTCACTTGAGAGATTTCTCACAAATCATTTTTTTCCTAAGAAATATGCATTTTCTTGGATCAATTCGAGGTTTTTCCTAGCTGGGCATACAGGCAAGCGCATAAAAATCTGGGATAATCCAGCACTTATGCGCAATTCAAAATACAACAAGAATCAAGCATTAGAAATCCACCACTAGTCGATCACCTTGCACATTTGTTTCCGTGCACATAAGATCGTGGATCGAATTTTGCAAGCGACTGCCTTCAATCTGGAAAGCCCACACACTATGACTACTTCACAGCAATTATTAGAAGAATACGGTCCACGCGATGCGATGGAATATGACGTTGTAATCGTTGGCGGCGGCCCTGCTGGCTTATCTGCGGCGATCAAACTCAAACAACTGGCCGCAGAAAGCGGCAAAGAAGTGTCTGTCGTGGTCTTGGAAAAAGGTGGCGAACCGGGCGCGCATATCTTATCCGGTGCAATTATGGATCCGATCGCCTTGACTGAACTTTTTCCAAATTGGAAAGAACTTGGCGCACCACTCAATACACCAGTCACGGAAGATCGCATCTATGTTTTGACTGAGAATAGCGCATTCAAAACACCGAATTGGCTAGTTCCTAAATGCTTCCATAATGAAGGCAACTATATTGTTTCTTTAGCTAATGTCACACGCTGGTTAGGCCAGCAAGCCGAAGCCTTGGGCGTAGAAGTTTTCCCTGGCTTTGCCGCTGCTGAAGTCTTATTCAATGAGGATGGTTCAGTCAAAGGCGTTGCCACTGGCAATATGGGCGTGAACCGCGAAGGTGAAGCATCGCCTTCATTCCAGATCGGGATGGAATTACATGCGAAATACACCTTGTTTGCAGAAGGCGCACGTGGCCACCTCGGCAAACAAATGATTACGAAATACGAGCTGGACAAAGGCAAAGATCCGCAATCTTACGGCATAGGCATTAAAGAATTATGGGAGATCGATCCTTCCAAACATCAAGAAGGCTTGGTCGTACATACGACAGGCTGGCCGATGATGAGTGAATACGCAGGGTCATTCCTTTATCACCTGGAGAATAATCAAGTGGCGGTTGGCTACGTCGTTGGCCTCGCTTACGAGAACCCATACATCTCACCATTTGAAGAATTCCAGCGTTTCAAAACCCATCCAACGATTCGTGGTTTCTTCGAAGGTGCAAAACGGATTTCTTACGGTGCACGGGCAATCACTGCAGGTGGTTTACAGTCTCTGCCCAAACTGACTTTCCCAGGTGGTGCATTAATCGGTTGTGATGCAGGCTTCTTAAATATGAGTCGTATCAAAGGTAGCCATGCTGCAATCAAAACTGGCATGCTGGCTGCCACTGCAGCATTTGAGGCATTGGGCGCGGACCGTCAACATGATGAACTGGTGGCCTATTCCACCGCATTTGAAGCGTCATGGTTACATGAAGAATTACACGTCGCACGTAACGTCAAGAATTTGCTAAAGAAAGGCGCATACGGTTCACCTTTTGTCTGGTTAGATCAAGTGCTATTGCGTGGCAAAGCGCCCTGGACTCTACGCCATTCCACACCGGATCACGCATGCCTGCGCCCTGCTTCTGAGTTCACACCGATCAACTATCCTAAGCCAGATGGCAAGTTAACTTTTGATCGTTTGTCGTCCGTATTTATCTCCAATACCAATCACGCTGAAGATCAGCCTATCCATCTGACTTTGAAAGATGCGAGTGTGCCAGTCAACATTAACTTAGCAAAATACGCTGGACCTGAAAGTCGTTACTGTCCAGCCGGTGTATATGAATTCGTAAAAACGGATGAAGGGGGTGATCGCTTACAAATCAATGCCCAGAATTGCGTGCACTGTAAGACTTGCGATATTAAAGACCCGACGCAAAATATCGTGTGGGTGACACCTGAAGGTGGTGGTGGTCCGAATTATCCTAGTATGTGATTTATTTTTGAATGGCTCGTTAGTGAGATCGACTCCTTCAAGTGATATGAAAAACCGCTATTACGTAGCGGTTTTTTACTTTTTACTGCGCATTTTTGGACGAATCTCGCTTACATCCAAAAGCAATTTTTTAAAACGATACTAGCCACATAAGTACAATAAAATTCTCAAATTATTAATTACGCAACGTGATAATATTAACTATGCTTTTTACTATCCAGACCCGCCAATTCATGCCACTAATGTATTCCTTACACATAACTCAAAAAACCTTAATCTGTGCCGTCTTGAGTACTTGTTACGCGACCAGTACGGTGCATGCACAAGAAAATAGAGGAAGTAAAGCAGCAACAAAATTAGAACCAACGCAAAAAGTCGAAATCAATGCCAAACAGTATGATGCACGACGCGAGGACACCGCTTCCAAAATCGTAGTGACAGAGGACGAAATTAAGCAGTATGGCGAGTCTAATGTTGCAGAAATTCTCAAGCGCCAATCTGGCGTTACCGTCAGCGGCAATGAGATTCGTATGCGTGGCTTGGCCAGCGGCTACACGCAAATTCTAATGGATGGCGAGCCGCTACCAAGAGGCATGGGTATAGAAACTGTCGATGTTAACAAGATAAAGCGAATAGAAATTCTACGCGCAGGTACGGCAGACTTGAGCACCCGCGCCATCGCCGGCACCATCAATATTGTAATGAAGAAGATAGAGACGGCGAGTCGTGAATTCAGCACTAGTTTGAATCGATCCGCAATTGAATCTTTTGGAAATATCAGCTTGAATCAATCCGACAAGAGCGATCGTTTTTCTTATGGAGTCGGCGTTCGTATCATCTCGGGACATTTTTTAGGTCGTAATCAGACTTTACTAGAGACCCTTGATGGATTAACAGGACAATACGCTACAAAACTCGCACATAGTGAAGCAAAAACCTCATTTCCCGCGCTCAATATCGATCCTAGATTCACGTGGATGCTAGAAAATGGCGATACCCTCACCTTGAAGAATCGAATTTTCTATCAAAAGATAGATAGAGACAGTTTGACGGACTGGGGGAACTCGACTGATAAAACTAAGACACATGACGATAGAAAAGGGCTGGGTGCAGAGCTCAACTGGGAGCGTCGTTTAGCCAATGAATTTGGCAACAAATCCACCTTCAAATTCAATCTAGGCGTAAATCATTTTGTGCTAGGCACTACGGGCTCAGATCAAACCTCGGCTAGCAATTCTTCTTTACCATCGACACGACAAACGCAACTGAATGAAACACATCAAGATTGGAAATCAACTGGCAGTTACGTGACTTCATTTGCTAAAACTCATATCCTTAAAAGCGGATGGGATAGTGCGATCACCATCTCTGATAGCCATAAAACCCAGACGACTATGCAAGCACAGTCGCCGACCATCTTGAACGATAGTAGCGATGTACGCATTCAGCGAGCTGCCTTCTATGTGCAGGATGAATGGCTAACAACCCCGACGTGGTCCAACTATCTTGGACTGCGTTGGGAGATGTTTCAGACTACAGGATCGGGCGACCAGTTTAGCCAATTTAAAAATAAGACCAGTGTACTAAGTCCGATACTGCAAAGTTTATGGAAGCTAGCCGATAGCAAAGAAAACCAAGTCAGATTCGCGTTCGCCCGTAGTTTTAAAAATCCAGAAGCCTCCGACTTAATTCCTACCAAGTTTAAGAGTTTGAATAATCAGTTTGCTTATCCCGAACGCAGTGGCAATCCATTTTTAAAACCAGAAATCGCTCTAGGCCTTGATGCTGGGTTTGAACATTTTGGTGAGAATGGCCTGAAATACAGTGCCTCGGTTTATCTTAAAAAGATTGAAAACCTTATGCGCCGCGACATTAGTCTAATCGATCAAAGATGGGTCGATATGCCTGTCAATGATGGCAATGCACAGGCTCGTGGGTTGGAGTTCGATACCAAGTTTCCCTTATCAATCTTATTTGAGGATGGAAAAAATATAGAATTCAGAGCCAATGCAGCGCGCAATTGGTCGTCAGTTGACAATGTTCCCGCACCGAACAATCGATTTGCACAACAAGCGCGTTTATCCGCCAACACAGGGATAGATTATAAGGCGAACGATATCTGGTCGGGCGGTGCGTCTTATACCTTCACCAACGGAGGACCATTTCGATTATCCCAAGAAAACAGTCGCTATATTAGTGTGAGCCGCCGCTTGGATGCGTTTGTGAAATGGAAGTTGAACAAAGAAACCACAATGCGATTTGTTGCGCGCAATTTGCTAGCGCAAGACAAAGTGAATATCGAACAATATGCCAGCAGTAAGCTCACAACCAAGAATCAAGAATTTGCTCCTTCGTTCAGACAATTTGGCGTCACACTTGAGATGAAATTGTGACGAAATAGTTCACACTGACCATTCTTGCTTAAGAATTTTATCCAGCCAAAAAGCCCCAATAACGGTTTTGACATCGGTAATCTTTCCTGACTTAACCCACTCCAACACGTCAGAAACAGGTGCAGTGAAGGTTTCTAAAAACTCTTCCTCATCGAGCCTTGCCTCGCCCGCAATCAAACCGCGTGCCAGATAAATATCAAGATGTTCATCGGCATAGGCAATCGCGTTATGGATAGTGCAGAGAAATTGCCAGTCGCTGGCGGTGTAGCCAGTTTCTTCTTTGAGTTCACGTTTTGCGCAGACTAATGAATCTTCGTTGGGATCGATTTTTCCCGCGGGGAATTCCAGAAAAACTTGATTCAATGGATAACGAAACTGGCGCTCCATCAACACTGTGCCATCTTCAAACAAAGGCAGGATAACGACGGCGCCCGGATGTTTGATGTATTCACGCGTAACCAGATTACCGTCCGGCAGTCTGACCGTGTCTTTTTCGACATGCAAGAAATTGCCTTGATAGACACGTTGGCTATCAACTTTAATTTCGGCTAATTGAGGGTTTTGATCTGGACCTAGATCTAGAATATTCATGCTGTTTTTGGTCGCTTTGATTAGGTGCTGAGTGGTGGCTAGTTCTTACTGAATTTTGCTAGCTATGACTTTTGCGCAGATAGCGAAAAACGAATCCGGGAAACGCCAATACGATAAACAAGCAGGCTGTTACCGCAAAAAATTCCCATTTCTGTTCGAAGCGATTGCCGGCATTTGACTCTAAAAAGAAGCCTAAAGCACCCACGACAAAATACAGCACAATCAGCTCAGCTAAACGCAGCCAGGCTGATTTTTTTTTCGAAGTCTTTAAGGGGATCAGACCAAAGACACGTTCAGTGATGAACGGCAAACTTGCGGCGAAAAGTGCCACGAAAATCACAAGCCAACTTGATAGTGATGTATTCAAGGCACTTCTCTCTTTAGAATAGGAGATGAAAAAACTTAAGAAGCTAAGGCACTCTTCACTGCATCAACACAGCTACGCAATAATGAGCCTGGCATCAAACCGAGTGCTAACACGGCTAAACCATTGACGCTCAATACCAACTTCAAATCCATATGCGCAGCGATAGGCGAAGTATCAACTGGCTCGTCAAAGTACATTACTTTGACGATACGCAAATAGTAGAACGCACCGATCAACGAGAACAAGACTGCAGCTACCGCCAACCAAATCTGACCGGTAGCTACTACCGAGCTCAACACCGATAATTTTGCATAGAAGCCCATCAATGGCGGAATACCTGCCAATGAGAACATCAGTAATAACATGATGAAGGCGAACCACTTACTACGTTTATTCAAACCTTTGAGATCGGCAATGTTTTCTGCTTCAAAACCAGCACGTGACAACATCAAAATAATACCGAAAGTACCCAAAGTCGTCATGACGTAGGTAATCGCATAAAACATAGAGGCGCTATACGCTTCTGCGGCAAGCTCTGTATTGCCGTTCGAGACGCCAGACAAGAAGCCCAGCAACATGAAACCCATTTGTGAAATGGTGGAATACGCCAGCATACGTTTCAAATTAGTCTGAGCAATCGCGGTGATATTACCAATCGCCATCGACATCACTGCCAGCACCATTAACATTTGCTGCCAGTCGACTGCCAGGCTAAACAAGCCTTCGACTAATAAACGGTAGGTAATTGCGAACGCGGCCAATTTTGGCGCGCCACCCAACAATAAGGTAACGACCGTGGGAGATCCTTGATAAACGTCCGGCACCCACATATGGAAAGGCACAACACCCAATTTGAACGCCAAACCGGCGACCAAGAAAACAATACCAAATACCAGAATTGTTTTATTGGCGGTGACAGAAGCTGCAACCTTAGACATCTCATTCAAATTCAAGGTACCAGTCGCGCCGTAGAGCATAGAAATACCATACAACAGGAAACCTGAAGCCAAAGCCCCCAAGACAAAGTATTTCATCGCAGCTTCGGTCGATACATTATTGTCGCGACGTAAGGCCACCAATGCGTACAAGGCCAAAGACATTAGTTCCAGACCAAGGTAAATAATCAAGAGATTATTACCGGAGATCATGATCATTTGACCCAACAAAGAAAACAAAGCCAAGGTGTAGAACTCACCGCCGAGCAAACCGCTAGTCATGCCGCGATCTGTCGCATACTGACGTCCATAAATAAAGGTCACGCCGACTGCAATGTAGCTGAACATTTTTAGCAGATTCGACATAGCATCAGAAACGAACATGTTATTGCTCAAGTAAACTGAACTACCTGTCGTTGCATTCATCGTCAACACACCACAAACACCCAACGCCAGCAGGCTCAGTGCGTAAGTGATATTTCGCTTTGTATCGCCGAGAAACATATCGATCAGCAAAATAGCGCAAATCGACAGCAGCAAAAATACTTCTGGATAAAGTGATGGTGGAATCAGGTTCATATTATTGATTTCTAATTTCTAATGGCTACTATGGAGCAATTTTAGATGTTGCAACATGCTTCAATAAATCAGCAACGGAGACTTGCATCGCATCGGTGAATGGGGCTGGATACACGCCCATCGCAATCACTGCAATCGCCAGTACGCCCAGCATAAAGAATTCACGCTTGTTCAAATCCGTTAATTTCGCCACGTGATCATGCGTGATCGCGCCGAACACCACGCGCTTGACCATCCATAATGAGTAAGCGGCACCAAAAATCAGCGCAGTCGCGGCTAGCATGCCGATCCAAAAATTAAACTTAACGGCACCGATGATCACCATGAATTCGCCGACGAAACCTGAGGTCGCTGGCAAACCGCAGTTAGCCATAGAGAACAAGACGAACAAAGCAGCAAACTTAGGCATCGTGTTGACCACCCCACCGTAGTCAGCGATTTCACGTGAATGCACGCGGTCATACAATACACCGATACAAAGGAACATCGCCGCGGAAATAAAACCGTGAGAAATCATTTGGACGATGGCGCCCTGCACCGCCAATTCATTAAACATAAAGAAGCCAAGCGTGACGAAGCCCATGTGAGCAATCGAAGAATAGGCTACCAACTTCTTCATATCTTTTTGTACTAATGCGACCAAGCCGATGTAAACCACCGCAATCAAAGACAAGGTAATCATCATGCCGGATAAGTAATGACTAGCGTCAGGTGCGATCGGCAAAGAGAAGCGCAAGAAACCATAAGCACCCAATTTCAACATGATCGCAGCCAACACCACAGAGCCACCGGTCGGTGCTTCCACGTGAGCATCGGGCAACCAAGTATGTACTGGCCACATTGGTACTTTCACCGCGAATGCCATCAGGAACGCCACGAACAACATGATTTGCTCATGCAAAGTCAAAGGTAATTGATGCCAAGTCTGAATATTGAAAGAACTACCAGATTTGAGGTAGAGATAAATAATCGCTACCAAAGTCAGCAAAGAACCTAACAAGGTGTACAAGAAAAACTTAAACGCTGCATAAACACGATTTGGTCCACCCCAAACACCGACGATGATGTACATAGGGATCAGAGTCGCTTCGAAGAAGACATAGAACAGCAAACCATCAGTCGCACAGAAAACGCCTATCATCAATCCTGACAGAATCAGAAAAGCACCCATATATTGGGCGACGTTTTTCTCTATGACTTCCCAGGCGGCGATCACCACGATGACCGTAATGAAGGCAGTCAAAGGCACCAACCACATGGAAATACCGTCGACACCTAAAGCATAAAAGGCATTGAAACGGGAAATCCAGGAAAAACTTTCGACGAACTGCATGCCATGCGCAGTGTTATTAAACCCATCAATAATTGGAAGGGTAACCGCAAAACTGAGCAGTGAACCAATCAAAGAAAGAGTTCGCACAAAACCAGGGCTTTTATCGCGCCCCAAGGCTAATACAACAACACCAAATACGATTGGCAACCAAATCGACAGGCTTAATAATGGAGAGTTTGACAGCATCATGATTATCTTATTATGGTCACTTATTTAGCAAACGGGATAGGCATGAAATAAATCAAGAAGCCCAATACACCCAAAATCATTACCAGCGCATAGTGGTAGATGAAACCAGTCTGGAACAAACGAACCAACTTGGAGAACAACCCGACCAACTTCGCACTACCATTAACGACCAAACCATCGATCAAACCTTTATCGCCGATATTCCACAAACCGCCACCCAACAAACGGGCGCCACCCGCAAACACGATTTCATTGAATTTATCCATGTAATATTTGTTGTCGAGCAAAGAATAAACAGCACTGAACTTTTGTTTAATCATGGTTGGAATCGCAGGCTTCACCATGTAGAAGAAGTAAGACAATGCCACACCAGCCACGGCTAACCAGAACGGTGGCGTCATCAGAGCATGGACGCCCATTGCTTGCCAACCATGGAACTCTTCCTTCAATTCACCCATCGCATGGTGTGCGTGATGATCAATGAAAATCACATCTTTGAAGAAGTCACCGTACAACATAGGTTCTATCGTGTACAAACCGATCAACACAGATGGAATCGCTAACAAAGCTAAAGGAACCCACACCACCGCAGGAGATTCATGCGGTTTTTGTCCCGGTGCCAAGCCATGATGGTGGTCATCATGATGATCGTCGTGACCGTGCGCATCATGAGCGTGACCGAAATTTTCCTTACCGTGGAATACCAAGAAATACATACGGAAAGAATAGAAAGCCGTGACGAAGACACCTGCCAATACCGCAAACTTAGCAAAACCAGCACCAGGCAAATGCGACAACATGACGGCTTCAATAATCGAATCTTTTGAGTAGAAACCCGAGAAGAATGGCGTACCGATCAATGCCAGAGAACCTAATAATGACGTAATCCAAGTCACTTTCATGTACTTACGCAGACCACCCATATTGCGAATGTCTTGATCATGATGCATACCAATAATCACAGAACCCGCCGCTAAGAACAATAATGCTTTAAAGAAGGCATGTGTCATCAAATGGAACACTGCCACTGAGTAAGCCGACGCGCCCAAGGCGACTGTCATATAACCCAGTTGAGACAAGGTTGAATACGCCACAACACGTTTGATATCGTTCTGAATGATACCTAAGAAGCCCATGAACAAAGCAGTGATAGAACCGATGATCATGATGAAATTTAAAGCGGTATCAGACATCTCGAACAATGGCGACATACGAGCCACCATGAAAATACCGGCAGTCACCATCGTTGCTGCGTGAATCAAAGCAGAAATTGGTGTAGGGCCTTCCATAGAATCAGGCAACCAGACGTGCAATGGGAATTGTGCGGATTTACCCATCGCGCCGATGAACAAGCAGATACAAGCAACGGTGATCAACATCCAGTCAGTACCTGGCAACATCAATGGTGCGAGTTCCGCTTTCTTGGCAAAAACTTCGGCGTAATCCATAGAGCCTGCGTAAGCCACTAACAAACCAATGCCCAAAATAAAGCCAAAGTCACCAACACGATTCACCAAGAAAGCCTTCATGTTGGCGTAAATAGCAGTGGGTTTGGTATACCAGAAACCAATCAACAAATAAGAAACCAGACCAACTGCTTCCCAGCCGAAGAACAATTGCAAGAAGTTATTGCTCATCACGAGCATCAACATCGAGAAAGTAAATAAAGAAATGTAAGCGAAGAAGCGGTTGTAGCCTTCGTCTTCAGCCATATAGCCTACGGTATAGATATGCACCATCAATGACACGAAAGTCACCACACACATCATCATAGCAGTCAGGCTATCGACCAAAAAACCAACTTCAAGCTTCAGGCTACCAACCGTCATCCAGTGGTACAGAGTGGCATTGTATTTTGCGCCATCGAGCACTTGCGACAAAGTCATGCAAGACAGAATGAATGCAATCAATACACCAAGAATAGTCGCTGTATGCGACACCTTGCGACCAACCAGATTGCCGAAAAATTTCGTGCCTAACAGACCAGCAATCGCTGCACCAGCGAGTGGCGCTAATGGTACTGCCAGCAATAAATGTGGGTTAAGTTGCCCCGCCATAATGACCCTTTGTTATCTTAATTCTTATAAATTCTCGAACTGCATTCAAACCAAGAAGACTGTTACTACATTAACCTTTGAGCGTACCCAAATCTTCGACATTGATCGTATCCAGATTGCGGAACATCACCACCAAAATCGCCAAACCAATGGCCGACTCAGCGGCCGCCACAGTCAAAATAAAGAAGACAAAAATCTGTCCCGCTGCATCACCCAAATAATGTGAAAATGCGACAAAATTCATATTCACCGCCAGCAACATTAACTCTATCGACATCAATAAAACAATGATGTTTTTGCGATTCATGAAAATACCGACGATAGAGATGGCGAACAAAATCGCGCCCAAAATCAAAAAATGTGTCAGAGTCAAAGCCATTTATACACCTGTATTTTCTGCATTAGTTGCACTTGCCTGCACATCGCCTGTTGAGCGATTTGATTCTGCTTTCATGCTCACAATACGAACACGGTCAGCACGTTTTACTTTCACAGCAGCCGCTGGATCGAAATACTTGCTGTCTTTACGTTTGCGTAAAGTCAAAGCTACTGCGGCAACGATTGCTAACAATAAAATCGCAGCAGCAACTTCAAATGCAAATACATAGTTCGTGAAAATTTCTATACCTAAAGCCTTAGTATCTCCAATTTTTGAGGCTGCGGCAGGAACACTATTGTCTGTGCGCAAAAAGCCTCGGAATAGTACCGCAGACATTTCCAATGCGATAACGACACCAACAATGGCAGCCAGTGGCAAACGTCCCCAGAAGCCTTCTCGCAACTTGTCCATATTGATGTCCAACATCATGACTACGAACAAGAACAAAACCATGACTGCACCAACGTACACCAGCACTAACACGATCGCCAGAAACTCCGCTTTGAGCAACATCCAAATTCCGGCCGCATTAAAGAATGCCAGCACCAGAAATAAAGCCGCATGCACAGGATTACGAGCAGTGATAACTTGCGTTCCAGCGATAATCAAAATCGCCGAAAACACATAAAATAAGACAGTAACAAAATCCATAATTCAGCTCTTCCAGTTTAACGGTACGCTGCATCGGCTTGGCGAGCCGCAGCAATTTCTGGTTCATAACGATCACCGACTGCAAGCAACATCTCTTTGGTGAAATACAGATCGCCACGTTTTTCGCCGTGATATTCCAAGACATGGGTCTCTACGATGGAATCAACCGGGCAAGACTCTTCACAAAATCCGCAGAAAATACATTTGGTCAAATCAATGTCGTAACGTGTCGTGCGACGTGAACCGTCTTCACGTTGATCAGATTCAATCGTAATAGCCATTGCCGGACAGACAGCCTCGCACAATTTGCAGGCGATGCAACGCTCTTCTCCATTTGGATAGCGACGCAAAGCGTGCAGGCCACGGAAACGAGGGGATTGCGGTGTTTTTTCTTCTGGGAATTGCACCGTAATTTTGCGCGCAAACATATAGCGACCCGTCAAGGCCAAGCCTTTGATCAACTCGCGCAGCATTAAGCTGCCAAAAAAATCCTTAATTGCTTCCATTATTTGCTTCCAATTTTCTTTAGCTGTTTACTTCCAAATATTCCAGGAGGTTTGCATCCATGCCGCAACGATCACCAAATAAACCAAGGTCAAAGGAATAAACACTTTCCAACCTAAGCGCATGATTTGATCGTAACGATAGCGCGGGAAAGAAGCACGTGCCCAAATGAACATCGATACCACAACAAAAGTTTTCAAGCCTAACCAAATCCAGCCCGGCAAATAGGCTAACAATCCCAGCACAGGAACGGCGTGACCTATCGGTGAATTCCATCCACCCAAGAACATCAAAGACGCTAAGGCGGAAATCAAAATCATATTGGCGTATTCAGCCAAGAAGAACATGGCGAAGGACATACCTGAGTATTCAACCATGTGACCAGCAACGATTTCAGATTCACCTTCAACAACGTCGAATGGATGACGGTTAGTCTCGGCAATACCGGAAATCACATAAATCACGAACATAGGCAGCAAAGGCAGCCAATTCCAAGACAGAAAATTCCAACCATGCTCAGCAAAATAGCCTTTCATCTGACCGTTGACGACATCTGACAAATTCAAGCTACCAGATACCATCAATACAATCACAAGCACAAAACCCATCGCGATTTCGTAAGAAACCATTTGAGCTGAAGCGCGCATTGCACCTAAGAAAGCATATTTAGAATTGGATGCCCAACCGGCGATAATGATGCCGTACACCTCCATCGAGGTAATTGCCATAATCAGCAACAAACCAGCGTTGACGTTTGCCAAAACGACTTCGGGACCGAAAGGAATCACAGACCATGCAGCCAAGGCTGGCATAATCGTCATAATTGGTGCAATCACGAACAACACTTTATTCGCTTTTGCCGGGATGATGATTTCTTTAAGCAGTAACTTTAAAGCGTCAGCAATCGGTTGCAAAAGACCAGCAGGGCCAACACGATTTGGACCAAGACGCACGTGCATCCAGCCTATCATTTTACGTTCCCACAAGGTCAGGTAAGCAACGCAGCCCATGACCGGTAAAGTGATACAGATAATCTTGGTTAAAGTCCACACCAAAGGCCACAAACCACCGAGGTATTGCACGCCGTAGGACTGAAGCGTATCTAAGAAATTCATTATGCACGCTCCACATTAATCGGGCCGAACATCGCACCCAGTTGATGGGTTGCCAAAACTCCGGCAGCCACGCGCACCACAGTCGCAGGCAAAGTTTTATCAAGCTTAGCAGCGCCTAAGACCGAGCTACCTGCTTGTGTTAATTTCACAAAATCGCCATCAGCAATACCCAGACGTCCAAACTCTGCGGCGCTCAAGCTAATCACTGCGGCTTTCGCATCGGCTGTGCGTTGTAAGGATTCAGAACGACGCACAATCGCATCGGTGCTATAGATAGGCACATCAGATACACGTTCCAAGCCGGTATGCTGAACAGAAGAAGCAATCGCTATATCTGCAATGTTATTTAACTTAGACGACAAATCAGTTTGCCCTTGACCTAAAACAGCATCACGAACCGCTTCTGCTGTTTCAAACTCAAAGTTATCGAGGCCTAACAAATTCCCCAGTACACGCAATACTTTCCATGCAGGACGCGTATCACCTAATGGTTTTACGACACCATGGAAGCTTTGCGCACGACCTTCGCAATTGACGAAGGTACCCGCTGTTTCGGTAAATGGAGAAATCGGCAACAAGACATCAGCGTATTCCATGCCATGTTTAAACGCGGACATAACGACAACCATGTCTGCTTGTGTCAATACTGCTTGTGCTTGATTAGCATTCGCAAAATCGAATGTTGGTTCGGCGTTCAGCAACAGCACTGCCTTACGCGCATTACTTAAGACATGAGTCGCCGTATCAGCATTTGTTGGAACAGCGTCAGCAAGATAAGCACCGACGGTATTGGCGGCTTCGGTTAAGTAACCAAAACCAGCCCCCGTATTTTGCGCTATCCATTGTGCCAAGGCGTGAATCTTAGATGCATCAGGATGTTGCGTCGCTGTGTTACCCAAGAACACACCAGCCGATTGCGCCTCTGTACCTGACAACAAACTAGTCGCAATCGCTAGTGCCGCGTCTGATACAAGGACTTCCGCTAAACCAGCTGGTTTAGCAATTTGTTTTGCGCTAGCAACCGCAGTTGCGATTTCACTTAAGAAAGACAACCATGCAGATGGAGCGAGAACTGCTTTATTCGCGACCTTCATCAAGAGTTCATCATCGGTCGCATGCAAGACACTTAACTTCGTGCCAGATTTGACCGATTGACGCAAACGAGCTGCTAACAATGGGTGATCTTTACGCAGGAAAGAACCAATTACAAAGACTTGCTTCAATTGTGCAAATGCAGCAATAGACATACCCAACCATGGTTTGATTTTGCCAGTTAAAGCCAAATCAGATTGGCGCAAACGCGTTTCGATATTGTCAGAGCCCAGACCACGTACTACGCGCGACAAAAGACTTAATTCTTCCAATGTGGAATGGGCGGAGGCCAAGCCAGCAATAGCATTCGCACCATGCTCATGCTTTACATTTTTCAAACCATGCGCAACATATTCCAATGCCGTTTGCCAATCAGTTTCTTGCCATTGACCGCCCTGTTTCAACATAGGCTTAGTGAGACGATCAGCGCTATTTAAACCTTCGTAGGCAAAACGATCTTTGTCGGAGATCCAGCATTCATTGACCGCATCATTTTCCAAAGGAACGACGCGCATGACTTTGTTGTTTTTAACTTGAACGATTAGATTCGAACCGAGGCCATCGTGTGCGCTGACCGACTTGCGACGTGACAACTCCCAAGTACGCGCTGAATAACGGAACGGTTTGGAAGTCAATGCACCCACTGGGCACAAGTCAATCATATTGCCAGACAACTCTGAATCAACCGTTTTACCAACGAAAGATGTAATCTCTGAATGCTCTCCACGACCGAGCATACCAAGTTCCATTACACCAGCAACTTCTTGGCCAAAACGTACGCAGCGTGTGCAGTGTATGCAGCGGCTCATCTCTTCCATCGAGATCAGAGGGCCAACATTTTTATGAAACACTACACGTTTTTCTTCTTCATAGCGCGAGCTTGTTTTACCGTAACCGACCGCCAAATCTTGCAATTGACATTCACCACCTTGATCGCAAATTGGGCAATCAAGCGGATGGTTAATCAACAAAAATTCCATCACGTCTTTTTGTGCCTTGACCGCTTTATCGCTATTCGAACGAACGATCATGCCTTGTGTCACTGGCGTAGCACAGGCTGGCAAAGGTTTAGGCGCTTTTTCAACCTCAACCAAACACATGCGGCAATTAGCAGCAATCGACAATTTTTTGTGATAGCAAAAATGAGGAATGTAGGTGCCAAGTTTATTAGCAGCGTCCATCACCATGCTGCCCGCAGGGACTTCTACTTTCTTGCCGTCTATTTCAATTTCAACCATGGTGTGCTCTGGGTACGCTAAGCGAATAAATATTCAGACTTGAATTAATTCTCAATTCAAGAACAAACTACAGCCTTGTTTATAAATAAGTCGGAACCAAGCAGTGTTTATGCTCGATATGGTATTCAAACTCTTCACGGAAATTTTTGATAAATGCACGAACTGGCATCGCAGCAGCATCACCTAAGGCACAAATTGTGCGACCTTGAATACCGTCTGCAACCGCATTTAACATATCTAAATCGTCTGGACGACCTTGACCGTTTTCGATGCGATGTACCATGCGATACAGCCAGCCTGTGCCTTCACGGCATGGCGTACATTGACCGCATGATTCTTCGAAGTAGAAGTAGGACAAACGCAATAAAGATTTGACCATGCAACGCGTTTCATCCATCACGATGACGGCGCCAGAACCGAGCATAGAGCCCGCTTTAGCGATGGAGTCATAATCCATATCGGTCGCCATCATCACATCACCAGTCAAGACTGGCATAGAAGACCCGCCGGGAATAACTGCTTTAATCTTTTTGCCGTCACGCATGCCGCCAGCCAACTCTAACAATGTTGCGAACGGTGTGCCCATTGGGACTTCGTAATTGCCTGGCTTAGCCACGTCACCGGACATGGAGAAAATCTTGGTACCACCATTGTTTGGCTTACCAAGTGCAGCATAAGCTTCGCCGCCCATCGCCAACACGAATGGCACAGCGGCAAAGGTTTCAGTATTATTGATGGTCGTTGGTTTACCGTACAAACCAAAACTTGCCGGGAACGGTGGTTTGAAACGTGGCTGCCCTTTTTTGCCTTCTAAAGACTCCAGCAAAGCAGTTTCTTCACCGCAGATGTACGCGCCGTAACCGTGGAAAGCGTGCAATTGGAAATTAAAATCCGAACCGTGGATACGATCACCCAACATATTGGCAGCTCGCGCTTCTTCTAAGGCTTCTTCGAAGCGATCATAGTCAGCAAAAATCTCGCCGTGAATGTAGTTATAGCCAACCGTAATACCCATTGCATAGGCACCAATCGCCATACCTTCAATCAAAGCATGTGGATTGTAGCGAATGATGTCGCGATCTTTAAATGTACCAGGTTCGCCTTCATCGGTATTGCAGACTAAATATTTTTGCCCTGGGAATTGACGTGGCATAAAGCTCCACTTCAAGCCCGTTGGAAAACCCGCACCTCCACGACCACGCAATGAAGAAGCTTTCAGCTCCGCAATCACTTGTTCAGGTGGGATTTTTTCATCCAAAATACGTTTTAAAGATTGATAGCCACCGCGCGCAACATAGTCTTGCAGGTGCCAGTTTTTTCCGTCTAAGCCAGCAAGAATCAGTGGCTTGATATGGCGATTATGTAGACTCGTCATTATTTACCTGCTTCTGTTGTTTGGCTTAGTTCACTGACCAAGGCATCGATTTTGTCGTTCGACATAAAGCTGCACATACGTTTGTTGTTAACCAACAGCACAGGGGCATCGCCACAGGCTCCCATGCACTCACCTTCCATCAAGGTAAATTTGCCGTCAGCGCTTGTTTCTTTGTAGTCGAGACCAAGCTTTTGCTTTAGATGATGTGCTGCGCGCTCACCACCAGACAAGGCACATGGCAAATTGGTGCAAACAGTAATTTTATGCTTACCAACTGGCTTGGTATTGTACATATTGTAGAAGGTCGCCACTTCTTGCACTGCAACGGCAGGCATACCGATGTAATCGGCAACAAACTGCAATACTTCAGGAGATAACCAACTAGTTTCATCCTGGGCAATCGCCAGGGCCGCCATCACGGCAGACTGACGTTGATCCGCGGGAAACTTCGCCAATTCGCGATCAATTTTCTTTAATGCTTGCTCTGATAAGACCATCGCTTTTGCCTCAAATATTGACCCTCAATAAGAGCCAATCATTTATCAATATTTAATTCTTAAATAACCGATTAGCGGTCGATTTCACCGAACACAATATCTTGCGTACCAATAATCGTCACGGCATCGGCGATCATATGACCTTTGGCCATTTCATCCAAACCTTGCAAATGAGGGAAACCTGGTGCACGAATCTTCATGCGATATGGCTTATTCGCGCCATCCGACATCAAATAAATACCAAACTCACCCTTAGGATGCTCAACCGCGGCATAAGCCTCACCAGCAGGAACATGGAAGCCTTCAGTAAACAATTTGAAGTGATGGATCAACTCTTCCATATTCGACTTCATGTTGACACGACTTGGTGGCGCGACTTTATGATTGGTCGACATGACTGGGCCTGGATTATTTCGCAGCCATTCAACACATTGTTTAATAATGCGATTTGACTGGCGCATTTCTTCAACACGTACCAGATAGCGATCATAACTATCGCCGTTCACACCAACCGGGATGTCAAAGTCGAGCAAATCATAGACTTCATACGGCTGCTTTTTACGCAAATCCCATTCAACACCAGACCCGCGCAACATAGGGCCAGTGAATCCCATCGCCATTGCACGTTCAGGCGAAACCACTCCGATACCTACCAAACGCTGCTTCCAGATACGATTATCCGTCAACAAAGTCTCATATTCATCAACGTATTTTGGAAAACGGTTCGTAAATGCTTCAATGAAATCTAGCAGAGAACCTTGGCGATCTTCGTTCAACAAACGCATCGCTTTTTCATTTTTCAGAATCGACGCTTTGTGCTTAGGCATTTCATCTGGCAAATCACGATATACACCGCCCGGACGATAATACGCTGCGTGCATACGAGCACCTGATACGGCTTCGTAGCAATCCATCAAATCTTCGCGTTCACGGAACGCATACAAAATCACCGCCATCGCACCGACGTCAAGCGCGTGCGCACCTATCCACAATAAGTGATTCAACAGACGCGTAATCTCGTCAAACATGACTCGAATGTATTGTGCGCGCAAGGGTACTTCCAAGCCAAGCATCTTCTCGATTGCCATGACATAGGCATGCTCATTGGACATCATCGACACATAGTCGAGGCGATCCATGTAAGGCACAGATTGCAAGTAAGTTTTTTGTTCTGCTAGTTTTTCTGTTGCACGGTGCAACAATCCAATATGCGGATCCGCACGTTGAATAACTTCACCATCCAATTCAAGCACCAAGCGCAAAACGCCATGCGCTGCCGGATGTTGAGGACCAAAGTTTAAGGTGTAATTTTTAATTTCAGCCATGATGCTTCCTTACCCCTTAATCCCGTAGTTTTCTTCGCGAATAATACGCGGCGTATTTTCACGCGGCTCTATTGTCACCGGCTGATAAATAACGCGTTTTTGATCGGCGTCATAGCGCATCTCTACATAACCAGAAACAGGGAAGTCTTTTCGGAAGGGGTGACCGATAAATCCATAATCAGTCAATATGCGACGCAAATCATTATGACCATCAAACAAAATACCAAAGAAGTCGAATGCTTCGCGCTCATACCAGTTTGCTGCACTCCACACATCGACCAAAGACGCCACGATCGGAAATTCATCATCTTCAGCAAAAACACGGACACGTAAACGCCAGTTATGCTTAATTGAGAGTAAGTGCGATACCACAGCGAAGCGTAAGCCTTCCCAAGCACCCTCACCATAAGTGGAATAATCCACGCCACACAGATCGATCAATTCTTCAAATTGGGTGGCAGCGTTGTCACGCAAATCACGCATCACCGACAAGTAGTCTTTTGCAGAGACAATGACAGTCAACTCACCCAGCGCCAATTGCGACTGCATGAGTCGCTCGCCGATGACACCCTTCACTGCCGACTCAAGATTTTCTAATTTGGTAGTCATTTTGCTTTATGTTGTAGTTTTCGCTCACGAATTACACTAGCACCACACTAGCGCGCAATCGTATTGGTGCGCTTAATTTTGTTTTGCAATTGAATGATGCCGTAAATGAGCGCCTCAGCAGTCGGAGGACATCCAGGCACATAAATATCAACCGGAACAATACGATCACAACCGCGCACTACAGAGTAAGAGTAATGATAATAGCCACCACCATTTGCGCAAGAACCCATCGAAACTACCCAGCGCGGCTCTGCCATTTGATCGTAGACTTTACGCAAAGCTGGCGCCATCTTATTACAAAGCGTACCAGCCACAATCATTACATCTGATTGACGCGGAGAAGGGCGAAAAATCACACCAAAGCGATCCATATCATAACGAGAGCAACCTGCGTGCATCATCTCAACCGCACAACAAGCCAGACCAAAAGTCATTGGCCACATAGAACCCGTTTGAGTCCAATTAATCAGCTTGTCCAAACTGGTTGTAACAAAGCCTTCGCTCAATACACCTTCAATTGACATACGCTTTTCCTATCAGGTCACTCCCAATCCAGGGCGCCTTTTTTCCAGATATACCAAAATCCGACCGCAAACTCCAAGATGAAGCCAAGCATCACCAAGAAGCCAGTCCACCCCAACTCCTTCATGGAGACAGCCCATGGGAAGAAGAAAGCAGTTTCGAGATCGAACAAAATAAAGAGAATTGCAATGAGGTAGTAACGCACGTCAAATTTCATACGCGCATCTTCAAAGGCTTCAAAGCCACACTCGTAAGCAGATGTTTTTTGACTATCAGGTCGGTGCGGCGCAATTAAACGGCCCAAGATCTGCGGCACAACACCAACAGCAATACCAACCAAAATAAAGAGAAGAACTGGGAAATAATTTTCGAGGTTCACGTTAGGCTACCCATATAAAAACGTAACATTGATATGTTTATTGCATGATTGGGAATACTTAAATCCACAACCACTTCCTCGATCAAGTCAGCTAGAAAAACTGACTTATTCATTGGTGCCGACGACGAGACTCGAACTCGTACAGCTTTCGCCACTACCCCCTCAAGATAGCGTGTCTACCAATTTCACCACGTCGGCATAAGCCCAGCATTGTACTCGGTTCAGCTCAATTGTTCAACGCACAATTGCAGTAATTCAAGATTTTTTTGCCGAACAAACTGATCTACGATAAGTTATTTTGGAATTTCAGAAGCTTGGCTAGCGGCACTTGCTGGCGCAACCACTGGAGGAACTGCAGCAGCATTCGCAGAAGCACTTGCAGGTGCTGTTTTCGCTGCGGGCAAATTATCCATAACACCAACAGACGGGGTTTTATTAGCACCGAAAGAGGTCAAAACCAAAGTCGCAATAAAAAACACTGCAACAGCGACACCTGTGGATTTCGACAAGAAATTAGAAGAACCTGTCGCACCGAACAGACTACCGGAAGCACCAGAACCAAATGAAGCCCCCATATCAGCCCCCTTACCATGCTGCAGCAAGACCAGACCAACAATAATCAACGCAGACAAAACCTGCACAATCATAACCAAGGTAGATAAAGAAGTTTGCATTTAAAACATCCAAGTAAAATTAATCATTACAACAAAAATAATCCAAAAAACTGAGCGCAGCGAAAAAACTTAAACTGCGCGAATAATTGCGAGGAAGTCAGCCGACTTCAAAGAAGCACCACCAATCAAGCCACCATCAATATCAGGCATTTCCAATAAGGCTTTCGCGTTATCAGGCTTCATACTACCGCCATACAAAATACGAACTTTATTCGCAGCAAAATCACTACGCTCCGCCAAAGTCGAACGCAATACCGCATGCACTTCTTGTGCCATTTCAGGCGTCGCTGTTTTACCAGTACCTATCGCCCAAACAGGCTCATATGCCACCACGATGCGCGCCAAAGCACCATCATCCAATACATCCATTACTGCACGCAATTGAGTCACAACAACTTCATTGGTCTTACCAGCCTCACGCTGCTCTAAAGTTTCACCGACACACACGATAGGAAAAATACTAGAACGCAAAGCCTGCAATGCCTTTTGTGCCACTAACTCATTCGATTCATGATGATAGGCACGACGTTCAGAGTGCCCGACAATGACATACTCACACGAGAAATCAGCTAACATTGCCGAAGATATTTCACCGGTATAGGCACCGGATTGATGAGCCGAAACATCTTGCGCACCAAGTGCGATGGCTGAGGATTTCAACACGGCTTCACATTGCGGCAAAAAAATGGCTGGCACACAAACCAACACTTCACACGCAGAACCGTCTAAGGCAACCTCGGGGGCAAGCTTCAAACTCTCAAGCAAACTCGCATTTACTGCAAGACTGCCATTCATTTTCCAATTACCGGCTATTAATGTGCGTCGCTGTTGTGGCATAAGCTTAAAAATTTAATTAACTGTCTATTGTATCGCGGCAAGGCTATGAGGGTCAATTTTCCAATCATAAGTTTAAAGATGAACACCTCATTTTGTCATCTAGCCGTGCCGAATTTGCCAAAATTCTTAGAATTCATCAAAAATCTACAGAACAACCAAGCCAAAACTACAAAAATCACAATTCAAGCACTAACTTACCAATATGTTGACTCGCCTCCATCACTTCATGCGCCCGACTCGCCTGCGACAAAGAGAAAACCTGATGAATCACCGGTTTAATCGCACCATTTTCCAAAAGTGGCCAAACTTCTTTACGCAAAGCCAGAGCAATTTTGGCTTTAAATTCGACTGAACGTGGACGCAATGTTGATCCAGTCACATGCAAACGACGACGCAACACCTGCGACATATCAAGCTCAGCCTTCGCCCCGCCCAAGAGCGCAATAATGACCAAACGCCCATCATCAGCCAAGCTGTTGATGTTTTTGGACAGATATTTGCCAGCCACCATATCAAGTATTACATCCACGCCCCTACCCGCCGTTTCCGCACGCACGACATCAAGAAAGTCCTCGGTACGATAATTAATTGCGCGAAGCGCCCCCAGTTTTTCTATCGCCCGGCATTTCTCATCAGAACCCGCCGTAGCAAACACTTTAGCACCCAAAGCCGTCGCCATCTGTATTGCCGCAACACCAATACCAGATGTACCACCATGCACCAATAAAGTTTCATCAGCCAATAAGGCTGCTCGATCAAAGACATTAGACCAGACAGTAAAAAAAGTTTCAGGCAGAGACGCCGCCTCAATCATGCTCAAACCTTTGGGAACTGGCAAACACTGCACCAAAGGAGCCACGCAATACTCTGCGTAACCGCCGCCCTGCACCAAGGCACACACCAAATCGCCGATAGCAAATTCACTATTAGACAAATCCCCAGCAACAATTTCACCTGCCACTTCCAAACCTGGCAAGTCGGAAGCCCCATCAGGCACAGCGTAATATCCCATGCGCTGCAAAACATCTGGTCGATTAATTCCTGCGGCTCGCACATGTAACAACACTTCACCTGCAGCAGGAACAGGCACTGGTCGCTCACACAATTGCAAGACTTCAGGTTTACCGTACTGCGTAATTTCGATCGCTCGCATTACCCCCCCCCACCAAATAATAAAGTCACCAAACAAGCATTACCCATAAAAAAAACCGCTCGTAGTTTCCTACGAACGGCCTTAATTTTACGCTGAATTGTTTTCGACGATATGAAGATCATCTACCAACAAGAAGCGATTACGCCTCCGGCGCAACCTCTGCAGGAGCAGCAGCCTCAGCAGCAGCTTTCATCGACAATTTAAAGCGACCGCGATCATCTGTTTCCAAGACTTTCACACGCACTTGCTGACCTTCTTTGAGGTAATCAGCCACCGCATTCACGCGCTCATTGGCGATCTGGCTGATGTGCAACAGACCATCTTTGCCTGGCATGATTTGCACAATCGCACCGAAGTCCAACAACTTCAATACGGTGCCTTCGTAGATCTTGCCAACTTCAACTTCCGCCGTCAATTCTTCGATACGACGCTTAGCTTCTTGACCCGCAGCCGCATCAACCGAAGCGATAGTGACTACACCCTCATCGCTGATATCGATTTGCGTGCCAGTTTCTTCCGTCAATGCACGAATTACCGCGCCGCCTTTACCGATCACATCACGGATTTTTTCCGGATTGATTTTCACAGTAATCAAGCGAGGTGCAAAGTCAGACAATTCCACTTTACCGACTGGAACTGCTTTTTGCATTTCACCCAAGATATGATCACGACCTTCTTTAGCTTGCGCCAAAGCGACTTGCATGATTTCTTTCGTGATACCTTGGATCTTGATGTCCATCTGCAAAGCAGTGATACCTTCTGCCGTACCAGCAACTTTAAAGTCCATATCGCCGAGGTGATCTTCATCACCCAAGATGTCGGTCAATACTGCAAATTTATTGCCGTCTTTAATCAAGCCCATCGCGATACCAGCAACGTGTGCTTTCATCGGCACACCGGCATCCATCAATGCCAAACAACCACCGCAAACAGAAGCCATAGAAGAAGAACCATTGGACTCTGTAATTTCAGAAACCAAACGCACTGAATAGCTGAAATCTTCCGGTGAAGGCAATGCTGCTTGCAATGCGCGTTTTGCCAAACGACCATGACCAATTTCACGGCGTTTAGGTGTACCGACGCGACCTGTTTCACCAGTAGCGAACGGAGGCATGTTGTAATGCAACATGAAGCGGTCAGAATATTCACCCATCAAAGCGTCAATCTTTTGCTCATCACGAGAAGTACCCAAAGTCGCAATCACCAATGCCTGTGTTTCACCACGGGTGAACAAGGCTGTACCGTGCGTACGTGGCAAAACGCCTGTACGAATCGTGATTGGGCGTACAGTGCGTGTATCACGACCGTCGATACGTGGCTCGCCATCCAAGATTTGGGAGCGAACGATTTTGGATTCCAAATCAAACATGATATTGCCAACATCGCCGGAGTCTGGCGCTGCAGTGCCAGCAGCTGCTGCTTGCTCAGCCAAAGCCGCACTCACCGCTGCACTTGCTGCTTTTAATTGCTCAGTACGTGCTTGCTTTTCTTTCGTTTGATACGCAGCGCGCAACAAAGGCTCTGCCACTGCAGTCACTGCCGCAATCAAAGGCTCATTCTTAGCCGCTGGCGCCCATTGCACTTCTGGCTTGCCGCCATCACGCACCAAATCATGAATCGCATCGATGACTGCCTTCATTTGTGTGTGACCATACACAACCGCGCCCAACATCACTTCTTCAGACAATTGTTGCGCTTCAGATTCCACCATCAATACCGCAGATTCAGTACCAGCAACAACCAAATCCATTGCAGATGTTTTCAATTGCGTTGCAGTTGGGTTCAATACATATTGACCATCGATATAACCAACGCGTGCTGCACCCACCGGACCGCTAAATGGAATACCAGATACGCAAATCGCTGCAGAAGCACCAATCATCGCTGCGATATCCGGATCGATTTCTGGGTTCACAGACAGAACGTGCACAATCACTTGCACTTCGTTCAAATAACCTTCTGGGAACAACGGACGAATCGGACGATCAATCAAACGCGACGTCAATGTTTCTTTTTCTGATGGACGACCTTCACGCTTGAAGAAACCACCTGGAATACGACCAGCTGCATAGGTTTTTTCCAAGTAATCCACGGTCAATGGGAAGAAATCCTGGCCTGGCTTGGCATCTTTTTTTGCAACTACAGTTGCCAACACCACAGTATCTTCAATCGATACCAACACGGCACCAGAAGCCTGGCGTGCGATTTCACCTGTTTCCAAGGTCACTGTATGTTGACCGTATTGGAATGTTTTCGTAACTTTATTAAACACAATGTGTCCTTTCACTATTTTCCGACAGATTTCCAGGGGCTGTCGTTCACCTCACCACAAGCAATTCAGCTTCAAATCGCCCTTACCACTTCCAACAATTTCACTACTTTTACTGCCAATGACGCCCAAATTTTAAGCAAATTTAGATGCCCTAAAGGCAAAAAGCCTGCATCAGTCAAACTGACGCAGGCTTTTTACTTTAATTCTTTGCTGTGTTTAGCAAAATACTCTAATGAGTAAATTACTTACGCAAGCCGAGTTTTTCGATCAATGAACGATAACGATTCAAATCTTTCTTTTTCAGATAAGACAATAAACTCTTACGACGGTTAACCATCATGATCAAACCACGACGTGAGTGGTGATCTTTAGAATGAGATTTGAAGTGACCGTTTAAGTCATTGATACGTGCAGTCAACAAAGCAACTTGCACTTCTGGAGAACCTGTGTCGTTTTGACCACGGGCATTATCCGCAACGATAGCGGCTTTTGCACTTTTTTCGATAGACATCTTATTTCCTTTACATGCGATACCAAGAGTTAGCTTTTTTAAACCAGCACCGTCGATATCGTGAAATTACATTAAATAAATCCCATCAGAATTTGATGAGACCGCGACTATAGCATGGAAATTCAGATGGATTCAAGTCCAAACATCAAAAGATTCAGGTCTTTACCATCAAGTCAGCAAGCATAGTTTCACGTTTGTTATTAAATCTAAAGCCCCTCAACGCCGAGGCGCCGAGACGCAGGGGGAAAAACCAAAGAGAGGAAAACAGTAAATCATTAATTTCTTCAACCCAGATTTTCCATTAGGATTTGTGAAGATGACGGATGCACTTTTCGAGGCAGTTTTGTTGCGAGTGAGGAGCAAATAGCGAGCTCTTTGCAACGAAGAGCAACAAAAATGACCGACAATGCGCCGTCAGCACACAAATAGCACCGCAGGTGCGCCTAATGGAAAATCTGGGTTCAATCTCAACAAACTCCAAAAACAAACGAAAATCCAAGAAAATCTTCACCCTTCTCTGCGCTACTCAGCGTCTCTGCGCCTCTGCGTTGAGGGGTTTTGCATCTTCTATCGCTATCCCCTCTAAGCAATTAATCGATACAAATAGATCATCAAATCTGCGGATTCAGCTTTTCGACCTTAGAATGCAATTTATTCAAAGCTGAAATGTAGGCTTTCGCCGAAGCCACCACGATATCCGGATCGGCTCCCACCCCGTTGACGATGCGACCCGCTTTGCTTAATCGTATCGTTACCTCACCCTGCGATTGCGTGCCGGCAGTAATTGCGTTAATCGAGAACAGTAATAGCTCCGCTTCACTCTTCACTTCAGATTCAATCGCACCAACGATGGCATCGACTGCACCATTACCTTGCGCGATACAAGATTTTTCTTTATCGCCTATCGTCATCACAACCACTGCAGAGGAACGTTCACCTGTTTCTGAATGCTGACTGATCGATACCAAACGGTAGTGATCCGCGTCGTGTGAATGCTCCTCATCGGCGACGACTGACATGATGTCTTCATCAAATATTTCGGATTTTTTATCAGCGAGTTCTTTGAAACGAGCGAAGGCGGCGTTAATTTCAGTTTCCGATTCCAAAGCAATGCCAAGCTCTTGCAAGCGCTGTTTGAACGCATTGCGACCTGAAAGTTTGCCAAGCACGATTTTGTTTGCGCTCCAGCCTACATCTTCGGCACGCATAATTTCGTAGGTGTTACGCGCTTTCAAAATGCCGTCTTGATGAATTCCGGATGCATGTGCAAAAGCATTTGCGCCCACAATCGCCTTGTTTGGCTGAACTGCAAAACCGGTAATTTGCGATACCATTTTGGAGGTCGCGACGATTTGCGTGGTGTCGACACCAATATCCAAATTAAAATGATCTTTACGAGTACGCACCGCCATCACGATTTCTTCCAGTGCGGTATTCCCTGCACGCTCACCAAGACCGTTGATCGTGCACTCAACCTGACGCGCACCACCAATCATGACTCCAGCCAACGAGTTTGCAACTGCCATGCCCAAGTCATTATGGCAATGCACAGACCAAATCGCTTTATCGGAATTCGGAATAGTCTCACGCAAACGTTTCAATGTACTGCCATACAATTCAGGCACACCATAGCCAACTGTATCCGCGAAATTAATCGTAGTCGCACCTTCTTTGATCACCGCTTCAATCACGCGACAGAGAAAATCAAAATCAGAGCGACTCGCATCTTCTGGACTAAATTCCACATCATCCGTAAATTTGCGGGCAAAACGAACCGCCTGTATCGCTTGTTCCACAACCTGATCCGGACTCATACGCAACTTCATTTCCATATGCAAAGGTGAAGTCGCGATGAATGTGTGAATACGTTTGCGCTGCGCTTTTTCCAAGGCTTCGGCAGCGCGTGAAATATCTCGGTCATTTGCACGTGACAAAGAACAGATGATAGGTTCACGTACCGCCGCGGCAATCGCTTTGATTGACTCAAAATCGCCGGGCGAGGCGGCTGCAAAACCCGCTTCAATCACATCGACCTTTAAACGCTCTAGTTGGCGAGCAATGCGTACCTTTTCATCTTTGGTCATAGATGCGCCAGGGGATTGTTCGCCGTCACGCAAAGTTGTATCGAATATGATGAGTTTGTCTGCCATGTTTGCCTCCGAAAATGCCGAAAAAAGAACGTAAATTTAAGTGGGAATAAGTAAAAAATTTGAGTAAAACTCGGTAACTTGAATAGATCTTTCCCGCCCCTTGCAAGACGCACATGGGTGAGAGACTACTCAAGTTGTGGGGTATTGGGATTTAGCGCGCGAGCGCTAGTAGCGTGTTCGCTAGTGACAATGCTAGTAGAGATGCCAGGATAGCGGCAACTGGTAATGCCAACGACAAAAGCAGACCGGAGCGATCTGCTTTAATGAATGCTTTTTGAGCATTGGATGTCGTGGATGAGAATTTCATGCAAAAGACTATAAGCGGGATTGCACAAAAGCGCAAGAGCCCGTCCTCAATTATTTCTTAAGGTCGTCGACTTCGCCGTTGTGCGACTCCGGCGTCAATTGCACCAGGCTCACTGGACGCCCATTGCGCCAACGCCAGAGCAGCAAAACATAGCCTGACAACGCATAAATTACAAATAGTGCGAATAAGACTTTTGGCGGATCACTCACCACCGCAACATAGGCCAAGACAATCAAAAATGGTGCGATAAAAGGCACGGATCGTTTCAAGTTTACATCTTTAAAACTATAAAATGGCACATTCGTGACCATCGTTAAGCCTGCAAATAAAGCGACACTCCAAGCAAACCAGCGTACATCGACACCCGGTATAGCCAAATCATCCATGAGCAAAATAAAGCCCGCCACCAAGGCAGCGGCCGCTGGACTTGGTAATCCTTGAAAATAACGCTTGTCGACCACAGTAATGTTCGCGTTAAATCGTGCCAAGCGCAAAGCAGCACCAGCACAATACACAAAAGCCGCTAACCAACCCAGCTTGCCCATACCTTTCAAAGCCCACTCATAGGCAATTAAAGCCGGCGCCACGCCAAACGAGACCATATCTGACAAGCTGTCATATTGCGCGCCAAATTCGCTTTGCGTATTTGTCATACGCGCTACCCTACCGTCGAGACTATCGAGCACCATTGCCACAAAGATGGCTAGGCCAGAATGTTCAAATTTTTGGTTCATCGCCATGACGATGGCATAAAAGCCGCAAAACAGTGCTGCAGTGGTGAATGCATTTGGCAATAGGTAAATGCCGCGAGAAGGCTTACGCGGTGCTCCGAGTAATTCACCATTATTTTTTCTCGCGCCACGTGGAAATAACTTAAAACTGCCCTTAGGCTTACGATCTTTAACTGGCGTCATGCTGATTCTTATTGTGGAAATTGAGCGAAAAAAACCGAGCAGTTACTTAGTCTTGCAAAAAAAATACTAAGTACTCAGTTTGGAATTTCTCAAGTATAACCTCGAAACACGTCGACGAAAATCAAATCAAACCTAAATTAGACGAATGATCAGCACCATCAGCACTATTTCCTGAGCACTAATTTGCGACTTTTCACCGCTGGTTTATCTTCACATATTGGACTATCCGTTGATCCAGAATTCACCAAAGGAATCAATGCTGCGACCGGTGCTAAAGTAGCCAAAGCAATTGCAGCGCCCGCACGTAAAGCGACGATACCTTTATCTATTCTTGTCGTCGGATGTTGTAAGCTACCGCGTACATAGATAGGAGCGCGCAGCGAAATTAACCTGATTCCTTTGCTCTTTTGTGTGATCTCTAAATCAATTTGTTCTTGCCGTAAATTGATAGCTCCCTGTAGATTTAGTCTGGACTGTTCTGTATCGACTACAAACTGTTTGGTTTGCACTAGGCCATTGTGCACAGAAAAATGGGCGGCAAGACAATTCAATTTAACCTCTTCATCGCCAAACACAGTGGTCAGCACGATACTACCGATGTTCAAACCTATCTTCTCCAACAATAACTTACTCACCATGCCCCGATTAATTGCAGCATGCAACTCGCCATTTGACGAACCTAACAAAGTAGCGATGGAATTACCGACAGCTGATATGGATGCATTGCCGTTAATCTCTCCCAAACTGGCGTCCAAGTCTTTCACAAACGGCATAATTTGTTTCAACTGTAACCGATGAGCTTGTACTTGTACCTGAGCGACGATCGAATTTTTTTCGCGACTGTGGCTCCCATCGAGCGTAATATCTGAGCGCAGACTACCGCCTGCCATATCAAAATTCAAAGGCTTCAGGCTCAACACACCATCCTGAAGATTTAAATGTGTCATGAGTTTTGTGATCGATGACGTTTCACTACGAACGATATGGTCTGCACTAAACTTTACGTTCGCATCAATACTCTTCCAACGATCTGTCTTAAAACTTTCAATCGGCAAAATTTTATTGGAAGGCTGCACAGTAGCCAACCCACGCGTTTGTTTGCTCGAGCGCGAATCAAGGCCAATGATAGGTGCGAGATCCGAGAACAATAAGGATTTCGACACGATGGTGCCGCTGAGTAAAGGCCGCGGCGACTTGAATTCAAATTGCAGATCACCAGAAATATCGCTGCTTCCCACTTTCCCTCTAAAGTCGCTGTAGTCCCACTTTCCACCGCTAGCATTTAGGACGCCAGTCAACTGTCCTTCGCTTGAAAATGGTGGTGTCTCTGGAAGGAATATGCCTGTGATCGCATACAACTTTGCCATACTGAGCGCCGCGACCGCTAAACGCATTTGGATAGCCATCAAGTCCATTGGACGCGTAAGTGTGCCAGTTAAGGCTATTATCGATTGATCTTGGCGCAAATAGCCGCGAATCGGGAACGGTCGGGTCTGATCTGTTAAGGCCAATACTGCCCCAACCTGCCCTTCTCCAACAATCGCTTCATCATTTAAGTTACCTGTCAAATTCCAGGCGAAGCTGTAATCCGAATCGCTACTATCTTCATTGATGCCGATCTTGATATCAGCGTGCTTGATCGCGTCTTGCAAATAAATCGTGCCGTTGGTCAACGCAATTTGTTGTAAGCCCAATTGCCACAACGAGGTACCAGCCGGTTTTCTAACTGTCCAATTGTTTGTACCATTCGCCAGTCGTTGAAGATGCACTAGTGGCGCGGAAAGCCGCAATGTGGGAATGCTAATTTCTTTATGTAAGAGCTTCCATGGATTTAAAGAGAAACTCACTTCCTTAATACTCGCCGTTTCATCTTGAATTTGATCTGCTATGTGAACGGATTCTTTTGTCTCGCTTTCTCTGACAATGGACTCACTTTTTTGTTGCTGAAAATCGGCAGGATTAGCAATATGAACGTCGGTCGCAAAGAACTGTGGCCAAGGTATGAAGCTGTGCCAGGCTTTGTCGAGATTATTTGACTCGGGGTTAGCATTTGATTTGAAATTCGGTGTCGGTTTTGTCCATTGCAAACGAAGCTCGCCTCGAATTTGAAATGGCCGCCCCAATGCCTCGCTCATGCTGGCATTAAAGCGTGGCTTCGCGCGGTTCCAGTCATATGTCAGTAGAACAATCAGCGCAATCGCGGGAACAAGGATCAATAGCGTTAGGATGCCAAGCAATACTTTTGTTTTAGTTTGAAGTTTCATCTCGCTTAGTGTTTCTCTGATGTGGGCGAACTCACTTGCTGCGGCGCTTTCGACTGACTTTGTTGCCGATGTGTCTTGGCACAGAAATCAGCAACTTGTTCGACCAGCAAACGCACAACCTGATTGGCCGCCACCACGCCGCCGTATGGGTCTTCGCTGGTCGCGGCCACCGCAGCATCAAATTCTTGCCAAGCAATGACGCGACGACTTGCGATGTCAATCAAATGCGCACGCAAAGTAAAATGGACCTGGCTCGGCGTTCTAAAAAACTCGTGCTGCAATCGAACAATCTCAAGATCTAAGCGCAATTGCCCGCTTGCCCCCGATGGCGATTGCAAGACCGCTTTAAAATCACCAGTTCGCTCTAAGGCATGACTCATCAAGGGCAGCAACATGGCGGTCGGTGGTGCAGCCCATTGACTTAGGCTAAAGTACTCCAACTGAAATGATAGGCGTACATAAGCAATTTGACTGGTTTCAAAGCCAGCCGCCGCGCGCGGCATGCTTAACATGATGGTTGGCGCTTCTGGATTGCGGAGCTTGTCTCTATGATTTTCCTGAAGTGCAGCCCCAACCGTAAGGTTAGCGCCGCTCAAGGCGTACACCGAGATCTGATCGACCTTATTCGGAGTTAATAAGGAGCAGCTACTCAACAAACAGACTACACTAAGCCAAAAAAAGTAGCGCAATGAGGAGGTCAAGATGGGATGGAAAATCATAAAGGCTTTCATGGTTTTACTTTTTCGCCCGGGCCTAGGGGCGCGGTCTGACGACCTCGTAACAAGCTCGCAGGATTGCGCGCAGTTTGATCACTCAGCTGCTTTAGAGATGCTGACAAGACATTCAATTCCACTAGAAGGCGCTCTAACTCAGGCAGCGTCTCATCAGTCAATTGCTTAATTCCACCATCTAATCCCTGCATCGCGTGTTTAGCCCCTGTGCTGGCAAGCTTTGCTTCGTCTGCCATCTTTTGCACGGCATCGGAAGCGCTGCTGATGCGCGCCAATACCGGCTCGACTTGCGGTGCGATTCGAGCTGCAGTGTCAGCGGTCATCGCTGCGGAATGCATAAAGCGCTGCAATTCTTGACGCTGCTCCGCGAGCGTAGCCATGAACAATGAACTGTTGGCGAGAATCTTTGTCACTTCCAAACGATTTTGATCACTGAACATCGCGTTGACATTGGCTGAAGTGCGATCCAAATTGGCCAGCACCGTGGTCAAGACATTTTCCAATCGTGTACTGAGTGATGGCTTGGTGCCAACAATGGGGTAAGGATTATCGCCACGCACTTGAAGAAAAGCCGAAGCCGCAGTACTGCCACTTAGCTCAACATAAGCGATTCCGGTCAAACCCTGGGTTTTTAACACTGCGACGGTATCAACTTTGATCGGTGTTGACTTTTCAATGGCAAACAGCAAGACCACCTGTTCTGGCTGTGAAGGATTTAGTTGTATCGATTTGACCTTACCGACCGTCACACCAAGATACTTGACTGGCGCATCCATATTCAGCCCCGCGACCGATTCATTCACAATCGCCATGTAAGTTTGAATTTCTTTCTTATGCCCAAAGCCAACTGCTAGCCACAGTATTCCCGCTAGCAATGCAGCGCATAGCAATAAAACGAAAGCACCCACTGCTGCGTAATTAACTTTCGTATCCACGTTATTCCTTCAATGTTTCAGCCTGCAAAGGCGTTTTTGACTGCGCTTGGATTGGTGTTGCTGATGTTGTCGATTGCGTCTGCGCCGCCCTTCCACGTGTTCCGTCAAAATAGCTACGCACGGCAGGTTCCTGCATCCTTGCTAACTCCTTCATAGAACCGACTGCAATCACATGTCCGTCTCCAAGCACCGCGACCCTATCGGTCACCTGCCATAACAAATCGAGATCGTGCGTAATGATGACAATGGTGGTATTAAACAAATCGTGCAGAGTGTGAATCAAGCGATCAATTCCACTCGCGCTATTGGGGTCAAGCCCTGCTGTTGGTTCATCTAAAAACAAAAGTTCTGGGTCGAGTGCAATAGCACGCGCCATCGACGCGCGCTTGAGCATGCCGCCACTCAATTGCGCTGGAAACTGCACGGCAGTTTCCAGCTTCAAACCAACCATCTGCAGCTTCCATGCGGCCAGCTCATCAATGACTGCTTGCTCCAAATCCGTGTTTTCCGATAGCGGCAAAGCGATGTTGTCATGGATGCTCAAGGTGCCAAATAAACCACCGTGCTGAAACATCACACCACAGCGTTGTCGCAAATCGAGCGCATCTTCCTCTGTAATGCCTTTCAGTTCTTTGTCGAGAATTTTGATGGTTCCGGCGTTTGCCTGGTTCAACATGATCATCTCTCGCAATAGACTTGATTTACCCGAACCACTACCGCCAACAATCGCAAATATCTCACCCGCCCTGACGTCCAGATCCAAATTTTCATGCACCACATGATCACCAAAACGGGTGCTAATGCCACGCATTTCAATCACATTTTTGCTGGTCGTGCTTGGTGTATTCGCCTGCAAAAGTAGTGATGACGCAGTCATATCAAAGATCAATCAAACTAAGTACGATAGAAAACAGGGCATCAAAAATGATGATGATAAAAATCGATTGCACGACACTGCGCGTAGTCTGCTGCCCTACACTATCGGCGTTCGCCTTGGTTTGAAATCCTTGAAAGCAGCCTATCGTCGCAATCACCAGCGCAAACACCACCGCCTTACCCACGCCTATCAAAAACGAAGCCAGCTGCACTTCGTGACCAAAGCGCAAAAGAAATTCAGGAAAATCAACCGCTAACTGCGAGCGCGCCATCACCATGCCACCCAGCACACCAGCGATATCCGAAAAGACCGTCACTAAAGGCAAGGCCACTAGCAATCCAATTATTTTGGGTAGCACCAAAAGCTCTATAGGTACGATGCCTATCGTTCGCATCGCATCAATCTCCTCATTCACCACCATGCTGCCGATTTGTGCGGCGTAGGCTGATCCAGAACGCCCGGCGACGATAATTGCCGTAATGAGCGGGGAAAATTCACGCAACATGGAATAACCAAGCAAATCCACGACAAATATATTCGCGCCGTAATGCTTAAGCTGGTCGGCACCTTGATAAGCAATCACGATACCAAGTAAGAAAGAGGTAACACCGATGATCGGTAAGGCGTCCAAACCCGCGATCTGAATTTGTCGCAGTATCATGCGTAGACGCCAGCGCCTGGGGTGCCATAAGACTTGCTCCAAACTTTGCGCCACTTCACCAATAAAGCTCAATAGGACTAGAACGCTATGCGCAGCGCGGTAACTTGTTTTGCCTAGACACACCAACATTGTCGGCTTCACCTCTTTCGAAACCGACGGAGCTATGTCACCGCTCTTTTCGGTATCAACCACAGCAACCACGTCCACCAGTCTTTGATATTGCGCAGGCCAGTTCAGGAACCGTATGGTCTTTCCTTGTTGCCTAATCTTGTCCAACTCACTTTGCAAAATCCAAAACCCTGCACTATCGATTTTTTCGAGACTGGCACCATCCAATACAATTTCACTGTGTTCGGGCACCACCAGGGCCTGCAGTTGGGCGAGTTGGCTTTTAATGGAAGCTAGATTGCGCGCAGTCCATGCACCAGACAAGGCCAGCACTGAATTTGGCTTTGGCAGATTATTTGTAGTGATCGCTTGAATTGGCATCAGTCAAATCAGAGTAGGTTTTCATCCTCGTAATCTGACTGGATTTTGCTGAACTATCAGTTCGCAAGCGAACATAAGGATGTTCAAAGTAAAAAGACCTCCCAGCCTGATTGGCTGGGAGGTCTTTTAAATTTCTGCTACTTAATCTACTGAACGTTTAATACTTCTATTGTGCTTGCTTCAGTTGCTCCAAAATCGCAGGATTTTCTAATGTTGAGATATCCTGCGTAATTTCTTCGCCTTTTGCCAACACGCGCAATAAACGACGCATAATTTTTCCGGAGCGGGTCTTCGGTAAATTATCACCAAAACGAATTTCTTTCGGTTTCGCGATTGGACCAATTTCCTTAGCTACCCAATTGCGCAATTCCAAAGCAATTTGTTTCGCTTCCTCACCAGTTGGGCGACTACGCTTCAACACGACAAAAGCACAAATTGCCTCGCCTGTCGTGTCGTCAGGTTTGCCGACTACGGCTGCTTCTGCAACCATAGGGTTAGCGACCAATGCGGATTCGATTTCCATCGTTCCCATGCGATGACCGGAAACATTCAACACGTCATCGATACGACCGGTAATGGTGAAATAGCCTGTGTCTTTATTGCGAATCGCGCCGTCACCCGCCAGATAGGTTTTACCACCTAACTCTTCAGGGAAATAACTCTTCTTAAAGCGCTCGGTATCACCCCAAATATTACGTATCATCGAAGGCCAGGGACGTTTCACCACCAAGATACCGCCCTGCCCGTTTGGCAGATCAGCGCCGGTTTCATCGACGATCGCCGCCATAATCCCAGGCAAAGGCAAAGTACATGAACCTGGCACCAAGGGCGTTGCACCTGGTAATGGTGTGATCATATGACCGCCTGTTTCAGTTTGCCAGAAAGTATCCACGATAGGACACTTCTCGCCACCGATATTGCGGTAGTACCACATCCATGCTTCAGGATTAATGGGCTCACCGACCGAGCCTAGTAAGCGCAAGGATGTCAGATCATATTTACTCGGATGAATCGCTGCATCGCCATCGGCTGCTTTGATCAAAGAACGAATCGCAGTTGGCGCGGTGTAGAAAATCGTCGCTTTATGCTTTTGTATCATGTCCCAGAAGCGGCCGGCGTTTGGATAAGTTGGAATACCTTCGAAAACGATTTCAGTCGCACCCATTGCCAATGGGCCGTAGGTAATATAAGTGTGGCCAGTAACCCAACCAATATCCGCCGTACACCAGAACACATCATTCGGCTTAATGTCAAAAGTCCACTTCATCGTGAGCATCGCCCACAACAAATAACCGCCAGAAGAATGTTGTACACCTTTTGGTTTGCCTGTCGACCCAGAGGTGTAAAGAATAAACAGAGGATGGTCAGCATTCACCCACTCTGGTTCGCATTCGGTCGCTTGATCAGCAACAAGTTCGTGCATCCACAAATCGCGTGCTGCATTGAATGGCGCGTTACCACCAGTACGCTTATAAACCACAACTTTAGAAACTTTTTCGCAGTCGCCGAGTGCTAAAGCTTCATCGACAATCGCTTTCAAAGGCAAATGTTTACCGCCGCGCACTTGCTCATCGGCCGTGATCACCAGTGTGGCGCCAACGTCAACGATACGTTCTTGTAAGGATTTCGCAGAAAAGCCACCAAATACGACAGAATGCGTTGCACCGATACGAGCACATGCTTGCATCGCGACGACGCCTTCAACTGACATCGGCATGTAGATAACAACACGATCACCCTTTTTTACACCCAGAGTGCGCAAGCCATTGGCAAATTGACAGACTTTGGCATGCAACTCTTTATAGGTGACTTTGGTAACGTCACCGACGTCAGATTCAAAAATCACAGCGACTTTATCGCCCAGACCTTTTTGTACATTCACATCAAGACAGTTGTATGACACATTGAGCAAACCATCATCAAACCATTTGTACAAAGGGGCGTCGGACTCGTCCAAAGTTTTGGTGAACGCTTTATGCCAATGCAAATTTTCGCGAGCGAGCTTTGCCCAAAAGCCTTCGTAGTCATTGGCAGCCTCAGCACAGAGTGCGTTGTACGCGTCCATGCCTGAGATCGCGGCGTTTGCAACAAAATTCGCCGGTGGGGGGAACACACGTGATTCAGTCTTTACTTCTTGATCCGACATAATTGTCTCCATGCTGTTGTGAATATCAAAAAAACTCGAATTGCAGATGCCCTGAATATGTATAGACAAGTTTCACATCGCAATTGACGAATATTTGCCGATTCGCCTTCAAGCCTTTTTGATATTCACCACTTACTCTCTTTTGACGTTGATTCTAAGGCTAGCAGCCCAAAAAAGCTATTTTTTAGTGAGTGGTATTAGGGGTAATTTAAGGATTCAGCGACAGCATAGACTTGATTTAAAACAAGCAAAGTGCATTTAAGCCAGTACGCAGACATGACCGGCCCATCGGTGTAAAATGCACGCAAATTTTGTATCCGCAAACTAGCTTCATTTAAATTCAAGAAATGATTCACTTAGTGCAAACAAGATAATTACTTTTATTAGTTGAAAAGGCTACGCATGTCCGACAATTCACACGCTGTTGAAACACCACAAATTTCCCCGATTTCCAAATTCATTTTCGCCAGCCGCTGGCTGCAGTTACCTCTGTATCTGGGCTTGATTTTGGCACAGTGCGTTTATGTCTTTCATTTTTGGGTCGAACTCGTTGACTTGATTCGTGCCGCGATGGGTGATGCTACCGCTCTGCAGCACCTACTTGATGCAGTTTCTGTCGTTGGATCCGAAGCAGCAAGACCAAGCAAACTCAATGAAACCACGATTATGTTGGTGGTACTAGGCCTGATCGACGTAGTCATGATCTCCAACTTGTTAATCATGGTAATCGTCGGTGGTTATGAAACTTTCGTTTCCCGCTTAGGATTGCAAAATCATCCCGATCAGCCAGAGTGGTTATCACATGTGAATGCGACGGTACTCAAAGTTAAGTTAGCCATGGCAATCATCGGTATTTCATCGATTCATTTGCTAAAGACTTTTATTAATGTCAAATCCTACGACGCCAAAGATCTTATCGCGCAAACTGTCATACACGTGGTGTTCCTACTGTCTGCATTAGCCATCGCATACTGCGATCAATTGATGACTAAGACGCAGCAGCAAGCACAAAAACATTAATTTTCTTTTTCATTACTTAGCCAAGAGCCAACAATGACTACCATTATTAAACAAGACGATTTAATCGAATCCGTTGCAGCTGCATTGCAATACATCAGCTATTACCACCCTGCCGATTACATCGCGCATTTAGCGCGTGCTTATGAGATAGAACAAAGCCCGGCAGCGAAAGATGCGATTGCCCAAATTTTGACCAATTCACGTATGTGCGCTGAAGGCAAACGCCCGATTTGCCAAGACACTGGTATCGTCAACGTTTTCTTAAAAATCGGCATGGGTGTGCGTTTTGAAGGTTTCTCTGGCTCGATTATTGATGCCGTAAACGAAGGTGTACGTCGTGGTTATGCTTTCTCCGATAACGTCTTGCGCGCCTCTATAGTTGCCGATCCTTTGTTTGAGCGCAAAAACACCAAAGACAATACGCCAGCGGTAGTTCATATGGAATTGGTGCCTGGAGATACGGTTGATGTGCAATTAGCGGCCAAAGGCGGCGGCTCCGAAAACAAATCTAAATTCGTCATGCTCAACCCTTCCGATTCCTTGATCGACTGGGTCATGAAAACCGTACCTACTATGGGTGCGGGCTGGTGCCCACCAGGTATGCTCGGCATCGGTATCGGCGGCACCGCAGAAAAAGCCATGTTGATGGCGAAAGAATCCTTGATGGAAGACATCGACATGCACGAGCTCAAATTGCGTGGACCACAAAACAAAACCGAAGAATTGCGTATCGAATTGTGCGACAAGATCAATGCGCTAGGTATCGGTGCGCAAGGTTTGGGTGGTTTAACGACCGTGCTCGACGTGAAAATTAATATGTACCCAACCCATGCCGCGTCCAAGCCGGTCGCGATGATCCCGAATTGCGCAGCAACACGCCATGCGCATTTCGTACTGGATGGTTCAGGTCCAACTTATATGGAGCCGCCATCGCTGTCCAACTGGCCAGACGTGCATTGGGTTGCTGATACCGAAAAATCCAAACGCATTGATCTCAATACTTTGACGAAAGAAGAAGTAGCTTCATGGACGCCAGGTCAAACCTTGCTGTTAAACGGCAAAATGTTAACCGGTCGTGATGCCGCGCATAAGCGTATTCAAGACATGCTGGCAAAAGGCGAAACCTTGCCAGTTGATTTTACCAATCGTGTGATTTACTACGTCGGTCCAGTTGATCCAGTGCGTGACGAAGCGGTGGGTCCAGCAGGTCCGACGACGGCAACGCGTATGGATAAATTCACCGATATGATGTTAGAGAAAACGGGATTGATCTCTATGATCGGTAAAGCCGAACGAGGCCCAGCAGCAATTGAATCGATCAAAAACCATAAATCAGCTTATTTGATGGCAGTCGGCGGCGCGGCGTATCTCGTCTCAAAAGCAATCAAGACTGCAAAAGTAGTTGGCTTTGCTGATTTGGGAATGGAAGCGATCTACGAATTTGACGTCGTTGATATGCCAGTCACAGTCGCGGTCGATTCTAAAGGCACTTCAGTGCACAATACCGGTCCAAAAGAATGGCAAGCAAAAATCGGGATTATTCCAGTTGCTTAACATCGTAGAGACTCAAGCAAAAAACAAGCACGCCGACAGCAGAGCGCCTGTCGGCGTGTTTGACTCTGGTATCGGTGGCTTGTCAGTGCTCAAGCATTTGCGCGAGAAGTTACCGCTTGAAAATTTTTTATACGTCGCGGATACGGCCTACGCTCCATACGGCGAACGCAGCAACGAAGAACTAATTGACCGCAGTATCAAGATTACTGAGTTCTTCTTGCAACAAGGCATTAAGGCCTTGGTCATCGCCTGTAATACGGCCACAGCGGCAGCCGTCAATACCTTACGTGAACGCTACCCTGCTCTGATCATCATCGGCATGGAACCGGGCATCAAGCCCGCAGCAGCACGCAGCGCCAGTAAGATTGTCGGCGTGTTAGCAACCCGCAGCACTTTGCAGAGTGAAAAATTTAATCGCTTAAGTGAACAACTGGGGCGAGAAACGCAGACACAATTTATTCCTCAAGCCTGTATTGGTCTTGTCAATCAAATTGAGCAAGGCGATTTGCATTCGGCTGAAATTCTGAATTTATTACGACTTTATGTTCCGCCCTTACTCGATCAGGGCGTAGATACGCTGGTACTCGGCTGCACGCACTATCCCTTTGTCGAACAACAAATACGTCAGGTGATACGCGAGCATCAGATTGATCAGATCAAGCCTATACACATCATTGATACTGGCGAAGCGGTTGCGCGGCGCTTATCTGATCTTTTGGAAAAACAGCAATTACGGAATACCTGGCATCAAATTATGCAGCCTTTTCAGGCGTGGACCACAGGTGATGCGGGCACTTTACAAATGGCTTTAGGATTTATCACAGAAGGCGAATCAAGCCCCGTAGCGCAAGCACTGGATATCTAGACTTTTAGCGACGATGTGGCCGCAGCGCTTCTGCGATATTCCTCCAACAGACAATAAAAAAGGACAGAAAAATCTGTCCTTTTTCAATCTAAGTAACTACGAAGATTAAGCTAAAACCGCCGCCATCGCCGCCGCCGTTGCTTCTACATTGCGCGTATTTAAACCCGCCACGCACATACGACCGGAACGTACCACATACACGCCAAATTCTTCTTTCAGGCGATCACACTGCGCTGCTGTCAATCCAGTGTAACTGAACATACCGCGTTGCGTTAAGAAATAGCTAAAATCACGGCCAGGTACTTTGGCCACCAAAACATCATGCAGCGCCTTACGCATCGCTTGAATACGATCACGCATAGCCACCACTTCGGCTTCCCACATAGGGCGCAATTCTGGATCAGTCAGAACCGTTGCGACCAACTGACCACCATGCATAGGAGGGTTGGAATAGTTACGACGAATGATGGCTTTCATTTGTCCCAAAACATTTACCGCTTGCGCCGCATCTGGACAAACCACACTCAATGCGCCGCAACGTTCGCCGTACAAACTCATGCTCTTAGAGAATGAGTTTGCGACGAAGAAACTTAAACCTTGGTCAGCCAACAAACGAATCGCAAAAGCATCTTCTTCAATACCATCGCCATAGCCTTGATAAGCTAAATCTAAGAATGGAATCAGATTACGCTCTTTCAATACCGGTACCAATTGTTCCCATTGCGCCTTAGTCAAATCCACACCCGTTGGGTTATGGCAGCAGGCATGCAACAGAACCACCGATTTTTCTTCAGCTTGTTTCAGGCTCACCAGCATTTCGTCGAAACGCAAACCACCTGTTTCAGCATTGTAGTAAGGATAGGTTTTGACTGGCAAACCAGAGCCTTCAAATACCGCACGGTGGTTGTCCCACGTTGGATCGCTCACCAACATTGTCGTCTCTGGGAAATAACGTTTCACAAAATCCGCACCCACTTTTAAACCGCCACTAGAGCCAACAGTTTGCAAAGTCACGACACGGCCTTCTTTGACCGCTGGGCGGTCCGCACCGAACAATAAATGTTGAACCGCGGTACGGAAATTCGCAGCACCTTCCATAGGCAAGTAAGGACGCGCACCCGCAGCTGCCACCACTTTCAATTCTGCTGCACGCACAGATGGCAACATAGGAATCTTGCCGTTATCGTCAAAATAGATCCCAATCGACAGATTAATCTTGTTTGGGCGGGTATCTTTACCGAACGCTTCATTCAAGGACAGAATAGGATCGCCTGCATAGGCTTCGACGTGCTGAAACATGTTAAAACTCCAATGTGAGAAAAATCATAAACAAACAAAAACGTTAAGGGAGCAACGATATTAGCCTGATTTCTAGACAGAAAAAAGGGCAAAACGGCTCAACCAAAATCCAGCTATTCGTTAGTTGCATGACCCGAGTATCTACGCAGATCAAGCTGGCAAGTGCTTAATAATTGCTCAAGCACCCTACGCAGCGATCATGCTGGCAACTTGTTTAGTTGCCGATATCGAAGTCTCAGTGCAAAGGGAAAATGATGATTTCCAAGAAGTTTGCGCCCAGCATATGAGGCAAAACAGCAAAAAAGACGAATAAAGCAAGATTTCACGAAGCGCATATTTTGACACAATATCTGTGAATTAAATGCCCAGCGCTTAGCATTTTTTCGATTTATCTCCAGAATTGTTAGCGCCGCAAGTCGTTAATCAGGAACAAAATCCATATTTGCCTTGCTTGATCAACATCTGATATTTACACTCATTAAGATTGTTTCTGCTGTGACCAATTTCATTGCCATTCAGCGAAAGAATTAGAACAAACACCTAGCCTTAGCTTTTTGTCACACTCCCCCGCAATTCGTGAACACGAATATTTGTAGATTTAAATTCTTTTAGAAGGCGCCATCATGAACTACATAGACGGTTTTATTATTCCGGTACCCACCGCAAGTCGTGAGATTTACAAATCCTACGCAGAAAAATCCGCTGCCCTTTTCAAAGAGTTCGGTGTCATCAACATCGTTGAATGTTGGGGCAATGACGTACAAGCGGGTAAGATCACTTCATTTCCGCAAGCTGTCATGTGCAAGGAAGATGAAACAGTCGTGTTCTCGTGGATGACCTGGCCCTCCAAAGAAGTAAGGGATGCGGCATGGGAAAAAATGATGGCCGATCCACGCTTTGCGCAGGAAACTCTACCTATGCCGTTTGATGGCAAGCGTTTGATCTATGGTGGATTCGAAAAACTAGTGGAATTCTAAAAATCTAACAAGGAAACCCAATGAAAAAAATTATGCCCTGCCTATGGTTTAACTTCGATGCCGAAGAAGCTGTCAATTTCTATCTGAGCATTTTTGAAAGTGGCCAGATTCTGGACGTGTCCCGCTATGGTGATGCTGTGCCTGAACTTGAGGGTAAAGTCTTGACCATGCGTTTTGAGTTAGAGGGCCAGGAATTTCTCGCCTTAAATGCTGGGCCACAATTTCCATTTACCGAAGCGATTTCACTTTTTGTAGACTGTGAATCGCAAGAAGAAGTCGACCACTATTGGGAAAAGTTATCCGAGGGTGGTACGCCAGGACGCTGTGCATGGCTTAAAGATAAATTTGGACTGTCATGGCAAATCGTACCGCGTAGCCTGGTCACGATGCTACAAGATGACGATGCAGAACGCTCAGCACGCGTTATGAAAGCAATGATGGAGATGGGTAAAATCGATGTTGCGGTGCTGGAGGCTGCCTATAAAGGAGACTAAGCATCACCATAGATAGCCCAAGCTTTGATGGGCTTCTTTAGTGTTAGGACAAATATTCTGCAACAAATCAATATTAGTCGATTGGGGGAAATTTATGCCCGTGTGGATTTCCCCCGATTCAAAATCAAAAAAGACTCTCTTTCGACTTAGCCGAGATTTCCCATTAGGATTTGAGATGTGGAAGGATGCACTTCCCTAGACAGTCGTGGTGTGAATGAGGTGCCAATAGCGAGCTATTGGCAACGAAGAGCAACAAAAATGACCGAAGATGCGCCCTCGGCGCGCCTAATGGAAAATCTCGGCTTAGCTTAGTGTAGCAACAAACTGTGCAACTCCTCTCCGATGCGCGATTCCGTTTGCCCTTACCATATCCCCCAGATTAAACATTTACCAACAATCAGCACTGTTTGACATTTTCAAAATAAAGGTGCTACACTTGCAGCATGCTACAAAAGTAGCACAACATAGAAAAGTAATTGGATGGGGATATGCGAGATTCAGTCTGAAAAATCCATTTAAAAATTTACTTAACAACAAGATACGACGATACTTTACCTGGAAATGTTATGAAAAAAATCTTCTTAAGCCTGCTGCTTGTTTTAAGCACACTGCTTGCGAGTACACCAGCAACGGCTCAAAACAACGAAAAAATGGTGGATGTCGCCAACGGTAAATTGCATGCCATTCTGGCTGGAGACGGACCGTACACCGTCGTCTTCGAATCGGGTTTCGTCAGCGACTTAAGCGTCTGGCACAAGGTCGCGCCCAGCATAACCAAACATGCTCAAATACTGGTGTACTCGCGCGCAGGTGTTGGAAAATCCCCAGCACGTCTTCAGCCACTTAACCTGAGTCAGCATGTCGAAGAGTTGCAACAATTAATAGAATCCTTGCAAATCAAAACACCGATCATCCTAGTTGGTCATTCCTACGGCGGATGGGTAGTCCGTCAACACGCTGCCCGTTTTCCACAAAAAATTGCGGGTTTGGTCTTAGTTGACCCGGCGAATGAAAGCTTAGAATTAGAATTGAAAAAACTCGATGCGCAAAAAGTGCTGCAAGATCAAAAACGTTTAGAAAACATGGCGCCGCCTGCGGCCAAGGCCGATTTAGCCTTAGTCCAGCAAATTTTTGATCAGGCTAAATTACCGAATACAGCTGCACTCCCGGATGTACCTATGGTCATCCTGACCTCAATACAAGCAACGCGTAATAATCCATTTTTTCAAGAAACTGCACCGGCTTTGCAAGTTAAACGTGATCTACATGCCAAGTTGTTTCAATCGTTTTCAAATGGTGCCCACATAGTGACTTCGCGCAGTGGCCATCACATTCAATTCGATGAGCCACATTTGGTCATCAGAGCGATTGAAGACATGATCACTAACCTCGATAAAGAAGCACAAAAACAAGCCAAGCAATTAGCAAAACAAAAAGCAAAGCAAACTTTGATGCAAGATTTAGAGAAAGCCGGAAAAGAGATCGCTGCCAAAGAAATTACAACGGCGATCGATAGTGTGAATACCGCATTAAAAGCATCTCAATTTTCAGAATCAGAGATTAATCAGCTGGGTTTTGATTTGATGCTCAAAGCCAAACAAGGCGTGCTCGCAGAAATGGTTTTGGCATATAACGTGATGCAATTCCCACAATCCGATAATGCATATGACAGTCATGGCGAAGCCTTACTCAATCTACAGCGCTACGAAGAGGCTCGCAAACAATTTCAAAAAGCGATAACATTGGGAAAAGCTAATCCGCAACGTAGTCCTAAAGCATTACAAGGCTACCAAGATAATTTACAAAAAGCGGAACAAGCACTACAACAGAAATAATTCAATCAACTGCCAATGCAGTTTAGTAAAACCCTGGTCTCATTTTTCGTCATTCCCAAGAAGGCGGGAATCCAGCGGCGTAAAGCCTAAAGACACTGAATCGCTGCCTACGCAGGGATGATACGCCGATGTCTTGAACTAAACTGAACGGCATAAACAATCAACTGCAATTACTTTATTCAGTATTCAACTCCTATGGATAACATTAGCATCGAAGATTTACCTTGGCGTGAACGACAAATTGTCGAAATTATTTATCGCCTGCAAGAAGCGACTGCCGCGCAAATACAAGAAGCACTGGAAGACCCACCCAGCAATTCGGCGATTCGTGCCATGTTGGCGCGACTGGAAGACAAAGGCGTTCTATGTCATCGTGAAGAAGGCCAACGTTACCTTTATAGAGCAGTACAAGCAAAGAAGAAAGTTGCCAGCTCCGCTTTAAAGAAACTGGTAGGTGTGTTCTATGACAATTCACCCGCCAGTGCGGCCACCGCCTTACTCGGCATGTCGGGGAAATTAAGCGACCAGGAAATCGATCAACTCCAAGCCTTAATTGATAAAGCCAAGAAGGATGGACGTTAATGCAAACCAGTAGTTTGAATGCACTATTTGGCAGAACATATGGCATCACACTACTCGATTGCGTCAATGCATTAGGAAAGCTTAGCCTGATTTTATTGGTCGTCCTGCTGGTACTCGCTGGTTTGCAGAAGCTATCTGCCGCCAAGCGAGCACTAGCAGGACGTTTGACTTTAGTCGCACTTCTTCTTGCGCCAATCGCCATCGCCCTCGATTGGAAGATACTGCCTAGCTTTGCCGTGAATGCACCACTTGCCTGGTCAGCGGTCAGCGACGCCGCGCTCAATTTGCCCAGTTTACCTAAACTAGGTTATGTCGCCGCGCACCAGCAATTGAGGGATGGAGAACCATCGCTTGCTTATGCGCTGATTGTCACTTATGTGTTCGTCGCTTTACTACTGCTTAGTCAACTGATCTTCGACTTGTGGCGCTTAATGAAATTGAAGCGCAGGCTGAGCTTGTCAATTTCAACAAAAAAAGCGACGGAAAGGCATAAGCTTTGGCATGCAAGATTAGAAAGTCTGCGCCAACAATACAAAATTGAACGGCCTGTTGATTTATTTTTTTCCTCACAGATTACTGCGCCGATTAGCTGGGGCTTACGGCGACCTTGCGTCCTGATTGATCTCAAAAGCTACGAGTACCAAGAACCCGACGACATCTTGCGTCATGAGCTGGCGCATATTGCTAATCGTGATTGGCCTACATTGATGCTGGCAAGATTGATCACCGCGCTATATTGGTTTCATCCTTTGATCTGGACTATGCAAAAACAACTGCGTTTCAATATGGAATGTGCTGCTGATGACACCGTAATACGCATGGGCGGTCGCCCTTCCCATTACGCTGAAATGTTAGTTCAGGTTTCGCAAGCCGCCAACGCTCAATCACAAGCTGAGCATGATGCGGCAACAGCCTTGGCTGCTCGCGGCAAAACTTTGTATCAACGCCTACTTGGCATTCTCGATCCGCATAAAAGCAGACAACCAGTCACTTCCTTGGACTGGACCATTACTAGCCTGTTTACTGTCGTTTTGTTAGTCGCTACCAGCAGCATCAGCCTGGTCGGCGAGCAAGCAAGCTGGCCGCAACATCTGTTTATTGAGACTAAGTTGACAGGAACTAGTCCCGGCGATGCTGGCAAACGCGCAGCAATCGCCTTAGAAGCTTTAAACAATCCGAATTTTACTGCGCTGGCAGCTGCCTTACGCAGTGCTGATTTTGCGACACGTCATGCAAGTGATGTCGCCTCGTTCAAGCAACGACGTGCAATTGCGCCCCTGATTTTGGCACTGCATGATGATGACGCCAATGTGCGTCGATTGGCATTGTGGGGCTTGAGCGAAATGCGCTTCTACGAAACTATCCCTGTCATAGCCTTAATGCTGAAGGACCCGAATCACTTGGTACGTGCAGAAGCGGCACGCGCGATTGGCGACTGTGGCGAACGCGACTGGTCAACACAATTATTGGCTCTATTATCCGACCCCTCGCCTTACGTCCGACAACAAGTTGCCCATGCCTTAGGTGATTTAGCTGATCCACGCAGCCTGCCTGCACTGCAAGCCCATTTGCAAGACAGCGATCCTGACGTGGTAACTAAAATTAAATGGGCGATACAAGAAATTAATCATTGAAACAATTCTGCTTCAAACCCGAAGTCAATTCGAGTAAAAAAAGCTGGCAAATGCTTCTTCACATTTGGCCAGCTTTTTATAGATCAAAAAGAACTATACTGCAGATATCGATTTTTGCTACGACTTACTTCGTTTTTTAAACAAGCGTTTCATCCAATGTTCAAAATCATCGACATAAGTAAATACCGCCGGCACCACCAAAAGACTCAACAAAGTCGAGGTAATCAAACCACCTATCACTGCAATCGCCATCGGTGAACGGAAACTAGGATCGGCGCCCCAGCCCAAAGCCAAAGGCATCATGCCTGCGCCCATCGCGATCGTCGTCATGATAATCGGACGACTGCGTTTATGACAGGCATCGACCAGAGCGGCAAACCTATCCATCCCGGCACTGCGTGCAATGATGGCATAATCGACTAACAAGATGGAGTTCTTAGTCACAATGCCCATCAGCATAATCAGACCTATCATGGACGGCATGGACAACGCGCGACCGGTAACTAATAATGCGACAAAGGCGCCACCAATACTCAGGGGTAAAGCGGCCAGTATCGTTACTGGTTGTAAGAAGTCCTTGAACAACAAAACCAGAACGCCGTAAATACACAAGACGCCAATCAACATCGCAATACCAAAGCTGGCAAACAATGCCTGCATTTCTTGCGCATCGCCCAACTCTGCAATACTGACGGGCGCTGGCAGATTTTTCATGGTTGGCAAAGCACGTGCTTCTTCATTGACTTCGCCTAATTGTCGTCCACCTAGTTCGACATCCAAAGTCACGTTACGACTACGATTAAGTCTGTCAATTTGCGCCGGACCAGATTCCATACTGACTGTCGCGACACTGCTGATCATCACAGGACCATTTTTTCCTGGTACCGTCAGACGTTCAATCGACGCAAGATCTGCGCGTACATGGTCTGGCAATTTAACCCGTATCGGTACCTGACGCTGTGCCAAATTCATTTTAGAGAGCGCCATATCGTAATCACCAGCAGTGGCGACGCGCACCGTTTCTCCTATGCTTTCTGCAGTGACACCCAGATCTGCCGCCTTCGCAGAATCGGGACGAACAATAATTTCAGGACGCACCAAAGACGCACTAGAACTGACATTCCCTATGCCTTTTAATGTGCGCAATTCGCGTTCGACTTTGCGCGCAGTTTCTAGCAAAACCACAGGGTCTTCACTCTTTAATACAAGTTGCAATTTGACACCTGTATCTAAAGGTCCGACAGAGAATTTAGCCCCTGCAATATCGCTCATTTTAGTGCGAATCAAATTATCTAAATCCGACATCGACTCCTTACGTTCATCGCGATGCACTGCAATCACCGTGAGTACCGCGCGACGCGCTTCCGCCGCTGCACCTGGCGCAAAAGCATCGCCGCTGGAACCACCACCGATAGAGCTAAATACACCCTTAATACCCTTCACATTCATAATCGCTAAACGCGCACGTTCGGCAATATCGCTGGTTTCCGATAAAGTGCTGCCAGGTGGCAGTTCGATATTAACTTGGGTCTGCGCCCTATCCGAAGGTGGTACAAAGCCAGTCGGCAAATATTTGGCTAGAAGAATAGATCCAGCAAAAAACAGCGACGCGAAAAACACTGTGATTAAGCGATGACGTAAGCACCATTGCATGGTGAACATATAAGTTCGCATCATCCAACTGTCCGGTCTTATGTCAATATTGCCCGCTGCATCTTTCTTCGGTGCTTTCAAAATATAAGCTGCCATCATCGGTGTCAGCAAACGCGCCACCACCAAAGACGCTAAAATCGCAATCACCGCCGTCCAGCCAAACTGTTTAAAGAATAAACCAGGTACCCCACCCATAAATGCCGTAGGCAAAAATACGGCGACCAAAGCAAAAGTTGTTGCGATCACCGCCATCCCGATTTCATCCGCCGCTTCGGTTGCGGCCTGCATAGGCGTTTTACCCATCTGTAAATGGCGCGCGATATTTTCGATTTCGACAATTGCGTCATCGACTAAAACACCGACCACCAGGGCTAAAGATAACAAGGTCACTGTATTAAGTGTATAGCCAAAGTATTTGAGGCCCAAAAAAGTAGGAATCACAGAAAGTGGTAAAGCAGCCGCTGCCACCAAAGTCGAACGCCAGTCGCGCAAGAACCACCACACCACCAACACCGCCAGCAGCGAGCCTTCGTACAATAATTCCATTGAACCTTTGAAATTTTCTTCTACTGGCTGTGCATTATCAATTGCATGTTGGAATACGTACTTTGGATAGGCTTTTTTGAGTTCCTCTATCGCCGCGCGAGTACCTGTGGCGACATCAACTTCAGACGCACCTTTGGTACGAAATATCTCAAATCCGACCACAGGCTTTCCATTGAACGTCGCACGAGAACGAGGTTCACTTACCGTGTCGCTCACGCTGGCAACCTGATCTAAGCGTATATGTCGGCCATCTGGCAGTGGTATATCTAAACTGCCCAATTCTTCCGCTGTCTTTACCGTCGCGATGGTGCGCACAGCCTGTTCTGCACCACTGACATCGCCGCGACCGCCGGGCGCTTCTTTTTGAACAATTTTCAAACGACGCGAGACATCGACGGCGGAGACGTTTAGCGCCGCCATTTTATTGGCGTCTAGTTCCACACGGATCTCGCGATTAACACCACCCATGCGCTTCACCGCACCAACACCAGGCACACTACGCAAACGCTTGGATACGGTGTTATCCACGAACCAACTTAAGTCTTGCACGTCGGGCGTGGTATTTTCTCCAGCGACTAAAGGCGTATCTTTGCCAGGTGGTGCAGCCTCAATGGTATAAGTCAAAATCACGCGACCAGCGGTCGACATTTTTGTCACTGTCGGGTCGCGCATTTCGCTCGGCAAATCGGCACGCACGGTAGCGACCGCATCGCGTACTTCATTCACCGCATCGGATAAAACTTTTTCCAGGATGAATTCCACCGTGACATTAACATTGCCGTCCAGGACATTGGTGTACACGTTCTTGACACCTTGCAAACTGGCGACAGCATCTTCGATTTTTCGTGCAACTTCCGTTTCTAATTGCGCTGGCGCAGCACCCGGCAAACTGGCATTGACTGTCACCAAAGGCAATTCAATATCAGGGAAATCTTGAACTATCGTGCTGCGAAAAGATAAAACACCTGCTAGCGTCAGCAAGGTAAACAACATAATTGCCGGGATAGGATTTTTAATAGAAAGCGTAGAAAAATTCATCGTGCGCCTCTATTTCTTTACAGTAGAGGGGGCAGCAGTAACACCTGCTGTGGGAGGCAGCAGTTTTACCAGATCACCATCATTTAAGAAACCGACACCACTTGCAGCGATTTGCGTTCCCGCATTGATGCCACTTAGGACTTCAATTTGTTCGCTACCATTGACTTGCATACGACGTCCGGTTTGAATTTTTACCTGCGTCACGCGTTGGTCGGGATTGAGTTTAAACACATAACTAAATCCATCACGTACCACTACTGCCTGCTGCGGAATAGTGATGGCCTGAGAGTTTCCTAGGAAAAACTCACCACGGGCAAACATGCCAGGCTTAAACGCGGCAGCGCTCTTAGCTTTCGGCAAAATCAAATCCACATACACCAGACCAACGCGATTAGTCACATCTACCGTCGGGGCCACCATACGCACCTTGCCCAGCGTTTGTTCACCGTTGGGTGCGATCACGGTTACGCTCATACCGGTGAGCAATTTACTCAAATCAGCAGAAGTTACTTCGGCACGCCATTCCAAACGACCTTGACGTATCATGCGAAACAACTCAGCACCGTTACCGAGCACGGCACCTACCGTTGCCATCCGCGCCGAAATAACACCCGCATCCGGTGCCACTACTTGCGTATATTTCAAACGCAATTGCTGCACATCGAGGCTCGCTTTAGCGGCCGCCATTCTGGCCTTTGCCGTTTGCTCTACCGTCAGATACTGCCCTATCTGTTGTTTACTAATCGCGCCACTAGCTTGCAAACCACGCGCCCTGTCGGCATTTGCCGTCGCATCCATGGCGCTCGCCTCGGCCTCAGCCAATGCGGCCTTAGCTTGTGCCACATCGGCGCGCACCGCTTCGCTATCGAAGCTCGCCAACAACTGACCACGCTTCACCACATCACCCACATTCACCATCAATTCAGTCACACGCAAACCGCTAGACTGCGATCCTATCGTCGCTTCCTGCCATGCAGCGACGCTGCCATTAGCGACTAACTTGGTTGCCATTTGACCGCTACCGACTTGGGTTGCGGTCACGGTTAATGAAGGCTTTGCCGTGCTGACTGCGGATGCCGTCGACGCAGCGCTTGCCTTTGCGCTGGCAACTGTTTGCGCTTGCACCGGCGATATCGTCGCAAAGAAACCGAGCAGTAGGAGATTGAAGGGGATATACGATTGCTTCATCTTTGTATTTCCTTTAGTAATTTAAGAATAATTCGAATTGCGTTTTTCTTGTTTCTCCCCGGCCCACCCACTTGAATCTAGCGTATTGACTAATGAGGCAAGATCGCTTCATCGGCGACAAGATTTTCTTTTATGATTTCTCTTGAGTCGACTTCAATTTTTTCATTCGAACTTAGTGACTCAAAGCGTATCGCCATACTAACCGATGAGAAGGAACTCGAACCAGGAAGTTTCACGGAAACCTATACAAATCCAAACCTGCTACTTAGCAGGAGACCATGCATATTAAATAAAGGTTCAAAAAAAAGCGCCTCGTATTTCTACCTGGCGCTTTCTTTATTGACTAACGTCACAACTATACGGAACTAACGCTCACGCCACGCCGCACGTAATAAAGTCGCGGCGACGATCAGCACCACCGCTAATACTATCCAACGCACCGCATCGAGAGGCAATGACTTAACCACATAGGCCGCTACCAGAACCGCAGGCACGCCACCAATCGCGATACCTAAGGCGGCAGACGGCAGATATTTCCCATTTTGAAAAAATCCTATACTACTAATCGGCATCAAAAATGCACACGAGCCCATCATGATAGGAAATGCCGCTAGTGGGCTCATACCCAACAAACTGACCAAGATCATGCACGGCGCATACAGACCTATTCCTAAAGGCATCAAGATACCGAGCAACAAATTACCAATCACACCTGCCCACCATTTCCAGCCAGTTAATGACAAGGCATCCAAACCTGATGGCAAAATACCCTGCATCGACAGGAACATAATGGTGGCAGCGATTAACAAAGCTAAGCCCATACCAATACGAATCTGGAATCGTGGCAAATGTCCGACCATCTTGGTACCAATCGCAGCTCCCATGCCTGCCGCCAATATCATGGGCAATAGAGTCCCCGGCGCGACCTGCACTATTTGAATAAAGATCAGCGCTTGGGTAATGGTTCCCAAGGTATGCCCAACATTGAGTGTGCCGGGGATCAACTCGTCGGGCACCAACTTAAACAGTCTGAAAAATGCCGTACTCGGCGCAAACGAGCCTATGCCCAAAGTATCGAAAAAATCGGTGATCACACCAATCGCAATTTCTATCGGTTTAGGCCAGTTCCACGCCTGTCCAGTTTGACGCATCTGGCGTAATCGTTTTGCCCAAAGCAAAACAAACATCAGCGCTAAACCAGCAAAGACCACCAGTAAGCCCAGGCTTAAATCAGCGCTCTGCAACTCGCAGCCGGTCAGCATTGATAATAGGACGAATACAAAACCAGTTTGAGCAAAAGTTTTCATAAAATACCTGCGGATAGAAAGCGAGTGAAATTGCAGTACCGATAGGATCATGAGAATGAGCTAGCGATCAAAAAAATTAATATATTTAAAAAATATGTAGAAGTATCCTTCGTCCTTACGATTAAAAGCAAGACATATTTTTCACTTTCCTTCAAGCTAGAGCGTGTCGACGGCAATTCTAAATAAGCCTGATGTGAATGAGGCGCCAAGCGCTAGCATTTGGCGAGCAAGAGCAACAAAAGCAAGCGACCTCGCCCCCTTAGCACGCGAACAGCAGCGCAGCTGTGCAGTATGAATAATCTGGGTTAAATCAACAACAGACAATTCATTTATCAATTCGATTCGCGACTTTCTTCGCATTGCACTGAAAAAATACGAGTAGAATAAATTCAAGCTCAGTTCTTAATTTGTATCCTTGTTCGCTCACAGCGCAAATCAACGTGAATCCCCTGCCCCAACATCATTTTAGAGATCGCTTAGCTAATATCCTCATGCTAAGTCTGATATTACTTACTCTAATTGCCTTGTACGCGAACGAACACTGGATGACACGCCGTTTGCGAATCGATACCAACACTGCATTTGGACTTAGCGTCGTGGACGATAGGCCAGAAGGTGGGAAAAGCCTTGCAAGCCTACACAAGAGTCCACAAGGTATACGCATGGACTGCGAGATTCAAACGGGCTATCAATGGCCATTCTGTGAACTGGAAATTCGCTTAAGCAATGATCGCAAAGGGATAGATCTAAGCCAATTTGATTCCCTCAAACTAAAGCTTCGTAGCGATGGACCGGAGGTGATACACCCCGTTCGAATTTTTTTGCGCAACTTTAATCCAGCTTATTCCAAAGCCGATATGGGTGGCAGCTTAAAGCCACACGAAATTGTGTATGACCCCAACCAAACCAAGGCGGAGGTCGAATTCAAATTAAGTCAATTCATGGTGGCATCATGGTGGGCGCAAGACCATTCAACCAGCATTGAGCATCTTGGGCCAGAATTAAGCAATGTGGTCGCGGTCAGTTTCACCACCGGTGGTAACGTTGTGCCAGGTAAGCACCATATCACTTTAGAATCCGCCGAGTTCGTCGGCTTAATGGTGTCACCAGAAAATTTTCGTTTGGCGATTATCTTTATCTGGATCGCAGCTATTCTGACTTATCTAGGCATGGCGTGGCAGCGATCAAAACAAGATTTGATCGAATCGGATCGACTCAAAGAAGCTTTAAAACAAACTAATCAGATGCTAGAGTCGCGCGTTGAAGAACGCACTCGCGCCTTAGCATCAAGTAATTCTAGGCTGATAGAAACGCTACAAAGTTTAGAAGGCACCCGCTATGAATTAGTGCAAAATGAAAAAAATGCGGCTTTAGGTGCATTGGTCGCAGGTGTTGCCCACGAATTGAACACGCCTATCGGCAACGCACTCTTAGTCAGCAGTACTTTATCGGACAAAATCAAGGAACTAGAAGTCATCAGCGAGAGCAAATTCACGCGCAAGGCTTTGAAGGATTTTTTCTTCGAGGCCTATCGCGGCACCGACATTTTGCTGCAAAATTTGGAAAGAGCGTCTGCGCTCATCAGCAGCTTCAAACAACTCTCAGCCGATCAGCATTCCGAACAAAGGCGCGAGTTCTCGCTGATCGAGGTGGTGGAAGAAACTCGTCTGGCGATGCTGCCATCCATCAAACAAACCCGGCATATTTTTCAGTCGGATATCTCGCCTGACATTGTCATGAACGCATATCCTGGACCGCTGAGCCAAATCTTTATGAATTTCATCAACAACGCCATTTTGCACGCGTTCGATGGCATCGATCAAGGTCATATGCTACTGACGGCAAAGTTAGTCGGCACTGACAAAGTAGACATTATTTTCAGTGATGATGGCAATGGTATCCCGGCACACGTATTGCGCAGAGTCTTTGAACCCTTTTTTACCACTAAGCTAGGTAAAGGTGGCAGCGGCCTTGGCATGCATTTAGCCCATACCGTTGTCACCCAAATCTTCGGTGGAAAAATCGAGATCGAATCCAAACCTGGAGAAGGCACCAGCATACGCATGTTGTTACCTCTGTTTGCCCCAGAAATCGATCAAAGTTTGATGAAAATCGGTGCGCCTAAAGATGTTGTCGAGGACTACCAGCTCTTTCTTGAAAGTAGTCAGATAAAGTCTATTGCTGATTTTTCTGGCGAGTTTTCGGGCGAACACAGTCGCAGAGATGTGGTTGAACTCGCGTTCTTTATCCGCGCATTCCAAACTGTCTGGCCAGATGCCAAATATGAATTAGTCCCTGTTGATAGTTATGCCAATGGTATAGAGCAGTTACGATCCTGCACTATCGCGGCGCTTGCCACCACTTGCTGGCGCTCGGATCTGCTGGCCTATGCAGAAGAAATTTTCATGTCCGATGCCATGATCCAGGATGGCAAATCATTGGTTGGTATCTACACCCATCCCAATAATCAACACGCACTGACTTGCAAAACCCTGGCTGATTTTATCCAATTAAGATTCGTCTCCAACCGCGATTGGAGCGCAGATTGGAATACCTTAGAACAACTGGGCGTACAGCATTGCGTCGATGTAAAAACATGGCGACAGATGGTGTACATGGTAAGTAGTGGCGAAGTTGACGCCTTATTAGCGCCGTTTAGCAAAGTGCGCGCTATGAATATAGAACTGGACGATTGCAGACTAGTTCCAGTACCTGGTCTGCGTATCGCGCTAAACGGCTCACGCCATTTCGCCAGTAGCACGACCGCCCAAGGAAAAGCCATAGCAGAAAAGATTTTCCCTCAATTACAAGCCGCGCTACAAGATGGCAGTTTTGAACTGGCACTTCAGCAATGCGGTTTTTACAATACGACCACCAAAGATTGGACTATTCTTAATTGATCGAGCTGTTCTCCCAAAAACTGAGTAAAGATTTAGAAAACAAAAGATATAAAAAAAACCCGCAAGCGAAGTGCTTGCGGGTTTTCTTATTCAAGACTAATCAATCAACACCGAAAAAAAACGGCTCGCCTAAAGCAACTCAATAAATTGTCGGCTTATTTTTTACGTTGCGGTGGCAAATCAGTACAAACACCTTTGTAAACTTCGGCGGCCATTCCCATAGACTCGCCCAGAGTTGGATGAGGGTGAATCGTTTTACCTATATCCACAGCATCCGCCCCCATTTCGATTGCCACTGCCAGCTCACCTATCATGTCACCTGCATGCGTACCCACGATAGCGCCGCCAATAATACGCTTACTCTCGGCATCGAAAATCAACTTAGTAAAGCCTTCAGCACGGCCATTGGCGACCGCGCGACCAGATGCAGCCCAAGGGAAAACGCCTTTTTCGATTGCCAGGCCTTTGACTTTGGCTTCATCTTCAGTCACACCCACCCATGCCACTTCAGGGTCGGTATAAGCAACGGATGGAATCACAGTTGCGTCGAAGTAGGCCTTATGACCTGCTGCCGCCTCTGCCGCCACATGTGCTTCATGCACGGCTTTGTGCGCCAACATAGGTTGTCCGACCAAGTCACCGATTGCAAAGATGTGAGGGACATTGGTGCGCATTTGTTTATCGACGTTGATGAAACCACGATCTGTCACTGTCACGCCTGCTTTATCAGCAGCGATTTTTTTACCATTAGGGCTGCGACCCACTGCGACCAAAACCAAGTCATAAATCTGAGGTGCCGGTGCTGTAGCGCCCGCTTCCGCCGCTTCAAATGTGACCTTAATGCCCTCAGAAAGTGCTTCCACACCGACTGTTTTGGTCTTCGTCATCACATTATCAAAGCGATGCTGATTATGCTTTTGCCAGACCTTGACCATGTCACGATCAGCGCCTTGCATCAGACCATCCATCATCTCTACTACGTCAATCCGTGCGCCTAGCGTGGAATAAACGGTTGCCATTTCCAGGCCAATAATACCGCCGCCAATCACCAGCATGCGCTTAGGAATTTGACGTAACTCGAGTGCGCCCGTGCTATCGACGATACGTCTATCTTCGGGCACAAATGGCAAGTTCACTACAGAAGAACCCGCAGCGATAATCGCTTGCTTGAACTTTATGGTTTTCTTGCTGCCATCAGCGGCAGTCACTTCTATATGATAAGGACTGACAAACTGACCGTTACCTTGTACGACATTGACCTTACGCGCTTTCGCCATGCCAGCCAAGCCGCCCGTCATTTGCTTGATCACACCATCTTTGTGCGCACGCAAAGCATCAAGATCAATTTGTGGTTTGGCAAAAGTTACGCCATGACCCGACATCGCTGCGGTTTCGTCGATGACGGCGGCGACGTGCAATAAGGCTTTGGATGGGATACAGCCGACGTTCAGGCACACACCGCCCAAGGTCGCATAGCGCTCGACCAAGACCACATTCATCCCGAGATCAGCTGCACGGAAAGCGGCTGAATAACCGCCCGGTCCTGCGCCCAAGACCATCATGTCGCATTCGAGATCGACTTTACCGCTGTAGCTTGATGCCACTGGTGCCGGTGCAGCAGCCACTGCTGTAGAAGCCGGCGCGGCTGCAGGTGCGGCTGCAGGTGCAGAAACTGGTGCAGAAGCACCTGCACCTTCTACCAATACCAACAAACTACCTTCAGCGACTTTATCGCCGACCTTAACTTTGATTTCTTTCACCACGCCAGCGTGACTGGAGGGAATTTCCATACTAGCCTTGTCGGATTCCACGGTAATCAAAGACTGGTCTACTTTGACCGTATCACCGACTTTGACCATTAATTCAATTACTTCAACTTCTTTGAAGTCGCCGATGTCAGGCACTTTGACTTCGATGATGCCGATCGATGCAGCTGGTGCAGCAACGGGCGCAGGTGCGGCTACTGGAGCAGTGGTAGTTACCACTGCAACTGGTGCAACTGCGGCGCTTGCACCAGCAGCTTCAACAATAATCATCAAACTACCTTCAGCGACTTTATCGCCGACTTTGACTTTAATTTCTTTCACCACCCCAGCATGACTGGAGGGAATTTCCATACTAGCTTTATCGGATTCAACCGTGATCAAAGATTGATCTACTTTAATCGTGTCGCCAACTTTTACCATCACTTCGATAATTTCGACTTCCTTAAAATCGCCGATATCCGGGACTTTGACTTCAATTGCACTCATAGTATTTGCTCCGATTTTATTCTTCGTAGGGTGGGCATATGCCCACCGCCTTTTCCTTAAGATTTACCTTACGCGTGGGCACAATGGCGTGCCCACCCTACGTTTTTTACAGCATCGTTTTGCGCAAATCAGCGAGTACATCCGCCAAATAGGCAGTGAATTTCGCCGCCATTGCGCCGTCGATCACGCGATGATCGTAAGACAAGGACAAAGGCAACATCAGGCGTGGTACGAATTGTTTACCGTCCCAAACGGGCTTCATCGAAGACTTGGAGAGACCAAGAATCGCTACTTCAGGTGCATTAATAATCGGCGTAAATGCGGTACCACCGATACCACCTAAAGAAGAAATCGTGAAAGTCGCGCCTTGCATATCGGCTGGTTTCAATTTGCCATCGCGGGCCTGGGCAGACAACTCGCCCATTTCTGTGGCGATCTGTGACAGTGTTTTTTGATCCGCGTTTTTAATGACAGGTACCACCAAACCATTTGGCGTATCAGCCGCAAAACCGATGTTGTAATACTGCTTCAAAATCAAGTTTTCACCGGTTGCATCCAAAGAGGCATTGAAGGCTTTGAACTTCTTCAGTGCTGCCACGCTAGCTTTGATCACAAACGCCAACATCGTCAATTTCACACCGGATTTTGCCAACGCATCATTCGAAGATTTACGGAAGTCTTCCAGACCAGTGATATCCGCTTCGTCAAATTGCGTAACGTGCGGGATCATGACCCAGTTGCGATGCAAGTTTGGACCGCTGAGTTTTTTGATGCGGGACAATGGCAATAATTCTGTGGTGCCGAATTTACTGAAATCCAATGAAGGCCATGGCAAGAGATTCAATCCTGCTCCACTACCATTGCTGCTTGCTGCGGCAGCGACTGGTGCATTCGCGGCACCCGCAACTACACCCTTCACATAATTTTGTACGTCTTGTTGCGTGATACGACCTTTGGGTGCCGTGCCTGCTACTTTGCTGAGATCGACACCGAGTTCACGTGCAAATTTGCGGATTGACGGGGAAGCGTGCGATTTTCCTGCAGCCGCTGTTGCAACAGTATTTGCCGCGGCTGGTACACTAGCGGCAACTGGGGCAGATACGGCTGGTGCTGGTGTAGGAGTCACTGCCGCTGGTGCAGGTGCCGCCGCTACCGCTGCGCCATCTGCATCCACGATCACTACCAAAGAACCCAAGGCAACTTTATCGCCGACTTTCACTTTAATTTCTTTCACCACACCCGCATGGCTGGATGGAATTTCCATACTGGCCTTGTCGGATTCCACGGTAATCAGTGACTGATCGACTTTAATCGTGTCGCCGACTTTGACCATCAACTCAATCACTTCAACTTCTTTGAAATCACCGATATCCGGGACTTTGACTTCTACTGTACTCATAATGTTCGCTCCGATTCTTTACGAAAGTGCTGACATGCACCGAATTCAAATTTTGGAAATTGATTAAAACCCCTCAACGCCGAGACACAGAGTCACGGAGAAAAGCAGGAGAGAACCAAAGCAAAGTTAAAAAACTCTTGATTTTCTCTGTATCTCAGTGTCTCTGTGTTGAGAGGTTTTGAATTACAAATTACACAGTCACCGGATTAGGCTTATTCGGATTGATGCCGTATTTCTCAATCGCTTGCGCCACGACGGAAGCTGAAATTGAACCTTCATCAGCCAAGGTTTTCAACGCGGCCACAGTCACAAAATAACGATTCACTTCGAAGAATTCACGCAATTTTGCGCGGCTGTCAGAACGACCAAAACCGTCTGTTCCCAAAACTTTATAGCTACGATCTTTAGGAATAAATGCGCGCACTTGTTCGGCGTAAGTACGCATGTAATCGGTAGAAACAACGATAGGACCTGCGGTATCTTTCAAGCATTCAGCAATATAAGGAACACGTGGCGTATCGGTTGGATGCAACATATTCCAACGCTCAACGTCTTGACCATCACGCGCCAATAATGTGAAGGAAGGTGCGGACCAAATATCAGCCGCGATACCCCAGTCGTTCATCAACAAATCCGCTGCAGCAATCACTTCACGCAGGATCGTACCTGAGCCTAACAACTGCACGCGGTGTTTCGTTTGTGCTTCAGATTTCTTGAAGGAATACAGACCTTTGATAATGCCCTCTTCTTGCCCAGCAACCAGACCTGGATGTGCGTAGTTCTCATTCATCACGGTGATGTAGTAGAACACGTCTTCCTGATTCGTAACCATGCGACGCAAGCCATCATGAATAATGACTGCAACTTCATGGGCAAAAGTTGGATCATAAGGAACGCAGTTAGGAATCGTCGATGCCATCACATGACTATGACCATCTTCATGCTGCAATCCTTCACCGTTCAAAGTAGTACGACCAGCAGTACCACCGATCAAGAAACCACGTGCGCGCATATCGGCTGCTGCCCATGCCAAATCGCCGATACGTTGCAGACCAAACATAGAGTAATACGTGTAGAACGGGATCATCACACGGTTATTGGTGGAGTAAGAAGTCGCCGCAGCGATCCATGAACTCATACCACCGGCTTCGTTAATACCTTCTTGCAAAATCTGACCCGCTTTATCTTCGCGATAGTACATAACCTGATCTTTATCGACTGGCTCGTACAATTGACCGACTTGACTGAAAATACCAATTTGACGGAACAAACCTTCCATACCAAAAGTACGCGATTCGTCAACCATAATTGGTACCACACGCTGACCGAGACTGCTATCACGCAACAGGGATGTCAATACGCGCACATACGAAGCTGTCGTGGAGATTTCACGACCTTCAGCCGTTGGCTCCAACATTGCTTGGAATGCAGACAATGGCGGCACTGTCAGCATTTCATCCGCTTGTTGACGACGTTGTGGTAAATAACCACCGAGTGCCGCGCGGCGTTCTTGCAGGTACTTCATTTCTGGCGTGTCGTCAGCCGGTTTGAAGAAAGGAATTGCTGGCAAATGTTCATCCGCAATTGGTAATTGGAAGCGATCACGCAAAGCTTTGATTGCTTCGTCATCCAGCTTCTTGGTATTGTGCGCTGTATTACGTGCTTCGCCGGATTTACCGAAACCAAAACCTTTGATACTTTTCGCTAAGATGACTGTCGGTTGATCAACGCTTTCTTGTGCGACTTTGAATGCGGCGTAAATCTTGTGTGGATCATGACCACCACGAGTCAAACGCCAGATATCGTCATCCGACATATGCGCAACCATGGCCAAAGTGCGCGGATCTTTAGCAAAGAAATTAGCGCGAACATAGGCGCCGTCTTTCGCTTTGTAGTTCTGATATTCACCATCGACGGTTTCCATCATGATCTTACGCAAAGCACCTTCTTTGTCTTTTGCTAGCAACTCATCCCAGCCTGAACCCCAAATCACTTTGACCACGTTCCAGCCTGCGCCGCGGAAATCGGACTCAAGCTCTTGAATGATCTTGCCATTGCCGCGCACTGGACCGTCTAGACGTTGCAAGTTACAGTTAACCACGATCACCAGGTTATTCAACTTCTCACGACCCGCCATACCAATCGCGCCCATGGATTCTGGTTCGTCCATTTCGCCATCGCCGCAGAAGGCCCACACTTTACGTTTCTCGGTATCAGCGATACCACGAGCATGTAAGTACTTCAGGAAGCGAGCTTGATAGATCGCCATCAAAGGACCCAAGCCCATCGATACCGTTGGGAATTGCCAGAAATCTGGCATCAATTTTGGATGTGGATAAGAAGACAGACCTTTACCATCGACTTCACGACGGAAGTGCAAGAGTTGATCTTCGCTCAAACGACCTTCGAGAAAAGCGCGAGCATAAATACCAGGAGAAGAATGACCTTGGATATAGAGTAAATCGCCGCCATGATCAGCGGTTGGCGCATGCCAGAAATGATTGAAACCTATACCCAGCATATTCGCCAAAGACGCGAAGCTGGATAAGTGACCACCAAGATCACCATCGAGACGATTCGCTTTGACCACCATCGCCATCGCGTTCCAGCGCATATAAGAACGCAGACGTTCTTCAATTTCCAAATTGCCTGGGCAATGCGCGCCTTTATCCGCAGGAATCGTATTCACATAGGCCGTGTTGCTAGAGAATGGGATATTCGCACCACGACGACGCGCCAAATCCATCATGCGTTCCATCAAATAGTGGGCGCGATCCGGACCTTCCGTATCAATCACAGCCTCTAAAGCATCGAGCCACTCATTGGTCTCGATCACATCAGGGTCATTCACGGCTTGCGCCAAAATTTGGTCTATTTGTGACATACGGTCTCCTCGTTGATCAATTTACATTCGCAATCTTAAATTCGCAATTTATTTTCGCGATCTACATTCGCTAAATTCATCTGCATTCATTGCTACTTTTTTATTGTTTCAGACAACGGCACTTTTACTGGCCTCGACTTTTGTATCAATTTTCTAGCTTGTCTGAAATACGCCAAAAGCTCAATGAATTTTGGATCTGAATTTTAAAACTGAAGCATTCTAACAGCAGTTTTCGCAAATTTCAAATTACGATATTCGATTTCATAATGTGATATTCATGTCGCAACGCAACATACACAATTGCTGGTGTTTTGATATTTTTTGTGACATCCAAAAACCAAAATCCCTCAACACCGAGACGCTGAGACTCCGAGGGAAAGCGAAAGGAGAGAAAACCATGTTTTTGTGATTCGCTCAAAACTATTTAGCTCAGAAGCGAGAGATAAAGAGAAAAAGGGCCAATAAATTCTCGACATTCCTCTGCGCAACTCGGCGCCTCTGTGTCTCGGCGTTGAGGAGTTTTCTCGAATTCGACATCAACAAGTGTTAGATTGCCTAGTGCCACACCCATTCAAAAAAGTGGTGTTTGCAAAACAATTTTGTTCGTCGTTTTTTATCACCACATTTTCAAAAGCCCCAAACACCGATTCAGCAATCTATCGTCACAAGTTAAAAACCTATAAGTTAAAACTGCTTAGACATGATCCGTACCAGATTTTCCTACTACAAACTGCCTTTTTAAGTGCTATTTAAAATGAAAAAGCGCTTCATCCTTTATAATCATGACTTATCCTTTCTTTGCAATCCTGGCTAAAAAGCAGTTAAAAAATCAACTAACTTCCTCCTCAGCCACTTTTCCGAGTTCAACATCATGACGGCACAAATCATCAGCGGCACCCAGCTTTCTCAACAAATTCGTGAAGACGTTACCAAACGCGCAGCAGCCTTGACCGCGCATGGCAAGCAGCCCGGTCTGGCCGTAATTTTGGTCGGTGAAAACCCTGCTTCGCAAGTCTATGTTCGTAACAAAGTCAAAGCTTGCGAAGATTGTGGCTTTTATTCAGTGCTGGAAAAATATGATGCAGACCTGAGCGAAGTGACTTTATTAGCGCACATAGAACGTCTAAACAATGATCCGAAGATCAACGGCATTTTGGTGCAATTACCTTTGCCGGCGCATATCAACGCGAATAAAGTCATAGAAGCGATTGCGGCTGAAAAAGACGTAGACGGTTTTCATATCAGCAATGCAGGCTTGCTGATGACAGGCCAGCCCTTATTCCGTCCTTGCACACCGTATGGCGTAATGAAAATGCTGGAATCGATCGATTACCCAGTTCGTGGCGCGAATGCGGTTGTAGTCGGCGCCTCCAATATTGTTGGCAAACCACAAGCCATGTTGCTCTTGCAAGCGGGCGCTACCGTCACCATATGTAATTCCAAGACCCGTGATCTGGGCGCGCACACTCGCAATGCCGATATTCTCGTTGTGGCCACTGGCAAACGTAATATTGTGACTGCCGATATGGTCAAGCCCGGCGCGGTGGTACTCGATGTCGGCATGAATCGCGATGATGAAGGTAAATTGTGTGGCGATGTCGATTACACGAATGTCAAAGAAGTTGCCAGCTACATCACCCCAGTACCAGGCGGAGTAGGCCCGATGACGATCACGATGTTATTAGTGAACACCATAGAAGCTGCTGAAAGAACTTAATAATATGACTGAAATGACGACCCAATTGATGACCTCAACCAATCCCCTGCTCGACTTCAGCGACCTGCCCCGATTTGAGCAAATCAAACCGGAGCATGTGAGCCCAGCGATCGATATGCTATTAGAAGAATCGCGCGCTGTGGTAAAACAATTAGAAGCGCCGATACCGGACATCCATTGGGATAATTTCGTCACACCATTAGAAACGGTGACTGAAAAATTAGGTCGCGCCTGGGGCATCGTCAGTCATCTCAATTCAGTACGAGACACGCCAGAACTGCGCGCGGTCTACAATGAGAACCAACCCAAGGTCACTGAATTCTGGACTGAGTTAGGCCAGAATCTGCATTTGTATCAGCACTACAAAGCTTTGAATACGAGTGCGGACTATCCCAAATTAAGTCCTGCCCGTAAGAAAATCATCAGCAATGCTTTGCGTGATTTCAAACTCGGCGGCGCAGAGCTGGCGGACGACAAAAAGAAACGTTACGCAGAAGTACAAGAAAAGCTGGCTGCACTCTCAACCAAATTTTCTGAAAATGTTTTAGATGCGACCAATGACTACAAATTGCTAGTCACCGATGTTGCCGAACTCAAAGGCTTACCAGAAGAAGTTTTGCAAGCGGCTCAGCACGCCGCCGCACAAGATGGCAAAACCGGTTATCAATTCAGCCTGCATTTCCCTTCGTATTTTCCGCTTTTACAATACGCAGAGAACCGCACGCTACGTGAAACCATTTATCGCGCTAACGCCACCAAGGCATCTGAATTAGGCGGTCATCCTGAATGGGATAACACTACCATCATCGACGAATTGCTTAGCCTGCGCCAAGAAGAAGCAGAATTGCTCGGCTACCAAAATTTTGCTGAAGTATCTTTGCTGCCTAAGATGGCCGAAAGTGCGGCACAAGTCGAAAGTTTCTTGCTCGATTTGGCGCACAAAGCCAAACCATATGCGGAAAAAGATCTGGTGGAACTACGTCAATTCGCCCAAGAACAATTCGGTATCAGCGACTTACAAGCTTGGGACACCACGTTTGTTTCAGAAAAATTACGCGAACAACGCTATGCGTTCTCAGAACAAGAAGTGAAACAATACTTCCCGGAACATAAAGTCGTCGCTGGATTGTTTAATGTTATTCAATCCCTATTCGCAGTCAATATCAAAACGGATGTCGCAGCCACTTGGCATCCTGACGTGAAGTTCTATCGTGTAGAGCGCAATGGCGAATTAGTCGGACAATTTTATGTGGATCTGTACGCACGCGCCGCCAAACAAGGTGGTGCATGGATGGATGATGCCCGCGCACGTTGCCTTAAAGCGAACGGTGTACAAACACCGGTGGTCTACCTGACTTGCAATTTCAATGCACCTGTTGTGGTGGATGGCGTGACCAAACCAGCCACCTTTACCCATGATGAAGTGATTACCTTGTTCCATGAATTTGGACATGGCCTGCATCAATTGTTGACTAAGGTCGATGATATTTCGGTTTCCGGCATTTCTGGCGTGGAATGGGATGCGGTGGAATTACCATCGCAATTTATGGAGAACTTCTGCTGGGAATGGGATGTATTGCAGCAAATGACAGCCCATACCGATACCGGTGAGCATTTACCACGCAGCCTGTACGACAAAATGATCGCTGCTAAGAATTTCCAATCTGGATTGCAAACCCTACGTCAAGTTGAGTTCGCCTTATTCGATATGCGTCTACATGATGGTAGTGCGCGCGTTGCGCAACTCAGCGTTGCGCAAGTGTTGCAACAGGTCAGAGATCAGGTTGCAGTGATGCAGCCACCCGCGTTCAATCGCTTTCAGCATTCATTCGGACATATTTTTTCTGGTGGTTATTCGGCTGGTTACTTCAGCTACAAGTGGGCAGAGGTTTTGTCAGCGGATGCCTATGCAGCATTTGAAGAAGCCGCTAAAACAGAAGGAAGTAGCCTGTCACGTAAAGTGGGACAAGCTTTCCAAACCGAAATTCTGGAAATGGGCGGCTCGCGCCCTGCGCTTGAATCCTTTGTTGCATTTCGCGGCAGAAAACCATCCATAGATGCCTTATTGCGCCATAATGGTATGAATCAATAAATAATCGATGTGGAGATTATCGCAATGCTATTCAATGTGACGCAATCGACTTCAGCAAGGACAAAAAGCCTGCAAGCTTGCTTGGGCGTTTTTGCTATGATCGGCCTGGTATCTTTGTCCAGCCTAGTCCAGGCACAAACGTATAAATGGATAGGCCCAAATGGAAAAATGGTCTATAGCGATACGCCACCACCTGCGAATGCCAAAAAACTTATCAGCAAATCGATGCAGGGTACGGCGCAACAATCAAATGTCAAATTCCCACCTGACCTCGATATTGCAGTTCGCAAAAATCCAGTCACACTTTATGCAACGGTCTCTAGTACACCGTGTGCCGCCTGCAATGAAGCACGCAATATGCTGAAGCAAAATGGCATTCCCTTCACAGAAAAAACGATAGACACCAAAGACGATGTCGAAAAACTCCGTCAAGTCAGTGGCGATACTCAATTACCCTTAATGCTGGTCAGCAAAGCAAAATTTGCTGGCTTTGATGCTGTCGAGTGGCGCACCGCCTTAAGTACCGCTGGCTACCCTGAAACAAGCATACTGCCAAAAGATTATCGTTATCCAGCACCGGAACCTGCCGCACCGCCGGCACCGACTGAAAATAAGGAAAAAGCCGAAAAGGCCAGCGAACAAGTAAAACCCCGAACCGCGTCCCCCACAGGTATTCGTTTCTGAGTACAAGATGCATGCGAACGTTTAGCTACGCTGCACACATAAACTAAGTTTTGAACAAATATGACCAGAGTTGATTTTCATAGTCAGGTAAGCGACAAGATTCACTACACTTGTCGCCTCATCCGAAAAGCACGTGCTGCCAATTGTCAAATTCTGGTGTTGAGTCAAAATGCGGAACAGGCTCAGACATTGAACCAGGCGCTATGGGATTTTTCTGCGACTGATTTTTTACCGCACGTACTCATCGAAGATCCGCTGGCGGCACAAACCCCCATACTCATTGCCTCTCATCTGACTATGCCATTGCCTCATCATGATGTGTTAATTAATCTTAGCCAGTCATTGCCAGAACAGTTCCAAAGCTTTCAACGCGTAATCGAAATAATTTCAAGTGAAGAGCAAGATGCTGATGCCGGTCGTCAACGCTTTCGTCTCTACCAACAACAGGGTATAAAACCCTCTCACACCGTCGCCAACGCATCATGAATGATCAAATTGATTCTAGTATTCCCACATTGACAGAAGTCATTGCGCCGGCAACGGCAACTCCACCGGTCAACGAGAATAAACCGGCCTTACCCAAATCGGCGCCATTGATTGCAAGCGCAGCGCCGCTCCGACCCACGCCATCAAGTATCAGTCCTGCCTCATCAGCCAGCACTTCGCTCATGCCCGCAACAAGCAACACAATAGCGAAACCAACGGCGATGCCAGCAAGCGCAAAACCAACGATCATCGCAACTAGTGCTGATAAAGCAGCACAACAAGTAAGCGTGCCTATCGTTGACAAACCGTTGATGTCCGAGGACGAGTTTCAACTCTTGGAACAGACGGTAAGAGAGAATGTCCTACGTCAGGTACTATCACGCGTTGATTTTGTCCTTGAACACAGAGTACGCGACAGCTTGGCTGAGGTTTTGCAGAGCGCAGTCGATCAACTGGCCGATGATATCCGTGCTGGCTTGCGCCAGAGTCTGGAAGAAGTCGTCACACGTGCTGTTACCCAAGAATTGACCAAGTTAAAAAGTCACAAGTCTTAAACGGCACACCAAACGACTATTTAGCGATGCGAACCGAAAGTTCAGGCATTTTTTCATCAAAGGCAATGCGTGTAGAAAATTTGGCCCGTTTCATAGGGAAACGCGAGTGAAAGTGACGGACATTACCCGAGCCAGAAATCGCCCTGCGCACAAATTGATAATACGCCTCCATATCCACCACATGGATCACTAAGAAATAATCAATTTCGCCCGACACAAAATAACATTGCATAACTTCAGGCTCATGATTCATACAAGCCTCGAAATCACGCATGTGCTCATCAGACTGGTTGGACAAAGAAATCTCAAGGAAGGCAAGCATGCCGTAGCCAAGAGAAAAAGGATCAACCATGGCAACATCTGCGCTGATAATGCCGGCGTCTCGCAAACTCTTGATGCGACGCAAGCAAGTCGGCTGCGAAATATGCAATTTCTCAGCCAATACTCGGGTCGAAGTTTGATTATCTTTTTGCAGAAAATTAAGCAGCTTGCGATCAACTTTATCAAGTGTTTGAAATTTAGCCATAGATCTGTGCGTATGAATGAAAGAAATGCCCTGAACCAAAATAAAAAAGCCCGGAATCTTCCGAGCCTTTTTGGAATGCGGTCAGCTTACTTCAAAGACAGTATCCAGGTAACCAAAGTTTTAGCTTCTGCTTCAGTTACTTGAGCATTTGCTGGCATAGGAACTGGCCCCCAGACACCGCTGCCACCCTTCAGCACCTTAGTTACCAATTTCGTTTCTGCGGTTTTATCGCCTGCATATTTCTTTGCGACTTCTTTAAAACCAGGGCCTAAAACTTTTTTTTCCACTGTATGGCAAGCCATGCAGTTTTTTGCTTTTGCCAGATCGGCATTTGCCATTGCAGAACCCGAAGCCAACAAGGCCGCGCTGGTGACGATCATTAATGCTACTTTCATCGAAATTCTCCTGATTAAATTTGAAGTACAGATATTCTACCGCCTTTTGCTTCTATTTCACTCCAGCAACGTTGCAAAATTTCACTTGGTTGACCCGCCAGGAAATAATCCCTATGATGGTCTTAAGACTAGTATCATTCAAGTCGCGATTATCCTTATTCAAAGCCCATTTACCATATCCAATTATGTTACTGATTATTCCTATTGTTATCCTCTACGCCTTAAAACTGCTTGAGCTGAAATTTATGGAAAATGTTTCATGGTGGTGGATTAACGGATTTGCATTTGCCGCCTTTATCTGGTTTGAGTTCTTGGAACGTATGCTAGGTTTAGATAAACGCAAGGATGAAATGCATCATAAAAAAATGCACGAAGCACGCATGAAGCGCAACTTCAAAGACGGCAAAAAAAAGTAAATTTGCCACCCTGCTTCGCTCCAACCTTACTACCTGAAACCCTATACGCCTAGTCACTTACGCGCACGTCCATGCAAATAGAACTGCGTCAACTCAAATATTTTGTCGCGGTCGCTGATGAAAAACATTTTGGTCGCGCTGCACTAAGACTAAATATGACGCAGCCTCCGCTGTCCCAAGCGATACAACATTTAGAAAACCAATTGGGCGCGCAATTATTCATACGTACTACGCGCCATTTTCAGTTAAGCGCTGCTGGACATGCTTTGCTGCCTGAAGCCCGGCGCTTGTTGGCGCAAGCAGAATTGTTGCCGAAACTCGTTCAACGTGCGGCCAATGGAGAAACGGGCGAGTTGCGACTGGCCTTTATTTCGATAGCAGATTACAGCATTTTGCCACCTATCCTGCGAGCCTTTCAGCAAGGGCATGAATCCGTCAAAATGGAATTGATAGAAGCGACCAGTGATAAACAATTAGAACTGCTGGAAAAAGCTGAAATTGATTTAGGATTTCTGATTGCGCCGGTACCTGAATCTCTACTCAATACACTACATTATAAGAAAGTGCGTAGCGAGGCTTTGATTTTGGCCATCCCCGAATCGGAAGCCCACAGAAAAGCACCGCAGGATTTGACCACGTACAAAGATTTGCCATTAATACTTTTTCCGCGCAAAATCGCACCTGCTTTGCACGATAGCATTTTGTCCTGTTTCGGAAGCGTTGGATTGACACCAGTTATTTCACAAGAAGCCATACAAATGCAAACGATCATTGCGCTAGTGTCTGCCAATATGGGAATCGCATTGGTACCCGAATCGGTCTCCAACTTAAAACGCCCGGGCGTCACTTATTTCCCGTTGGCGCAAAGTCAAGATGCATTGGAAATTGGTATCGCCTGGCGCAAAGATAATCCTTCGCCTGTGTTGCAGGCTTTTTTACATCTTTTATAGAATTCAATATGCTGGAACATCCCAACTTCGACCCAGTCGCGATTCGACTTGGCTTCATCAACATCCATTGGTACGGCATCATGTACTTGGTCGCCTTTGCGCAATTTGTCGCATTAGGCCGCTTACGTCTGCGCCAGAAACACATTGCAGCTCTAGGCTGGACCAAGGAGCATATTGACGACATGCTATTTTATGGCGTGTTAGGCGTGGTACTGGGTGGGCGTTTAGGCGAGGTAGTGTTTTATAACTTGGCTTACTATTTGGCTAATCCTTTAGAAATTTTCATGGTGTGGAAAGGTGGCATGTCGTTTCATGGTGGCTTTATCGGCGTGTTGTTCGCGATGTGGCTATGGGCGCGTAATGCGAAAATGCCACTGGTTCATGTCTATGACTTTATTGCCCCTTTAGTACCTCTGGGTTATGCCGCTGGACGCATTGGAAACTTCATTAATCATGAATTACCAGGCCGTATCGCTTCCAGTGATTTAGCTTGGGCGATGAAATGGCCTGGTATCGCCTACCCCGTACATCCGTCCCCCATTTACCAGGCCTTAGTCGACGGACTTTTGCTATTCATACTGGTATGGATTTATGCGCGCAAAACACGTCCCGCGCTGGCAGTCGGTGCATTATTTGTATGTTTATACGGTTGCGCGCGTTTCTTCACAGAATATTTCCGCACCCCTGACTATGAGGTTAATTTACTTGGCATGACGATCTCGGCAGGACAAATGTTGTCCTTACCCATGATACTTGGCGGTCTGCTATTGCTCTGGCTTGCCTATGCGCATAAATTTGAACCTAAGGTTTCTTTACCAGTTCGAGAAAAAAACAAGAATAGGAAAGCAAAATAAGTTGAATTCGATTATTCAACAAAGAGAATGTGAAAAATAAGAAATAGAATTTGCGCAAAGCGATCGCTATCTGGTATTGCTTGCATAAGATCAATTGACTAGGGCCTGTTAACATTTAAATTGGGAGTGCGAATGCGGAAAAACGGGCACAGGGCTAGGCGTCAAGGCGCGCCGCAGTGCGAGCACTGTAAGCGACTTGCAACAACGCCATGTGCCCGTTTTACCCATTCCCGAAGGGTTCAAGCCAAAAGGCGCGATGGACAGCGTTGCAGCTCTTGCCGAGGCATCAGCCTCGGCGGCGAACTACGCCTTGCCATCCCACCTTTTGGCTTGAACGCATCTCCCGATTTAAATGTTAACAGGCCCTAAACACGCTTTGTGCTGGCTTGATCGGCGAACGCTATTTATGAGCAAGACGCTTGCTATTGCCTGAATTCTTAAAAAATAAAAAACAAGGAGACCGCAATGAACAATATACAAAACAGTGCCGATAGCGGCCTTCCGGAAGAAGTACAAGGTGAAATTCTATGCGAGATTCAGGGCAAAATTGCCTACGTAACGATTTCCAACCCAGACCGCCTCAATGCCATCAATATGGGTATGTGGGGCACCCTTACCAAGCACTTCATCGCCCTCGATCAAAATACCGACTTACGCTGCGTGATTATCCGTGGTGCCAATCGGAATTTTGCGGCGGGTGCTGATGTCCAGGAATTTGCTACAGTAAGAAATACCTTAGCGGACGGAATGCGCTATCACAATCAGGTCATCGCAGCAGCGCTCAAAGCGATCGCTGGATGTCAGCATCCTGTCGTCGCCGCTATCGAAGGCGTCTGTGTTGGAGGTGGACTGGAAATCGCCATTTCTTGTGATATCCGGATTGCCGCGCCTAACTCACGTTTTGGTATTCCAATTAACAAACTAGGTTTCCCCTTAGCGCCACAAGAGATGCAAAGCCTGCTTTCATTAGTCGGCAAAGCCGTGGCATTGGAAATTTTATTGGAAGGCAGAATCTTAAATTCCATAGAAGCGAAGAATAAGGGCTTGGTGCATCGCCTGTCCGACAATGTGCCAGCAGAAGCCTTGGAAACCGCAGAAAGAATTGCACGTGGTGCGCCGCTAGCGGCCCGCATCAACAAAAAAGTGATACGCCGCCTCAGTTTTGTTCCTGAACCACTCAATGAACAAGAGCAATTAGAAGCCTTTTCCTTCCTCGAAACCAATGACTATCAAGAAGGTGTGCTCGGTTTCCTCGCCAAAAAAACGCCTGAGTTTACAGGCAAATAATAATTAAGCAGTCCTATTTCCGTTGCAACGATTTTCTATGAACGCCAACCTTTACGCCCTATTCGAAAAAAACTTCCCTTCCGATGTAAATCGCTGCTACATAGAAACGCATGATCAACGCTACTACAGCTGGCGAGATATTTCGCGTGCCAGTGCCAAACTCGCCAATCTCCTGGTTAGCTTAAATTTACAACCTGGCGCCAGAATCGCGGTGCAAGTCGAAAAGTCGCCCGAGGCTTTGATTTTATATCTGGCAAGCTTGCGTGCTGGCTATGTTTTCTTGCCATTGAACACCGCCTATCAACATGCTGAAATTGCTTATTTCGTTCAAGATGCTAGGCCAGAAGTAGTCGTGTGTTCTCCGCAAAATTTTGGCTGGGTTTCACAAATTGCGTTTCAAGCAGGCAGCAAACATGTATTCACTTTAGATGCACCAGCACTGGGAAATAATCGCGGCAGCCTGCTAGATCGCGCCACAACGATGTCCGACCAGTTCACTACCGTTCACAGTCGCGCAAGCGATCTGGCGGCGATACTTTATACGTCTGGGACTACAGGACGCAGTAAAGGTGCCATGCTAAGCCACGACAACCTCGCCTCCAATGCCAAGGTATTACAAGAGGCTTGGGGTTGGCAGCATGACGATGTCTTGCTACACGCCCTGCCCTTATTTCATGTTCACGGTTTGTTTGTCGCTTTGCACGGCGCGCTTTTAAACGGTAGTAAAATGATTTTTTTGCCCAAATTCGATGCGGATCTGGTGCTCGATTATCTGCCGCGATCCACCGTGTTTATGGGTGTGCCAACCTATTATGTGCGCCTATTGCAGGACAGTAGATTGAATCAAAACGTATGCGCTACTATGCGACTGTTGATCTCCGGTTCTGCACCTTTGTTGCTGGAAACCTTCCGTGATTTCAAGCAGCGAACCGGTCACACTATCTTAGAACGCTATGGTATGAGCGAAACCACCATGCTGGCTTCCAATCCTTACCATGGCGAACGCAAAGCGGGCACGGTAGGCCTGCCCTTGCCTGGAGTTCAAATCCGCCTAACGAATGCTGAAGACAAGATATGCGGCGTGGATGAAATTGGCGATATCCAAGTCAAAGGTCCCAACGTCTTTCAAGGCTATTGGCAGATGCCGGAAAAAAATGCCCAAGAATTTACCGCCGATGGCTACTTCCGCACCGGTGATGTCGGTAAGTTTGATAGTGATGGCTACTTAAGCATCGTTGGGCGCAGCAAAGATCTGATTATTTCTGGCGGCTACAATGTTTATCCCAAAGAAATCGAAGGACTAATTGATGAAATGCCTGAAGTAGCAGAGTCCGCTGTCATCGGTCTATCACATGTCGATTTCGGCGAAGCGGTATGTGCGGTAATTGTTTTAAAGACGGCTACAACGCTAGACTCGGCAACGGTAATAACAAGATTAAAATCGCAAATCGCTAACTTCAAAGTACCTAAACAAGTTTTCTTTCTCAATGAATTACCGAGAAACAGCATGGGAAAAGTACAAAAAAATTTGCTCAGACAACAGTTTCAAAATTAGCGACTACTTTTTATCCAATAGCTTCAATACCGCTTTCCATTCGAGCGCAGTCACTGGAGTAATCGACAAACGACTCCCTTTCTGCAACACCACCATACTCGCCAAATCTTCATTGGCACGCATTTCCGCCAGACTTAAGACGCGCGTCTTGCGAATCGCTTTCACATCAACCAAAATCCAACGCGGATTTTCTGGCGTCGCTTTCGGATCGTAATAATGACTCTTAGTATCAAACTGCGTGGCATCGGGATAAGGCGTACTGGCGACTTCCGCAATGCCAACCACCCCCGGCTCATCGCAGCTAGAGTGATAAAACAAAACCCCATCACCCAACTGCATTTGATCGCGCATAAAATTACGCGCTTGATAGTTACGTACACCAAACCAGGGGGCTGCACCAATGCGCAAGGCGTCATCTATGCTAACTTCGCTGGGTTCTGATTTCATTAGCCAGTATTTCATTTAAATTCTCACTTTCAATTCAAAATAGCTACTTATTTAAAAAGCTTTCTTTTTTTAAACATTTCGAATAGACGTTAAATTTGGTGCTTAGCTAAGCCTTTTACATCGCAAATAAAATTCGATCACTCTTTTCAGTAACGAATTGAATTCTCATTACAAATATTTATTAGGTTTGCATCGGAGGTCTATCGCTTGCACTTAGCTTATATTCTATAAATAAAGAACAAAGCCATCAAAAAAACCACTAACAATTGCAACACAAATGGCGACCATTCATTGTCTGTAAAAAATTTATCAATTTGAGCCAAGTTCAAGGTCGGCGGCTGAAAAAATTTGTACTCCAGTGCCCGCTGATGCCAAGTCTGCAAATTCTCATACTTCGTCACCATCGCCAACCAAGTCGGATAACTACTCAGCATCTCGTCGATAAAATAAATATTTTCACGCAAAAATTGCTTGGTCGGCGCTGCATCATTTCTGGCGAGGCGTATCAAGTTAACTTGTCGATTGCTGCGTGCCTCTTCTTGCAAATTGAAAGAACTCATTTCATCGACCGCACGATCGAGGTAGTAACCTACTTCTTGGAATCTCAACAACCTATGCTTGTCTTGATTCCAGCCAAAACACTTCACCGCAGCGCCAAACAAATCACCATTACCCGTCTGCCAGCCTTGCGCTAAATGTTCAGCAAGCAGCCACTCAAACAAGTCACGGACTTCAACATTAATCAAACGCTCGTCATCCAGATACATACGCAGCAAAAACTCCGTCTGACCGACTTCTTCTGCTTTTTCTCCTAGATGATGCAGAAACTCCATGAAGATATGACGGGCAAGGTCAATCGCATAAACGGCTTGGTCTTCATTATTCTCTACGGCACTGGAAGTCGGGTCGCTGGGAACATGCTCGGTCGATACTGCGTTTTCTAAATTTGCGTTTGCCTCAGCATTGGCATCATCCGTCGCAAGAGATGAGATATTCGGTGCGCTCTCGTCATGTCCCGGAGTCAAGCCCAATCCTGTCGACTGCTCAGTCTCAGCATTTTGCTCAGCAATATACTGTTCGCGCCATTCTTTACTACGCGCCCAAGCCAAAGCACGCTCATATTCCTCACGCAGATTTTGAAAACCTTCGAGATCATTATCCTGATCGATCTGCTTGAGCGCTTTGGCATAAGCGCGTTTAATCGTGCGTTCATCGGCATCTTGTTCGATACGATGATCAATAAAAAAAGCGGGTATATCAAACATAATGCGCTCTTTGCTTATTCAGTGAAATCGGGATGCAATACGACGTCTTGCTCGATTTGATCTAGTGCTTCGGAAAATTGCTTTTGTGCTGGCGCAATCAGTTTAGGATTTTGCGTTTCGATCACACGTTCAAATTCAGCGATCTGATGACTCAGCCAATCACGTGCCTCGCCTTTCAATTGTTGATACACGCGATCTGCACGTGCCAACAAAGTGCGAACTTCCAACGCATCACGCGGATGCATTTTCAACTTTTCCAATTCGACCAGACGCTGGGCGATTTCATCCTCCGTGAGCAAACCTGGATTGCCTTGAATAAGCATTTTTTGTACTTTTTGCGTGCGAATCACGGTGGCCTGCACTTCCAACAAGCCGTTCACATCATAGGTAAATCGCACATCTACACCATTCTGATCACGTGGCAATGGCTCCAAATTAATTTCCAATGAACCCAATAAAATATTATCTTTAACGAGGCGTGATTCGCCTTGATAAATATCGAGCTGTAATAATTTTTGATTGTCTTCAATCGGATAATATTGCGCGACACGACTGATAGGCACCGTGCTATTTCTTTCAATAATCGGTGAAAAATGCCCACTGACATTTTTGTTATTCGCCAAACGCATCGCCACTTCCACACCTAAGGAGTAAGGTGCGACATCGGTCATTACGACTTCATCAAGTGCTGCATCTTTCATCTTTAAGCCAGCCTGAACCGCAGCGCCCATCGCCACCACTTCATCAGGATTAATCTCGCTAGCGGGGAAACGGCCGAACATTAAGGTCACCAGACGCTTTACAATCGGCATACGCGTAGCACCACCCGCTAACACGATGCTATCGAGTTGATTGCTGCGTAAATTGGTGTCACGCAAAGCGCGTTCGACAGGCTCACGTAAACGCTTAATCAATGGTGCAGCTAATTTAGACAAACTCTCTTCGTCGAATTCAAGTTCCAAAAGTGCATCCGTGGTCTGCACTTCCATCTTCGCTTTTTCTTCCGACGACAGATCGCGTTTCGCTTTCTCTGCTGCCGCAAACAGCTGCTGCATAAAGCGGGGATCATTACGCACCTTGGGTGGAAAGGCATGCTTTTCAATAAAGGCATCGACCATGATCTTAGTGATGTCTTCACCACCTAAATAATTATCGCCGGCAGAAGCCCGCACTTCCATCACGCCATCGAACATCTCCAAAATCGAGACATCGAATGTGCCGCCGCCCAAATCGAAAACCAGGAAGCGACATTCATCTTTAAACTCATGCATGCCATAAGCCAAAGCCGCAGCGGTCGGTTCATTCACCAAACGCTCGACTTTTAAACCAGCAAGTTGCCCAGCAGTGCGCGTCGCTTTACGCTGCGCATCGGAAAAATAAGCAGGAACCGTGATCACCGCCTCGGTGACCGCTTCACCCAGGAAGGCCTCGGCATCCGCCTTTAAGCTCTTCAAAACAAAGGACGACAGCTCTTCCGCACGAAACTCTCGCTTACCTAATTTGATTTTCTTATCGCTGCCCATATAACGTTTAAACACAGCAGCGGTCAATTCTGGATGCGTTTGTAAACGCTCTTTGGCGGCACGTCCGACCAAAATACTGCCGTCTTCGTCAAGACTGACGCAAGACGGCGTCAAGGTATCGCCCAGACTATTAGGTATCAATTGCGATTTCCCATCACGCCAGATTGCTACCAAGCTATTGGTCGTACCTAAATCAATGCCGATTATCATGCTGCACACCTTTATTCTGAGCAAAAAAATAAGTGCACATTATCTATCGCTGCAGATATTGTGCACTTGCTATTCACGTGTTGACGAACCTGAAGCATTGTAAAAGGAATCAGTTTGCTTGACAATTTTTACATGCCCAGATACTCAAGAAATGCGTCAATGAATTTATTCGGACACGAGATTTTTTAACAATTCATTCAAGGGCTCTGATAAGCTGCTTGCTTTTTTAACTTGTCAAAACATGCTAACGGCGGAACAAATTTTAGCATTGGCACCGGATGCTGCTTCAGCAAAAGCAGGAAGTGGGCAAGCCAATCTCAGCTATTGGTCACAACTTGGCGCCAACGAAGAAGCTTTATGGGGACTTTGCCAAGGTAGCGGCAAAGAACCATATCGCACGCAAATCGAACTTGGCACACCAGCCTTTAAATGTTCATGCCCTAGTCGTAAATTTCCCTGCAAGCATGGCTTGGGACTCTATCTACTTTACACAAAACAGAAAGATCAATTTCAGCACGCTCAACCAGAATGGGTAAGCGAGTGGTTGAAGGGGCGCGAACAACGGCAGGAAAAGAAAGCCAGTAAAGCTGAAGAGACTCAAACGCTAACGGCGGAGGATCTCGCCAGTCGTGAAAAATCCGCACAAAAACGACAAGACAAACGTGAAACCAATGTTGCCAACGGTATCGCGCTTTTAGAGACATGGCTAAGTGATTTGGCGACCGAAGGTTTGGCTGGATTACGCGCTAAACCCGCCAGCGCTTGGGAAGCTATGGCTGCCCGCATGATCGATGCACAAGCTGCAGGACTCGCCACCAGAATACGCGATATCGGCATGCTAATTTACGGTTCGAGTCAGACGGCATGGGAAATCCCAGTGGCACGCGAGCTTGGTAAGCTCAGTCTCTTGCTGCAAACCTACAATAAAATGACACAGGCACCGGAATTGTTGACGTCTGAGCGGCAAATCGATGTCCGCACCGCGATAGGTTGGGTCGCCAACCAAGAGGATGCGCTGAAACAAAATGCCTATGAAGATCATTGGCTAGTTTTGGGGAACGATACTCATCATGAGGCGCGCCTTAGTCGTCGTGCCTGTTATCTTTGGGGCATGCGCACAAATAAGACCGCCATGCTGCTTCAGTTTGCCGCAGGTGGGCAAAGCTTGCCTAGCCCTTACCTGACTGGCAGCGTTTATCAAGGCGGCGTGCACTTCTATCCATCTGCGACACCACTCAGAGCACAAGTCAGTGGCGACTTGCAGCGTTGTCAGGAGCAAATATTCAGTCTGGAAAAGCAGGTGTTTTCTCATCAATTACAATGGTTCGCAGAGCAGCTAGCCGTCAATCCTTTCGTCGATGCACTGCCCATCATACTCAGCGATGTTCGTACCTTGTTTGTCAATCAGCTTATTCCAAAATGCACCTTAATCACAGCGGAAAATGAGCAAATTATGCTTGCGCCGCAATTCAAACATAGTTGGCATTTACACGCCTTAAGTGGTGGCGCTACTTGCACCATTTTCGGCCTCTGGAACGGCTTGGAATTCATGCCGCTTAGTGTATTGGCGGCCGCCGGTTTGCCAGCGCATCAGCAGATTCATAGTTTCGATACGGAGTGAACGCGATATGAGCGATATCTTACTTCCTGAAAAAATTCATAAAGCCGTATTGGTAGGCAGTTCACGTTGTGCGCTCCATCCGCAACAGGATGAATTGAGTAACGCATCCGAATTAACGACTTTATTACAAAGCGCCGACTCGCCCCATTTACGTTTATGGCAAAGTATCGCCGCCAACGATTTATGGCAACGCGCGGGCTATACACCGCCTTTACTGAATGACAGTCATGCCCAAGCGGGCACCTCACTTTCGCCAAATAAAATTACAGAAGCTGAAAACTGCCCTTTAGCGGCACAAGAACTCTTACATCGAATGCTGCGCGACATTCATGCCGATTTACTGGAGCAATGGTTGCAGTACGCTCATGCTAAAGGAATCAGCTTACCTGCGCGTTTTTTGGTGCCACTGCTCAACAAAGCCAACAAAAATCCGTCCTTACAAAACATGCTCAAGCCTGTATTGGGCATACGCGGCCAGTGGTTGGTTGCACAGCATCCTGATTGGCAAACACAGTATTTGCTAAACAGCGATAAACAAGCAAGCGCTGAATCCTTGACCGAACAATGGCACCTGGCCAGCGCTCAACAACGTTTGGACATCTGTCAAAATTTACGTTTACGTAATCCCCAACATGCTCGTGAATTATTGCAACAGGATTGGGCAAACGAATCCCCAGAAAATCGTGCCAACTTGCTCGCATGTCTACAAGTCGGATTAACGACCGATGATGAAGATTTTCTCGAACTCGCCTTAGACGATAAACGCAAAGAAGTACGAACCGTAGCGCAGGAATTACTACGACAGTTACCTGAGTCAAAATTGGTGCAACGCTGTCTAGCTCGTTTACAAGGAATATTTCAACTCGAAAAATCGACGGGTATCAACGCGGCTTTAGGAAGCTTCTTCTCCAAGCTCGGTGCCAATCCTCTACAAGCGAATTTAACGGTTCAGTTACCAGAGGTTGCAGATAAGAGTATGAAACGCGATGGCATAGGCTTGCAAAACTATCCAGGATTGGGAGAGAAAGCTGCATGGCTGCGCGACTTGATGCGCTGCACCCCAGCACAACATTGGGTCAACACTTGGCAGCTAGAACCAACGCAAATTTTACAACTATTGTCGCAACATGAATTTAAGGATGCCTTGTTACAGGGATTACTCAGTTCCCTATGTGAACAAGGACAAGATCGTTTGAGTGATCCAAGTTACACCGATTGGATAGAGCTGCTAATCAGCCAAATCAGCAAAGACAAAATCCATGTCGACCTCAATCTCATCCACGCCATAGTCAAGCGCTTGCGCGAATTGACACCCAGCACGCAGGATCGATTATTGATCGCCTGTATGGAAAACTATTCGCGCCAAGACTTACACCTACTCTACGCTTGGAGCCAACAGCAAAGTGCCGCATCTGCATCGATTTCTGAGTCAACATCGACAGTATCTGCAGCACTGTCACACGCCTGGCTCAAACATGTGCAAAGGCAGATGGCACAGAGTAAACAGACGGGCTGGGATTTGCGTCAGCATTTAAAACAAATTGCCTATTGGTTAGATGCCAGCGATTTATCTTATATCGCGCAATCCTGGCCAACCGATGACTGGGAACACTGGTCATTCTGGCGCGAGGCGGTTCATGAATTTCGCGACACTTTACAATTTCGCCACCAACTTAAACACAGTTTTATGGAGACCTCGACATGACACAAGCAAGTACTGAGCAAGTGATACGCCAACAAGCAGAACAACAATATGCGCACGAGCTGACAGCGCTAAAAGAAGTCGATCAACGGCAACGTCCGCCTAATTGGCAACTGTCTCCCTGGGCAGTGTCGACCTATCTGCTTGGAGGCAAACTCGATAATGGTGTTGAGATTAGCGCGAAATACATAGGCAATCGGCGCATCATAGAAATCGCCATTTCGACGTTGGCAACTGACCGAGCGCTTTTGTTACTCGGTGTACCGGGTACAGCAAAGTCTTGGGTATCCGAACATCTGGCAGCAGCCATCTGTGGCAATTCCAATTTAATCGTGCAAGGCACCGCCGGCACTTCCGAAGAAAGCATACGTTATGGCTGGAATTACGCCCAACTCCTAGCCAAAGGGCCGAGTATGGAGGCAGTTGTCGCCAGCCCGATTATGCGCGCCATGCAACAAGGGAAAATCGCCAGGGTGGAAGAGCTGACCCGAATTCCTGCCGAAGTGCAAGACAGCTTTATCAGTTTGTTGTCCGAGAAATTTTTACCAATTGCTGAGCTAGACGATTACATTCAGGCCAACAAGGGCTTCAACGTCATCGCCACCGCCAATGACCGCGATCGTGGCGTCAATGAGCTATCGAGTGCCTTAAAACGTCGCTTCAACACTGTCGTTTTGCCGCTACCAGAGACAGCAGAAGAGGAAGTCAGAATCGTTGAATCACGTGTTGCCAGCCTTGGTAAATCATTGGAGTTACCTGCTGAAAAACCAGCTTTACAAGAGATACGCAGGATCGTCACCCTATTCCGTGAATTACGTGCAGGCCAAACTGAAGATGGCAAAATTAAACTCAAATCACCAAGCGCGAGTATGAGTACGGCTGAAGCGATTTCGGTCGTCACTAACGGCATGGCGCTCGCAGCACATTTTGGTGATGGCAGTTTGCGTGGTGCCGATTTAGCCAGTAGCGTGATTGGTGCCGTCATCAAAGACCCGGTACAAGATCGCGTGGTCATGCTCGAATATCTAGAAACCGTCGTCAAAGAGCGCGATGGTTGGAAAGACTTATACCGCGCATGTCGCGAAGTCATCTAAGCGAGGCATCATGGCGGTTCATCTTTTCGGCATTCGGCACCACGGACCAGGCTGCGCTCGCAGTCTGGTCAAGGCTCTCCACGAATTGCAACCTGACTGTATTTTAATCGAAGGCCCACCGGAAGCCGATACGCTGCTGCCGCTGGTGAGTGCCGAAGGCATGCAAACACCTGTCGCGATTCTGGTGTATGCACCTGCCATGCCACAACATGCGGTTTATTATCCTTTTGCCGAATTTTCGCCAGAATGGCAAGCGATACTCTACGGACAACAACACAATGTAGAAACACGCTTCATGGATCTGCCTCAAGCCTATCGGCTGGCGGAAGAGATGAGTCTGGCTGCTGAGCCTGTATCCGACACTGAAACCGAAACTGAATCTAATGCATTGGACATTACTTTACAGGAGCCAAATACATCAATTGATGAAGATCTAAAGACTACACCACTGCGCACCGATCCATTGCTTTGGCTAGCGCAAGCTGCAGGCTTCAGCGATAGCGAAACCTGGTGGGATCATCTGGTGGAACAACGTCAAGACAGTCTCGATCTATTCGCTGCGATCGAAGAAATCATGGGCGTCGCTCGTAAGGAATTAAGCGCAGAATCGGAAAGTAGCGAAAAACTCAGCCTACGTGAAGCGCAGCGCGAAGCCTATATGCGGCAAACGATACGACAAGCGATGAAACAAGGCCACCAGAGAATCGCCGTGGTGTGCGGAGCCTGGCATGTGCCTGCTCTGCGTAACATGCCTAGCGCCAAGTCCGATACTGACATTCTCAAGAACCTGAACAAAGCTAAAGTTACAGCCACTTGGACACCTTGGACTTATGGCCGCTTGTCTGCCGCCAGTGGCTACGGTGCGGGTGTACAAGCACCAGGTTGGTATCACCACTGTTGGAATACACCGCAAAAAGCGGCCATGTATTGGCTGACAGATGCCATGCGTCTACTCAGAAAAAATGATCTGGATGCATCGTCTGCGCATTTGATAGAAGTACTACGTCTGGCAGATTCACTCGCCAGCTTACGTGATCGTTCTCGCCCCGGCCTAGACGAGCTACTAGAGTCACTGCAAAGCGTGCTGTTTGGGAATAGTCACGCACCAATGCAATTGATTCAAAATCAATTACTCATCAATGACCGTCTCGGCAGCATTCCATCCGAGACCCCGACGTTACCGCTGGTAGCTGATGTCAGAGCGCTGCAAAAACGTCTGCGTCTAGCGCCAAAGATTGAGCACGTCGATCTCGAACTAGACTTGCGCCAAGAAGCGCATTTAGAAAAAAGCTGTTTTTTACATCGTTTGAATTTACTTGGCATTCACTGGGGTAAAACGCTCAGAGTCAATGGCAAGAGTGGTAGCTTTCATGAGCATTGGCGTTTAACTTGGCAAGCTGAATTTGAATTAGGTCTGATAGAAGCGAATGTCTGGGGCGCGACTCTAGAAAGCGCATGTGATGCCAAACTGCGTCATCAGGCACAGCATTGCAAACAACTTCCGCAGCTATCTAAGTTGGTAGAAGATATGCTGTTAGCGGATATCAAATCAGCGGTACCGACACTGATGCAGGCGATGCAAAAACTCAGCGCCAACACGAATGACGCGGGGATTTTATTGGAAGCCCTCCCCGCGCTGGCGAATATTCTTCGCTATGGCAATACGCGTGGTACCGATCTGAATATGGTGGCAGAGGTATTTGCTGGTTTGGTGCAACGTGCCTGCATTGCCCTCCCGATTGCAGCGCATGGCATTAATAGCGATGCGGCACAGACGCTACTGAGACAAATCAATTTGGCAGATCAGGCTCTGCAATTATTACAGCAAGAAGAATACAAAAATGCCTGGTTAGCGGCTCTGCAATTAACCAGTTCGCCACACAATCACGCACTGATTGCGGGTCGTGCGGTCCGCCTACTGATCGATCATCAAGCGTGGGACATAGAACGATGTGCATCGGCGCTGTCGCTAGCTTGCAGCAATCCAATCAATCCACTTGCCAGCGCTGAATGGCTAGAAGGATTTTTGCAAGGTAGCGGTTTATTGCTGATCATGAACGATCAATTATGGCAAATCTTGCAGGATTGGGTAGCTGGTTTATCAGAAGAGATTTTCACTGAATTACTGCCATTGCTGCGACGTAGCTTCTGCCACTTTGAAGCAGCGGAGCGCCGTCAACTTGGTCAAAAGGTCTCGACTGGTCTCGTTCAACTGCAAGGTAAAACGAACCAGCAAGTTGTCATTAACGAACAGCGTGCACGCTTGATGCTCCCCATCTTGTCCAAGATTCTCACCCCAGTGAGTGAACGGACTCCAGATCCATCCCTACAGCCGACTACCGATCAAAACGCCATCATCTTAAACAAACTATGAGCACCAATTCTCCTTCACTCAATGATCGTCGCTGGCGTTTAATACTCGGTAGTGAAGCCGATAATCTGCCACTCTCCCCCACCGACATCGGCATAGATCGCGCACTACAGGCGCTGTATGAACCCGACGATAAAAATCGCAAAGGGGGTCTGCAAAGCTCAGCACCAACGGTGGCACGTTGGCTAGGCGATATACGCGAATACTTTCCCAGTAGCGTGGTGCAAGTCATGCAAAAAGACGCCATGGATCGTCTTGGTTTGCAACAAATGCTCATGGAACCAGAGTTGTTACAAACAGTTCAGGCAGATGTCCATCTAGTCGCAACGCTGCTTTCGCTCAATCGCATCATGCCGAACAAAACTAAGCAGACGGCACGACTGGTGGTGCGCAAAGTGGTGGAAGAGTTAGAGAGAAAATTAGCCAACCCGCTGCGGCAGGCCGTTTCTGGCAGCTTAAACCGCGCCGCCCGCAATTTCCGACCTCGTCACAATGAAATCGATTGGATACGCACCATCCGCGCCAATCTCAAGCACTACCAAGCGGATTACCAAACCATCGTTCCTGAGCGCCGCATCGGTTTTGCACGCAAAGGACAAAGCCTGCGCGATATCGTTTTATGTATAGACCAAAGTGGTTCAATGGCACCATCGGTGGTGTATGCCAGTGTCTTTGCCGCCGTACTCGCTAGCATCAAAGCGGTCAGTACCCAAGTCGTGGTCTTTGATACTGCCGTGGTGGATTTAAGTCACTTGTTAGAAGACCCGATTGAAGTCTTATTCGGCACCCAACTCGGCGGTGGTACCGATATCAATAGCGCCCTCGCCTACTGCCAAGGTTTGATACAGAGGCCGCAAGATACGATTTTTGTACTGATCAGTGATTTATATGAAGGTGGCAACGCCAATCAAATGCTAGCTCGAGCGCAAGCGTTGGTCGATAGCGGCGTACAAGTCATTGCTCTACTCGCCCTCGATGATCAAGGCGCACCAAGTTATGATCGACACCATGCGAGTGTTATGGCGGCCATGGGTATCCCCTGTTTTGCCTGTACGCCTGATCAATTCCCAACTTTAATGGCGATGGCGATACAAAAACAAGATATTGCGGCTTGGGCTGCCAATCAAGCCAACGCGAAATAAACGAGTAGAAACACAGTGATCAAACCTAGTAGGCCCATGCAAATAGATAAAAAGCAATTTAAAAACACATCTAAACCGTTTTTATTGCAACAAAATTTGTTTCCATTAAAACGAAATGCTATAGTTCAACACCAGTTTCTTTTTTACCTTTGCCTTTTTATGAATAGGAGCGCATCCATGTCTGGCCTATTACGACAAGCAGAACCGCACATTCCCGCCTCGGAGGATCGTGGTGCCTTGGCGAAGATGGTGATGACACTGATGGATCATTGGCAATTATCGACCGAAGATCAAGCTGCATTGCTCGGCATTGCTGCCAGTAATCGCGCGACCTTGACGCGATATCGCAAAGGCGAAGCGATAGGCACCAATCGTGATCAATATGAGCGAGTCGGACATCTACTCGGGATTCATAAGAATTTGCGACTGCTATTCCCACAAAATCGTGAACTGGCTTATTGCTGGATGACGACCCGCAACCGTGCTTTCGATAATCTATCGCCAGTGCAGGTCGTTCGTGAATGGGGGTTTACTGGGCTGTTGATGGTGCGCTCCTATCTTGATCGCGCTCGTGGGGTTTAATTCTTTGGTCCATCGCATTTCATCGACATCCTCTAGCCCTCTCCACGCATGCAATCCTTATTTTCTAAAGTCAAACTCCATGACGTTCATGAAAACGTCTATCGAAATATCGTCTCACTCCAAATTTCACAAGACTTATTCGACGACTTAAGTGATGCACCGGACGATTGGGCCTTGGCACAGCAAGTGGAAGATGAAGTAAAGCCCCCGACCTTTATCTCCGCAACACCGATCATCCACCGACCATTTGAGGACGCGCATTGGTTCAATGCGATCACCTGGCCTTTTCAACATTGGCAAGCGAGTCGTTATTCTGATGGGCAATTTGGGGTCTGGTACGGTGCAGAATCGATAGCAACCACGGCATACGAAACTGCCTATCACTGGTATCACGGTTTATTGACGGACGCCGGTTTTCAAGAGAAGAATGTTCGAGCGGAACGCAAGGTCTACACCGTCGCCTGCGATGCAGCGCTACTTGACTTACGCCCTTTCCACAAAAGCCAAACAGGCCTGATGCACAAGACAGACTATAGCTACACACAGGCTATCGGCACTCGTTTACACCGTGAGGGGCACCCGGGACTAATCACCCACTCAGTACGCAATCCATCTGGCCATTGCTTTGTGATCCTCAATCCCAATGTCTTATCTGGTCCGCGCCACTGCTGCCACTTATCTTATCGTATTGATGGCGATAAGATTTATGTCGAAAAACAGACGGGAGATGCGTGGTTGACGATTTCGGTTTGCGCTTGTTGATCGGTTTATTGAATTAGAAGATGATGTTTAAGCTATCTTTTCATCACTTCAAACTCAAGTTGAATAAGGGCATACGACAAACTAAGCCAAACTTTGATCGCGGGGTTAGCGCATTCCAAGCTTTCACTTTAAGAACCAAACTTGCCATAGCGTTGAAAATCTGAAAAATAGAGGACTATGACCTTCCCCTGTAACTTCAAAGGCAAATACAGCTCGTAGTTACCACTTTCAGCACGAAAACGCATGTCCATTTGGCTCTTTGTAAAAGCATTTTCTAAATACGCACGCTCGTCCTTAGTCGAGCTATAAATATAGTCTTGCTTCTCTTCGACTTTCTTTGAGGAGTCGTAAGTGTTGCCTTGAAATGCCAAAAACACGCGCTTGTCTCCTATGGAGTCGGGAACAATCACTTTCACTTCTGGAAAATTCTTGTCAATTTTCGCCATCACAGAAAGAATCTTTGCGGCATCTTCGACATAAGCATTACTAAATTCATAAACAGCGAGCTTACTAAGTTCTTTTTGATTTTCAGCAACCATTGCTTGTGCCGCCGACACTAATAATTCCTTTTTCTTTTGTGCTGACAGTGCATTACCCGCAAATAGCAAGCCAACAATGACTGGCACCGATGCCACAGCCGTATAGAACTTTACTCTGGAAGAACGATGAGTCGAAACTGTGCTTGCATCGTTGACAGTTATTGACTCGGAAATCTTTGACAGGTTAGACATCAGGTTCAATACGATAGAACTACCTAGAATTGCAAAGATCCCTAATATGCTGAGATAGAAGGTCTCAGTCATATGTCCACGAAATATTTTCAAATCGAATATGGTGATCGTCAAAAATGTAACGACCCAATAGAACAAAGCAATGGTCGCATACAGTGCGACGCGATTGGTAATTTTGATGATGGAGGCGTGATTCATATTCTTTGAAAACCTTTAAGTAACAACATGAGATCGCTTAGGACGAATTGCTTCTTTCTTTTTGCTTCCCTTAGCGCTTGATTCCAAGCACGCAGTTTACTTCGTGCGACCTGAATTTTCAGATACTAACATCCGCGTATCAAATTTTTCAAAATTAAAAGCTACTGGCATTAGCAAAAAAAGCCACGCGATCCATGCCTTTCATCTCAAACATTCAAGACGAAAAATGCCTTCAACAAAAACGAAAAATATCTCAAGAAAACTTATAAGCACTGAAGACTATCAATAGCACCAAGCTTATAAGCAGCCTAACAAAACACATAGCGATTCGCCAAATCCACAATAAATGCGGGCTGCAGATACGCACAGAACACCAAAACCAATATCAATCCGATCAAGATCGAGATCAGCGCATGGCGCGTTCTTGGTCTAAGTTTCATATCGATCAACCTCATGCGGCGGCTGGCAATTTGGAATCGCGTTCAATAGCCGCTTCGTTAATCGGCAGATTGATCAGCGTGGCGAAAATTCCTAAGCCAATCACGATCACCCAAACCGCATCGTAGTTACCGTTTTTGGTGTACATATAACCGCCCAACCAAGCACCGATGAAGCTCCCCAATTGATGCGAAAAGAAGACAAAACCAGACAACATGGACAAATATTTCAAACCAAAAATTCCCGCGATCACGCCGTTGGTAAGCGGCACGGTTGACAACCATAACAAGCCCATCGCAGCGGCGAAGACGTACACACTGTAAGTGCTTAAAGGAGCGAGGATAAACAAGGCGATCACGATACTACGACTGAGGTAAATGCTCGACAAGAGATAAGATTTAGGGAATAAACCACCCAATTTCCCTGCCCCATACGAGCCGAAAATATTGAATAAACCTATCAGTGACAAAGCAATCACGGCGACGCTGGGATCAGTAATGCCTTTATCCTTTAAATAGGCCGGCATGTTCATGCCAATAAAGACTAATTGAAAACCACACACAAAATAACCCGCCAACAAGAGTAAGAAAGGTTTGTGCGCAAAAGCTTCCCGCACCGCCTCCATCATACTCTGTTGTGGACCAATGTCGACCGTGCGCTCTGGTTCTCGTAATTTCCAGGCCATGGGCAACATCACCATCAACATTAACGCGGCAAGCACGTACAAGGCATTTTGCCAACCAGCGTGTTGTATCAATTGCTGATCAACTGGCATCATAAAAAACTGACCAAAAGAACTGGCTGCCGACGACATACCAAAAGCCCATGAGCGTTTTGCCTCTGGCGCTGTGCGCCCTATGATGCCGCTGACTGCACCGAATGTAGTACAGGCCAGCGCAGCACCGATCAATACACCCGATCCGATAATGAATAACAAAGGATGATTGACTAAGGCCATCCATAACAAACCAAACGCAAATAAAACTGCCCCCAGCACGATGACTTTTGCGGTACCTAGTTTATCTGCGGCCATACCTGCAAAGGGTCCGAATACGCCCCACATCAGATTTTGAATCGCGATCGCCATTGAGAAAGTCTCACGCGTCCAGTGGTATTCTTGCGAGATGGGCTGCAACCAAAAACCAAAACCATGACGCACGCCCATTGATAAAGTGAGAACAAATCCTGTCGCTAACAATACCGTTTTCAAATCGGGGGATTTCAATTTTCTCGTGTAATCGGTCATGACGTACTTTCAAATAGGCACAAGCGCCTAGTTTAACGGAATTCAAATTGGTGCGTTTTCCTCTGTCGGTTTTAGGATTAATTATTGAACAAGGGAAGCATGGAAATAATAATACGCTCAAGCTCTTTGAAAACGACATCAGCAGCTTTAAATCATCTCCAGATTTAGATGCATAAAACGCTTAACTTGCATTAGAATTCTCCACCCCTTAACAATCAGTGTCCTCACTCCAAAGCACTATACCAAAGCCGTATGCATTCGCCCCTTGCAAACTTTATTGACTTGTAACCCACACCTATGAATGAGATCACTGTTACGCCAGCTCCCAAAAGACGACGCGCCCGCCGCGGTGATCTGGAAGAGCAAATGCAGCTAAGGGAAAAAATAATCCAAGTCGCAACGATCATCTATCAACGAGATGGTATCGAGGCACTGACCATGCGTTCGGTCGCAAAGCAAGTCGGGATGTCGGCAATGGGTTTGTACTATTACTTCAATGACAAATCGGAACTCCTGGTTGCTTTGTGGGACAGCATATTGGACGAACTACATCTACAAGTTGCAAGCGCGATTGCTAGCCCCGGAAGCGCTCGCCAACGTCTGCGTAAGAGCATAGATGCTTATCTGAGTTATTGGGAAGCGCATCCAGAAAATTTTCGGCTGGTGTATATGTCTGAGCAAACAGTACGCGGGGCCCACAGTCAAAAACTGACCATGTCATGTAGCTACAAAAATGTGATTGCGATCTCGCTCCCCTTGATAGAGCAAGTCGCCATAGAAATTCAGGGTGACATCAATAAAGCACCGATGGCGCGTGACCTGCGCTTAAGCCTGATGGTAGGTTTCTTACATTCTGAATTAATCAATGTTCGCTATCCTTGGATAGACTTAGCTCAATTACGCTTGCATGTCATAGAGTCAATTGCCGTCGCTGTGGAAAACTGCCTGGCGCAGAATTTGCTTGAGTAATTCTCAATATAGTCCGCATTTAGTCACTGTCTCTACAAGAAGTTTGAGCCTGATTGCCACTCAAATCAGTGACTTATCTAGCGCGCTAGCATGTACGAACGAAAATTTGGGGAATTTGATCTCGATAAAAGCTTGGAGAACGACGACAAAATCATTTTTTTCCATGTCAAAAAAAGACAGTAAAAAAATTTCCACATGGAAATTATTTCGTTTTACGTGTAAATTCTAAGAAGCTAACTTAATTCCACAAAAAGGCTATCTTAAGAAATCGATCAAGCTCTAACAAAACTAAAACACTAACTTTCCTTCAACTAAATCACTATCTCCAAATACTTTTGCTTTATTTTCTACAAATGGGGAACGCTTACAACTAAGAAAGCCTGAAATGCGATTAAATACGCCCATAACGCAAAATGAATTTCACATCAGTGATTCTGACTCCATCGTTTCCACCACCGACTTACAGGGAAATATCACTTATGCGAATCCTTATTTCATCGAGGTCAGCGGCTTTACTGAAGAAGAGTTAATCGGAGCGCCCCAAAATATCATTCGACACCCGGATATGCCAGTTGAAGCGTATGCAGATTTATGGAGCACAATAAAATCTGGGCTGCCATGGACAGGCGTCGTTAAAAACAGGCGCAAAAATGGAGACCATTACTGGGTCTACGCCAACGTCACACCCGTCATAGAAAATGGCCAAGCAACCGGCTATATGTCAGTCAGGACCAAGCCTAGCGTGGCACAAATTCGTCAGGCAGAGCAACTCTATAAAGACTTTAAAAACGGCAATCCCAATAATCTGAAATTGCGCCAAGGTAGTGTCGTAAAGTCAGATCTAGTAAGCAAATTCAAATCACTAATTAACTTCAGCATCAGTCAACGAATAGCGATCAACGTCGTGCTGCTGTTTTTGGCAATTGCCAGCATACTCACCAATTTACTGCTATCTCAGGCAAAACCATTTATCAGCAATATAGGAATGGTCACCATACTCGGTTTCGCATTCGCTAATACCGTGTATCTTTGGTATAGCTTTCATATCGCAGTCGTCATCCCCAGCCAACAAGCACTGATGGCAAGTAAGATTATGGCTGGTGGCGACTTAACAGCGAAGATAGAAACAAACCGAACCGATGAACTGGGACAAGTATTAAGAATGCTACGTCAAGTGAAAGTGAATTTGCATTCGATCGTTGGCGATGTACGTAAAAATTCGGAACACATTCGGGTCGCAACGCAAGAAATCGCTGCCGGCAATATGGAATTGTCTGGCAGGACGGAATCGCAAGCATCCTCTTTGGAAGAAACGGCCGCCAGCATGGAAGAATTTGCATCGACGGTTTCGCAAAATACCGACAATGCGAATATCGCCAACAAGATGGCGAGCGATGCATTAGGTATTGCTGATCATGGCGGCACTATTACCAAACAAATGGTAGAAACCATGGAAGAGATCAACCTCTCCTCAAAACGTATGATCGATATCACAGGCATTATTGAAGGTATCGCGTTTCAAACCAATATTCTGGCGCTCAATGCCGCGGTCGAAGCAGCTCGTGCGGGTGAACAAGGTCGTGGCTTTGCCGTCGTTGCGTCAGAAGTACGTAGCCTGGCTCAACGCAGTGCTGCCGCCGCCAAAGAGATTAAACAATTAATTGATACGTCGGTAGAAAAAATCCATACGGGCACAAGTTTAACCGCTCAAGCCGGGAGTGCCATGCAAGAGATTCTAAGTTCGACCAACAAAGTCAGCGGTATCATGAATGAAATAGCTTCTGCATCACGTGAACAAAGTGCTGGCATTATTCAAGTCAATGAAGCGGTCACCCTAATGGACACGGTCACTCAACAAAATGCCGCACTCGTTGAAGAGGCTGCTGCTGCCGCAGGAAGTCTAAGTGAACAAACACAAACTTTGGTCAAAGCCCTGTCCGTGTTTAAGTTGGAACATGCATCAAACCATACTGTGCACAAAGCAAGTACTACGAAATTGCACTCAGCACCTAAGGGTTCACCAAGATTGCTTACCTAGGCAAATCAAGGCTGTCCCCCTTCTGTCCATAAAAAAAGCACTTATCAGCGATGATAAGTGCTTTTTTGTACAAACGAATTAGTTCCCACCAGTGCCGCTATGCCGGCATCCTGAACCCGGCGGTTCAAGTCGGCCAAGGTCAGTTCAAATCGGGTTCATCGGACATAAGCGACGCTCACACCATTGAACAATTTCCAAAGCCTATGCACATAAATGGTTCAAGGAATATATGGCACTGGCGAACACGGTAGGAGTTCGTAGTTTACTCCTTATTTATTCCGAAATCAGAAAAATCTTCAAATTTTTTCTGATTTTTTTCATTGTATTAAACAATAAAGGCGGCGCTTAAAATAGATTTTCTTGTGGCGTTAATGCTTGATCAATGGTGTCGCTCATGGCGACAATTTTTTGCTTCACTTCACCTATGCTTAAGCCTGATAACGGTCCATCATGGGCCTTGGTCGCTAACAAATCAATTGCCATACTTAATGCGGCCATGACGGCGATTCTGTCTGTCCCTTTGACTTTAGAAGCTTCACGGATGCCGGACATTTTTTCGTCCAAGTAAGACGCCGCTTGTTGCAAGGCACGGTCTTCACCTTCTTTGCATGACAACTTATAAGTTTGTCCCATGATGTTGACATCAATTTGAATCACTTTAGCTTCACTCATGCTACATCCTTCATATCATCAGCTGGTAATTGTGCAAGAATTGCTTCCACCCGATCATGCGCATCCTGCACGCGCTCACGCAACTCTTTGTTCTCAGAGGCGAGATCAACTGCGGTACGACGCAGAGCCGCATTTTCCAGACGCAAGGTTTGAGTCAACTCCGCTAAGCGGCTGACCTTTTCTGCGAGTTGTTCAAATTCAGAAATCATCTTGGCAAATTCTTGGCAAATAGGACGAAAATTAGACTATCGATATTTAAGTCGGGTCAAAGCTAAATCAGCTCTGAAAGTAAAACGTCTTTAATTATAAGGGGTATTTTCATACAATTGTGCTGCTTAGTTGTTCTACTTAATTGAACCGTTTCTTTCTCCCACTTACAAGCTACCACTAGGCAATTAATCCCCGTCCCGCAAACTCCACCAAACGACCATCACCCAATATCAAAGCCGTTTTTATCGTTTTCATAGGATAAATAGCCTGTAAGGCGTCATGGTATGTCGCTAACTGGGCTTGATATGCGGCTTCTTGTAGCCCAGATAATTGACGTTTATAGTCCAAAATCCATACGATATCCGACAACACCACCAATCTATCCAGACGCAAAATCTGTTGTTGAAACACGATATCCATTTCATTCCTGGCGTACTCAAACAGACGCGCATCAAAAAATTTCTGCAAATGGGGATTCTTTAAAATCGCCACCGCTTGTTCGCGCACCACTTTTGCCACCGATAATGCACATGGCAGCCAAGAAGAAATCACTTCGGCTGTTGGCACCTTGATAGGCCACATCTTATTTTCGCTTTCAGTCAGACGTTCCATTAAAGCATGTAGCGCAATGCCTTCAATCTGTTCATCTGTTTGCCTAATCGAAGGCGCTGGACTTGGCAACGCTAGGTCTGGTGGCGTAAACAAATGCAAAGAAAAAAACTCTTTTGCTGCAACGCTTGCATCGGCTCTCTGTGCGACCACTTCGGCTTCTTCCAAGTGTACGAAGCGCTGATACCAACTTCCATGCTGCACACCAGGATACTCACTCATACTGTCGGCGGCCTTGTCGCTAGCGATCCCACTCACGATTAAAATCTGTTTGGCACGAGTGACCGCGACATATAGCAAATTCCAATTTTCTTGCTCAGCCTGTTCTTCTTCCGCTTTGAATAAATCATCACGCGCAGCACCTCGTTCATCTTTTTTACCGAAGGCGGAAAAATGTTTTTTGCCACCTTCATGCAAAGGCCATGCACACAAAATACCAATATTGTCTTTGGCTGTATCACTATGATTACAATCAAGCATCGCGACCACTTTGGCTTCCAGACCCTTAGCACTATGAATAGTCAAAATACGTAGCGCATCAACACCACTACCAATATTGGACTCATCGGGGGCATCGTTTTCTGCCCCTCTATCAAATTCTTTCAAGGCAGCGATAAATTTAGGCAGACTGGGATAACGTCCGCCATCCATGTTTAATGCTAGCTCGGTAAACGCCGTGATATTGCCGATAATCTGTGCCCGATTCGTTGCAGGAGCTGCTTGTGCATAACGTTGTACGAGATCACCTTGATGCAAAATTCTATCCAACAAATCGTGTACAGGTAGGTCATGGGCAGCTTGCATCCAGGTTTGTAATAAAGGCCCAGCACGCAACAAAGCGGGCGATGCGGCCTCGCCCTCAGCGTTAGCACTTATCGCAGACAATAGCCGCTTCCACCACGAACTTTCACTACCTTGCGCCAAGAGAATCAAGTCCTCGTCGCTAGCAGCAAACATAGGAGACTTCAGCACGTGGGCTAGCGCGCGATTATCACCTGGCGTGATCAAAAAATTGAGCAAGGCGATCAGGTCCGCAATCTCTAAGGTCGAGAGTAATCCACCGCGACGATTTGAGACAAAAGGAATACCAGCTTCACGTAATGCTTTTTCATATGAAGCCAGATTGCTACGGCGACGCACTAATAGCATCACGTCTGACCAGCGTAAATCTGCCTCATTTTGCAAATTAGATTCTGCACGCAAAAGCAATAAGGCTTGCGCTAATTGCTGCCCTTCTTGATAACGCCTTATATCGTCTTCCTCCTCGGCGGGTGTGGTCAAGGGATCGCGCAAAGGAAAAGGGCTACTCGCTCCCGCCTCTTCCTCGCTAACGACTTGACCGCGAATCAAAGGCAGGCGCAACACACTTCCCCTCATCGTGGCTGCGGTAGTTTGCGCCGAGTAGATAGGATTACCGGTCATCGCTTGATTCAAGACTTCGACTATGGCTGGCGCGTTTCGACGCGTTTGATTGGTACGCAAGATCGCTGCACCTTGCCCCGCCAACATGTCACGTGCAGCGATAAAAACACGCGGATCAGCGCGTCGAAATCGATAAATCGATTGTTTAGGATCGCCCACGATAAACACCGTCGGCCGGTTCGTGTCTGCGCCATACGCATCGAGCCAGGCATTAATGATATTCCACTGCAAAGGATTGGTATCTTGGAACTCATCGAGCAAAATATGTTTGTAACGCGCGTCCAGACGTCCATGCAAATACGCGGCAAAATCCTCATGACTCAAGAGACGATAGGCCTGCCATTCCAGATCAGCAAAATCGAGGGCGCGTTGCTCAGCTTTTAAGCTTTGATAGCAATTCAGGTAAGCCTGTCCGACGGTGAATAGGGCTTCATTCAAGCGTAGCACCGATGCTTCTTTGCTGCGTTTCTCCAACACCTTGAGAGTTTCTGCGATGGCATTGCACTCATCATGAAAGGCGTCCTCATTGTCGGCACCTAACCAGGCCGCGATAGACAGGCTTAAAGCCTTGGTTTTACGATTTTTTCGATTGCTGCCATCGGCACCATAAAATTCATTGGTTAAGGCAGCAAAATGTTCGAGACTGACATCGCCACCTCGCGCCATGGCCTCAAGCGCAGTCGTTAGCGCTGTTTCAATCGCAACGCCGCGCTTTTGATTTTCAGGACTACCTTTTCCTAAACAAATACCCACTTGCTGTATACGTTCTAGCAATGCATGATCCTGCCATACTCGAAGCCGCGCATCGTAATGTGCATCGTCTCCCATCAAATCAAGCAAAAGCTGTAAGGGTGCTTGCACAGAACGATCTTGGGTCACGGCCCACCATTCCGCTCGCTTATCGATAAAAGCATCGAGCATCACTTTGGCGGTAAAATCACCAAGCGCTTCATATAAATACATGAGCTGTTGTTTAATCTTGCTTGGTGCTGCATCTTCACTTGTTTCCTCACTATCGTAGACATTGCTAGTAAATTCGGGATCAATATGGATGCCGATTTGCTGCATCAATTGCCCCCAGGCTTCACGCTGCAAACTACCGGTCGCTTCGACCAAAGTAAATCCATGCGGCACACCAGAAGCTAATGGTGCCAATTGCAGTAAACGTCCGAACCAACTATGGAAGGTATCCATAGACAATCCTTGCGGATTACTCAATAAATTCTCATAGAGTTTACGAGCGCGTGGCAAACAAGTCGGTAAGTCGAGTTCCGCAACGCCGCGTTCGCGCAAAATAGTGGCAGCATGCGTGTCATCCGCCAGAGCTAACTCTGCCAATAGTTCCATCAAGCGATGCCGCATTTCTTGCGCAGCTTTACGGGTAAAAGTAATTGCCAATAGTTCTGCCGGTTCTGCTCCATCTAATAATAGTCGCAGCATACGGGCAACCAATAACCAGGTTTTTCCACTACCTGCGCAAGCCTCTACTACCACCGAACGATGTGGATCGCACGCCGCCGCCGTGAACTGCGCAGCATCCACCGCGTGTCCATTGAGTTCATAGGCTTGTGCGGCGCTCATGTGCGAAAGCGAATTCATTACCACGCTCCTTTTCGGCACAGACCACGCACGTCGCAATATTGACAAACACTCTCGACGCCTTGCGCTGGCAAGGCTGCGCCTTGCTGTATCGCTTGCATATTTTTTCGTATCGCTTGTTCCAATTCAATTTTCCATACGCGGTATTCTTGCGCCTCAACCGAACCTGTTTTTTCACGCTCTAATTCTAAGGCGACGTAACTTGCTGTGTCCGGTGCATCTAACAATAGCTTGGCGACGGCTGTTTCTCCCTCGCTTTGGTCTGCGGTCGATTCAAGCACGGGCTGCAATAGGCCATAAAAGGCAAGTTGATGATCGTCAAAATGTTTTAAACGCGTTTTGAGTGAACTCTTGGTTTTGGTTTTGTAATCAAGTACAGCTCGCTCCACGCTGCCATTCTCTAACTGCCGCTCATCAATACGATCAACCCGACCACGCAATTTAATTTCACCATCATCCCACTGTAATTGGGATTCTGCCCACACTTCGCCAAAGGCAAATTGCCAACCGTCTGCTTCGTGCTGATTGGCCCACTCTACATAAGCAGGAATCACTTTGCGCCAACGCACGCTATAACCCAAAGCAGCTGGACTATGTTTCAAGACGCGGGCAAACCACATATCGGAAATGGCATTGAGCAATCCACTCCTATCAGCATTTAAGGGGATTTTATCCTGCTGCAATTGATCGTGATAAGCCTTCAAAATCGCGTGCAGCCAATCACCATAGTCGCGTTTCTCAGGCATATCCGACAATTCATCAATCGCCGCCAACTTCAACATGCGACCCGCAAAAAATTGATAAGGACAAGCGATCAGACTGCTAAAACCACTGGCCGACAAGGTGGTTGGCATTAAGGCCGCCGCACTTGGCTTCGGTTGCTCACTAGTCTGCGCTTGCAAACGATGTTCTGCCAAAGGCAATGCCTGACTATGTAATGCGGCTAGATTTTGACGCGCCAAAGCCAAATTAACTTGTTCTATCCACGGACTAACGGGATTAAGTTCACCATTAATTTGCGATTGCCACGAGAGAACCACCTCGATATTCGACAAAATTAATTCTGCGAAATCACGTTGCTGTTGCAATCGCCGCTCCTCGCGCGTCACCAAACCACACTCGCGTCGCACAGCATTTGTAAAAAACAGCGTCTCTTGTGCCTTTGAAGGCAAATGTTTGGCATCACCGCCAATCAAATACACCGCATCGAAATGACGCAAGCGCGCGCCATTTAAAGGCAACATCACGACACGCTGGTCGACTTGTTCCAATTTAAAGGGTGTGGCTTCCATTTGCAGATTAATGAAGGCTCGCCACTCAGGGAAACTAAAATGCGTATCCAATCCATGACAATCTGCACCCAAAGTCTGCAACATCTGTAGCACCTGCGCGCCAGCCACATCTTGTTGCAACAAGGCTTGCATACCAAGCGTATCAAAACTTTGCAGGCTGATCGTAGTCCAGTCCTTTAAGCTACGACGCGAAGCACTGGAACTGCTGACATAAGTATGGGCGAGACGCGCAATCGCTGCGACCCATGCCCGCGCCTGCGGTTGACGTTCCAAAGTGGACAGCACCGCATCCCACCCTCCTACGACATTATTTCTACGTAAGGCTAGCTCGATATCCATGATGAGATCGGCTTTATCAATTGCACCCGATAGCGCCGTATCGGCATTATCGATTCCTTCCAGTTGGCATGGCAAAAACGGGGATTTAAGAAAATCCAATAAAGCGATGGTATCGGCACGCGTCGCCAGCATTTCAAACCAAGCGGCTAAAGCAGCTGCAGCGCGTGTCGTTGAAAGTTTCCAGCCAGTTTCATCCGCGACGATCACATTGGCCCGTTCTAACAAGGCACGCAAGCGACGTGAGACCACTCGATCTTGGGCAATCACTGCTATTTTTTGCTTGCCCTGCTGTATCCACTCCACAATAGTTTGTGCAGCTTGCTCCGCTTCTTGCTCCAAGCTATGTAGTTCACACAGGCGCAAGCGCTGCCAATCAAAAGCTGTGTGTGGCATCGATTTTTGGGCAGTGGCATCTGCCGAACATAAATCATTCCAAGCCAAACGCATAGTTTCAGGCACAGCGGATGCCTGCCAATCTATGCTATACAAATGAACCTGTTGATGCCTCTGGTAAGTTTGCAGGAAGGCTTCTTCCAAAGCGTTCGGCAAGGTCGGAGCGATCCAAAATAACTCGGTATTGGCACTTTGCGCCAGACGCATCATGTGCTGAATTGCTTGTACCGTTTGATCATGCTGATCAAGCTGCCCTTGCCACAAGGTCCACACCAATTGCGTTTCATCCGAGACGATTTTATGCACAGGTAAAGGCAATTGCGCCAATGCCTCATGCCAGGTCGCTTGCATTTTTTCGGTATGAATTTCCTGCTTACTATCCAATACCTTAGGTAACCAGACCTGCGTCAGTTCATCAGACAAAGTCAACAAAGTCTGTGCTAAGGGCAACAGATCGGTATTGCGTTTCGCGCCAAATAATTTCTTCAGCCAGGCATGTTGGCGCAACTCAGAATACAAGCGCATCAGACGTTCACTATTTGCGGTCACAGCCACGCCATGTGGCACTTGCATTCCCAACCAGGCAAACATGGTCTGTATGCGCGGTGGAATAAAATGACTACCCAATTCCTGACTTAAAGCACGCAATAGTAGATGCGCATGTTCAAAGGTGGGTACAACAACTCGAACATCAGAAAAATCATTACTTTGACTTAGCTCTGGCGTCGCAAATAAATCCGCTGGTAATTGAGCCTGATGCCGCGCTTGTATGAATTCGCGTGCCACATGGTTCCAAAACTGCGCAGAAGCAGGGATAAGTCGGGTAATTCTTGCCATGGGGTCTGATAATGAATAATCGTAAATACCAAGAAACAAACTTAGTAGCGAGGAGGATGCAATCTGATCAGGCATTTTATGCGAGCACCGTCATAAAATGCAGCTGGAATAAGGAAAAATCAGTAAATAAGCCACTTTTTTAAAAATAGGGTATGATTTACCACTGTCGATGCCGCAATAATTCATAAAAGTGATTTCGCCCCAGAGAAATGGCAAGGAGGCGCACTTGAAATAGGCGGAAGTACCCCCAAGTTCAATCCCTGATTTAATTTATTTAAACATCCCCCTCTTTTAGAGATTAACCAGAATAACGAGAATTCTATGAGCGACAATATCATTTATGTAAGCGATGCATCTTTCGAAGCTGATGTATTAAAATCTGACAAACCAGTCCTGGTCGACTTCTGGGCTGAATGGTGTGGCCCTTGCAAGATGATCGCGCCAATCTTAGAAGAAGTTGCCAAAGAATATGACGGCAAAATCACGATTGCTAAGATGGACGTTGATGCGAATCAAGCCGTACCAGCAAAATTTGGTATTCGCGGCATTCCAACACTGATTCTGTTCAAAAACGGCGAAGCAGCTGCACAGAAGGTCGGCGCTCTGGCAAAAGGCCAATTAACCGCCTTTATCGACGGCAATATTTAAGTTACTATTCTGCTGTAGATCATTATTTCAGGCGATGTTACAAGAAAGTTTTTACATCGTCTGAATTAAGTCTTACAATACGCTGAAATTGGTGTACCACCATAAAGTATAAGTAGCGACCGGCATCAAACCCGCTCTGCAGTTTTCTAATCATCCAGTAGTTCGTTTTTTCACTTCTGTTCACTCCCCCACCTCACTCTCCCATCCCGGGACACTCACAACATGCATTTATCTGAATTAAAGGCCTTACACGTCTCCGCACTGTTAGAAATGGCCATTGGTCTCGATATCGATAACGCTGCGCGTATGCGTAAGCAAGAATTGATGTTCGCGATCTTGAAAAAGCGCGCCAAAGGCGGCGAACAAATTTTTGGCGATGGTGCACTCGAAGTCTTGCCCGACGGCTTTGGCTTTTTGCGCTCGCCCGATGCCAGCTACATGGCATCCACCGACGACATTTATATTTCTCCTTCACAGATCCGCCGTTTCAATTTGCACACGGGCGATTCGATCGAAGGTGAAGTCCGAACACCAAAAGATGGCGAGCGTTATTTCGCCCTGGTGAAAGTGGACAAGGTCAATGGCGAAGCGCCAGAGATGTCCAAACACCGCATTCTGTTTGAAAACCTAACACCGTTACACCCAAATAAAATCTTGCAATTAGAGCGCGACATGCGTGGTGAAGAAAACACCACAGGTCGTATCATCGACTTGATCGCCCCTATCGGCAAAGGCCAGCGTGGCTTGTTGGTTGCGTCTCCCAAATCGGGTAAGTCAGTGATGTTGCAGCACATCGCCCACGCAATTACGACCAATCATCCAGATGTGACTATGATCGTTCTGTTGATCGATGAACGTCCAGAAGAAGTGACTGAGATGCAGCGTTCCGTGCGCGGTGAAGTGGTTGCGTCGACATTCGATGAACCTGCCACTCGTCACGTACAAGTTGCTGAAATGGTCTTGGAAAAAGCCAAGCGTTTAGTCGAAATGAAAAAAGACGTGGTGATCTTGTTAGATTCCATCACGCGTTTAGCACGTGCCTACAACACAGTGATTCCAGCATCCGGCAAAGTCTTAACTGGTGGTGTGGATGCCAACGCTCTGCAACGACCAAAACGCTTTTTCGGTGCAGCACGTAATGTAGAAGAAGGCGGCTCCTTAACCATCATCGCGACTGCCTTGATCGAAACTGGCAGCCGTATGGATGATGTGATCTACGAGGAATTCAAAGGCACAGGTAATATGGAAGTGCATTTGGAACGCCGCTTAGCAGAAAAACGTACTTATCCAGCGATCAACCTGAATAAGTCTGGCACACGTCGTGAAGAATTGTTGATTAAGCCTGATCAACTCCAGAAAATCTGGATCTTGCGTAAGCTTTTATATAGCATGGACGAGATCGAAGCGATGGAATTCATCCTCGATAAAATGAAGGCTACCAAAAACAACTCAGAATTTTTCGAAATGATGCGTCGTGGCGGGTAATTAAATTATTCGCTTTTGGTTTGCTTTAAACGAGAAGGCCGGACTTTATGTTCGGCTTTTTGTTTTTTGGGGATGATTTTGGAATTGTAGCGAGATTATTTTGAAATTAAAATTTCATCGGCAAAAACTAATTCCTCAGTAACTCATCGTCTACAGGTCGGGTGTGGCCCGACAGCCACTCCCTTTCTTTGCTTCGCCAAAGAAAGGAAGCAAAGAAAGGCGACCACGCTGCCACTGGCCTTCGGCTTCCCAATTGTGCAAGACAAAAAATGGGAAAGCTTCGAAACTCGCTTCGCTCAAACAACGAAGCTTTCTTTATCCATTTTCTGTCTTGCACAATTGGCAGTGTCAGAAGTGGATAAAAGTCAAAAGCAACAGCAACACCAAGACAATCAATACCTACGGTCATTAATTCTTCCAACAACAGTTGTAGGTCGTTGTTTTTGACTCTGTTTTTGACTCTGTTTTTGACTTCCCCCGTTTGAGACGATGTAATTTGTGCTTCACTGAAAATGGATAAGAAAGTGTTGTTGTCGGAGGTGTAGCAGGGAATTCGAGGCGCATGCGCCTCGCCTGCGGAACGGTGTTCGCTTGCAAGCGAACATTCCTAAGTACAGTTTCAACACTTTCCCATTTTTTGTGATGCACAAATTATGCTGAAGCGAAGCGTAAGCACCCGCAGGGCGAGTCTACGGTCACCTTTTTTGGAGGACCTTTTTTGGCGAAGCAAAAAAGGTGCTTGGCTGTCGGGCCACACCCGACCTGCGAACGATGAGCAGATCAGATAATAAATTTGACTCACAAAAAAGCCGAACCTTCTACAGTCCGGCTTTTCAAATACTGCCAACAAACAAAACCTACTACTGCCCCCAACCGCCCCCAACAGCCTTGTACAAAGCCACACCAGAACTCAGCTTCGCACGTTGGCTATCAATCGCAGCAATCTCCGCTTGCATCAAATCTCTTTGTGCATTCAAGACTTCAACATAAGCGCTATAACCGCTTTGATAACGCAGATTCGACAAACGATAAGTTTCACGTACCGCCGTTAAACGAGATTGTGTTGATGCATCAATCTCGGCATTGCTCGCTGCATTATTCAAACTATCGTGCACATCGCGAAAAGCGTTTTGCACAGTTTGAACATACTGTCCCAAAGCCTGACGTTTGCGAGCTTCGGCACCATCGACTAGTGCGCCGACTGTTCCTGCACGAAACACGGGTTGCACTAGACTGGATGCCACATTCCACAATAACGACGCTGGGCTAAACAGATCTTCCAACACACGAGATTCACGTCCCAGAGAAGTCGTTAGGCGCAAGCTTGGATAGTAGGCTGATTTCGCCTGACCAACATCGGCATTGGCAGCAACCAAAGCTTGCTCAGCGGCGACAAGATCGGGGCGACGCGCCAACAAATCAGATGGCAATTCTGCCGCTGTCGGCAGATTTTGTACCAATTGTTGCATTGTCAAACCACGTGGAATCTCGGGATTCATCACCTGCTTTGGTGTGCGTCCGACCAACACTGCCAAAGCTGACTCGACATTACGCAGCGCCTGTTTTGCTTGCGTAAAAGCGATCTCACCTGCAGCGAGTTCAGATTCTGCATAATGCAAATCGATATCACCAATTGCACCTGCAGCATGACGTTTGCGCTGTAAGCTTAAATTTTCTTGACGGCTCTTCAAAGTCGTTTCAGCAAATGCTAACTGGGCGTCGAAAGCGCGCAGAGAGAAGTAAGTTTGTGCCACATTTGCGACTAAGCTAATTTGCACTGCATCGCGTGTGGATTGCTGCGCCAACAATCGTGCTTTCGCGGCTTCATCGGCACGACTCAATTTACCAAACAGATCTAGCTCATAGGCCGCACTCAAACCGAATTGATAATTCTCTGCAACCAGCTTGGCATTAGCTGGCAACTTACCGGAGTTTTCACTGGTGCGAGAACGGCTCACTGCCAAGTTGGCATCCACAGTCGGGAAACGATTTGCCAAAGCAATTCCAGCAGTCGCTTTGGCTTCATCCATACGCGCCGTGGCAATCAATAAATCTTGATTTTGTTTCAGTGCATCGTCGATCAGTTGATTCAACACGGGATCTTGTAAGCCCTTCCACCAATTCTTTAATGCGGCATTTTGCACATTAGAGGATGATGTTGATTGCGGCAAATCCAACTGCGGACGTTGATAGTCGGGACCGACAGAAATACATCCAGCCAAAGTTAAACTCAACAGCAACGGCAGCATCTTCAAGCTGGAGCCTTGAGGAAAAATCTTCCCTAATCTCATGATTTCACCTCGTTATTTTCTTTAACAGCATCATTACTTTTCACATCCTTTTCCACTTTTCTAAAAGGATTCTCAAATGGATCATTGGCATATTTATGCTCTGGATGATCAAAGTCCGTATCTAAAGTTTTAAAGCGACGGTCATAGATCAATTTGAAGAACAATGGCACCAAGAAAATCGCTAGGAAGGTTGCGGCAATCATGCCACCCAATACACCAGTACCCAAAGATTGACGTGCTGCGGCACCCGCACCACTGGAGAATGCCAGAGGCACCACGCCTAAAATAAACGCCAGCGAAGTCATCAAGATAGGACGGAAACGTAGGCGTGCAGCTTCCAATGCTGCTGCCACTGGCGCATAACCTTCATGTACTTTCATGACTGCAAACTCGACAATCAAAATCGCATTCTTCGCTGACAAACCGAGCAAGGTCACCAGGCCGATTTGGAAGTACACATCGTTATTAAAGTGACGCAAATACACCGCCAATAAAGCGCCGAAGATACCGAATGGCATTGCCAACAAAACGGAGAATGGCAAGGACCACTTCTCATATTGGGCTGCGAGGATCAAGAAAATCATCAAGACACCAGCACCGAGCGCCAATCCACCTGCATTGCTGCTACGCTTCTCTTGGAATGATGCACCACCCCAATCGTAAGTCACATCCGCTGGCAACACGGCTTTTGCAGCACGTTCCATCGCGGCAATCGCCTGACCTGAACTGAAACCAGGTTTCGCATCGCCCAGCAATTTGATCGCTGGCAAAGCGTTGAAACGCTGTACAGAATCAGGGCCTGTAATGAACTTGGTCGTTGTAAAGGCACGGATAGGAATCATCTGACCAGTCGTCGAACGCACATACAAATTGCCGATGTCTTCTGGCTTAGCACGATACTGCCCTTCAGCTTGTAATTGCACAGTGTAGACACGACCATTTTTATTAAAGTCGTTCACATAGTAGCTACCCAAAGTTGCGGCTAAAGTATTGTAGACATCCGATAAGACCACGCCCATAGAGCGCGCTTTTTCGTTATCGACATCGACAAACAATTGTGGCGAATTCGCTTGCCACAAAGTCTTCACACCCGCTAATTCAGGCTGCTTATTGGCTTCGGCGATCAAGGCTGGCAATAATCCCGCCAGACGCTTAACACCACCCTCGCCCTTGTTTTGCAAATAGAATTCAAAACCACCGGTTTGTCCCAAACCTTGAATCGCAGGTGGACTGAAAAATAATGGCAAACCCTCTTTGATATTGCCCGTGTGCATAAAGGATTCACCGACTAATTCTTTTGCAGATTTATCGCGCTCATCCCAGGGACGCAATGGGAAGAACATGGTCGCAGCAGACGATTTCAAACCGCCACCGCCCAAGAAATCCAAACCAATCAAAGCAAAACGCGTGTCAATGTTTTTGTTGGACTCTAAGGCGGTTTCCATTTGCTTGACCATCATATTAGTGCGCTCTAAAGAAGCACCTTCTGGCAAGATCGCAGCACCGATGAAATAGCCTTGATCTTCATCTGGCACCAAACCACCTGGTACAGTTTTCCAAAGCAAACCAGCCAAAGCGATCATGCCAACGAACAAGCTCACACCCAACACCGCGCGCTTCAAAAAGAAAGTCACACCAGCGGTATAGCGTCTGGTCAAACGTGCAAACGCATGGTTGAACCAATCAAAGAAACGATTATGATTTTCCGCACCCGGCTTCAACAAAATCGCGCACAAAGCGGGTGTCAAAGTCAAAGCAACGATACCGGACAAAATCACTGCGATAGAAATCGTGACGGAGAATTGTCGATACAACTCACCAGCCAAACCACCCAAGAATGCAATCGGACCAAATGCGGCCACCAACACCAAGACAATCGCAATCACCGGCCCAGTCACTTCTTGCATTGCTTCAATCGCTGCTTCTTTCGGCGACATGCCTTCTTCGTTCATTAGTCGTTCGACGTTTTCCAACACCACAATCGCATCATCGACCACAATACCAATTGCCAGCACCATGCCGAATAAGGTCAAGGTATTGATACTGTAACCAAGCATGTGCAAACCAGCCATCGTACCAATCAAGGAAACCGGCACTGCTAAAGTAGGAATAATCGTGGCGCGCCAGCTTTGCAAGAATACGTAGACGACGATAAATACCAAGACCATCGCTTCAGCCAAAGTCTTCAAGACTTCATAAATCGATTCTGTCACAAAGGGTGTGGTGTCATACGGCGTTTTGTACGTCATACCTTCTGGGAATTTCGCCTTTAATTCTTGCAAAGTGCTTTCTACGGCTTTGCGTGTATCCAGCGCATTTGCCCCCGTTTGCAAGAAAATACCGATGTTGGCGGATGGGTGACCATTAATACGTCCATACAGATTGTAATCTTTGGAACCCAGCTCAACCCTTGCCACATCACTCAAGCGTATCGTACTACCGCCCTTGCCCGCTTTAATAATGATATTGGCGAATTCGGACGGTTCTAATAAGCGACCTTTGGCCGTCACGGTCATGGTCAGTTCTTCGGTGTTATTCGGCGGTGCGCCTATCTTACCTGCCGCGTATTGCGCATTTTGTTCTCCGACTGCGCTCGCGATATCGCTAACGGTCACACCTAGTTGTGCCATGCGATCAGGACGCATCCAAATACGCATTGCATAGTCCTTCGCACCGAATACTTGTACATTGGTGGTACCAGGAATGCGTTTAATCGCATCCAACACGTTTTGCGTAACGTAGTTCGACAAGTACAGACTATCGTAGCGATTATCTTCAGAATAGAAGGCGGCAACCACTAAGAAATTAGACGAGCTTTTCGATACCGTTACGCCTTGGCGCCTTACTTCTTGCGGCAACTTCGCTTCTGCCTGACGAACACGGTTATTGACGTTCACGGCAGCGATATCTAGATCAGTACCGACTTCAAATGTCACGTTAATAGAGACGCGACCATCGGCTGCAGAAACAGAATCCAAATAGAGCATATTTTCAACACCATTGATTTGCTCTTCAATCGGTGCAGCAACAGTACGCTCTAACACTTCAGCAGAAGCGCCAGGGTAGAAAGCAACCACATTCACCACCGGTGGTGAAATTTCGGGATAACGTTCTATTGGCAACACGCGCAAGGCGGCCAATCCAGCGATCACGATGATCAAGGACACCACGGTCGCGAATATCGGTCGATTAATAAAAAATTTAGAAAACATAGTGAGTCCTTAAAATCGATAGTGATGCACACTCATCCTCGTGGGACTCAGTGCGCAGCTTTCGCACTGGCGGAAGCAGAAGCTGCTGCAGCTGATGGGGCTGCAGGTGTTGGGCTTGCAGCCGCTTTCGCATCAATCGCCACGGGTTTAACTGTCATACCAGGGTCATGTGCTTTGATAAAGCCATCGACCAAGACGCGCTCACCCGCTTGCAATCCTTTGGTCACAATCCATTCACCACGCGACCAGCCATCCAACTCGACTGGACGCGGCACCAATTTATTATCTGGCGACACGCCAAACACCATCTTGCCCATGGGACTATCAATCACTGCACGCTGAGGAACAGCGATTGCCGCTTGACGCGTTGCGCCTTGCAACAGCACGCGCACAAATTGACCTGGACGCAAAGCCCCATCTGGATTAGCGATTTGAGCGCGTGCATCAAAACCACCTGTCGTCGTGTTGACTTTCTCGCTCAGGAAATTCATCTTGCCCGCGGTTGGGAAAATGTCACCATTGGCCATTTTCAATTTCACGTTGAAATCCAGACCACCATTGCTGGCACGCTTACCGGGCAAATGTAATTTGCCGTCGGCCAGATCCGCATTCAATTTCAAATAGTCAGCTTCGCTCACACTGAAATTGACATAGATAGGATCAGTCTGAACGATGGTCGTCAACAAACTATCTGCTGGCGTCACCAAACTACCATTTGGTTTAACCGCAACACCTGTGACACCCGAAATCGGAGCGACTACTTTGGTATAGCTAAGATTTAACTTCGCTTCATTGACTTGTGCGCGCACTTGCTTAAAGCTTGCTTCAGCCATTTCTAAAGCCGATTTGGCGTCGTCATACTCACGTTGACTAATCGCTTTCTCGGTTGCTAATGGTGTTAAACGCGCATATTCACGTTTTGCCTGATTTAGCTTCGCTTCGCTGACGCCAAGTGCCGCTTCGGCCGATGCCAACTGAGTTTGATAAGAGCCCGGATCAATTTGAAACAGCACCTGACCAGCTTTGACTTTGGCACCCTCTTCATACACACGCTGTTCCAAAATACCACTGATACGCGCACGCACTTCGGTTTCGCGGATACCCGCGGTTTGTCCAACAAATTCAAAATCAACCGGCAAATCACGGCCTTGCAAGGTGACGACATTGACTTCTGGCGGCGGCATTCCGCCTCCAGATGGCGCGCCTGACGCCCCCTGCTTATTACATGCACTCATACCCAAAATAGGTAAAGCTAAAGCAAGCACAATCGCTAACTTATTGAATTTAAATGAAAAAGCCTTCACATTTTGGCTATTTTTCTGATGTCGAATGAAAGTCTTGCTCATGAATTCCCTCTTTAAATGATGATTGCAGTGTGCTATTATATACATACACGAATGTTTGTATAGTTCAAAATTATAAAATCCGTCAAATATATAAAAATAAAATATCAGGTAGATCGCGTCGTTATAGCGCATTGATTGAGACATCGAGGAGCTCCACCATGGTCAGAAAAACCAAAGAAGATACCCAGCAAACTTATGAGGCTCTGCTCAATGCGGCTGAACAGGTATTCTGTGAAAAAGGGGTTTCTAATACGACCTTAAACGACGTCGCGTGCGCAGCAGGAATGACGCGCGGTGCGATCTATTGGCACTTCAAAGATAAAAAAGAATTATTTCATGCTCTGTGTGATCGTGCTTTTATGCCAATGGAAATTTTGCTCAATGAGATTACCAGCAGCACCATTGAAGATCCAATTGCAGCACTTCGCGAACTGAATTTACACTTTATAGCGCAAGTGACTGCAAATTCAAGACAAACCAAAGTATTTGATATTATTTTTCATCGCTGCGAAAAGACTGCCGAAATGCAATCCTTCATTCAAGAGCGCGAAAGCCGCAATGAATGTATGGACAAGATTGGTGATATCTTCCGTGCCGCGGTCACGAAGGGGATGTTGCCTCCCAACACAGATATTCAGATCGCAGTGCAAATTAATCACGCGTTTCTGATTGGACTAGTTCATGAATGGTTGATAGACCCAAGCGCTTATGATTTAGCCATGCAAGCAGAGGCCATGATCGATTCGGTGCTATTTGGTTTAATAAACAGACCTCCACTCAAAAGAAGCTAAATTAGGGCATTAGCCAGGTAACTTCCAATCAAAACGCACCGCCATCAAACGCAGGAATAAGGTCACAGCAATACCGCTGATGACCGCAAACAATTCTGTCATTCCAAGCAAGGTCAGGCCCAAATACGCCCAACACCCCAAAAAGGCGCAAGTTGCGTACAGCTGACCACGGCGAAATACCATAGGAATTTCATTACAAATTATATCGCGCAAGACACCACCAAAAATTCCAGTGATCACCCCCATCATCACGCACACAAACAGAGGCATCTTCATCCCATACGCCAAGGAAGCGCCACCGACGCTAAACAAGCCTAAGCCCAAAGCATCTGCGTACAAAATCACACGCTCAGTCACCACCTGCCGCAACTGTCGAAAGAATGGGGAAACCAAAATACAAAAAACAAACACCAAAGTCGGGTATTCATAATTCTCTATCCAGAACAAAGGACGTCTGTCCAACAAAATATCACGTACAGTACCGCCACCAAAAGCCGTAATAAAAGCCACCGTGAATACACCGACCAAATCCATTTTCTTACGTCTGGCCTCGACCAAACCGGAACTGGCAAACACAAATACACCAATGACTTCAACCACGTGAAGCACAGTGCTCATCCCAGCATGAATATTTGTTGACATACTTTCCCTCAGTGACCCGCCAGCGCGGTCAAAATCGTGCAATTCTATGATTTTATTGTATAATTGCGGGCTTAGCTTGATGCTAAGAAACTTTTTATATGATTTAAACCCTGGCAAGTGATAAGCAATCGGGTCAAGAAGCAAGACGACCGCCGAAGTGCGTATTGGCTACCAAACTATTTTTGAGGCAAGCATGAGAGACGGTATCCACCCAAATTATCGTGAAGTTTTGTTCCACGATGTATCTAACGATTTCAAATTCATCACACGTTCTACAATCAATACACGTGACACAATCGAATTCGAAGGCGCAACTTACCCATTAGTAAAGATCGAGGTTTCTGCGGAATCCCATCCTTTCTACACTGGTAAACACAAAATTGTTGATACAGCAGGTCGCGTTGATAAATTCCGTAAGAAATTCGGTACTGTTGGTTCTAAGACAGCCATTTCTAACCAATAATTTGCGATATGACGCATTTTGTCGGATAGTACGACGATGCGACAAAGTTACATCAGCAGTAAAAAAAGGCAGCTCAGGCTGCCTTTTTTGTATCATCAAGTTTTACACTAAACGTCATTTACATTCCTCTGCTTCAGTCTGTCGGGCAGCCTGCCGCGTTATCGCACACCGACATACAAGTAGAGAAACGAAGCGTTCATTTCTCTATCGAAAAGATCTATGAAACCAGTCCGCCTGCCCGCCGCTGCCACTATCGCCCTACCACGCTGGAGTATTTTTGCGCTCTGCCTGCTCTACATACTTCCCGGCTTGATAGGTCGCGACCCATGGAAAGGCGTCGATGCAGCCAGCTTTGGCGTGATGTGGACAATGGCACATGGCAATCTGCATGATTGGTTATGGCCACACATTGTCGGTTTACCAGTGCCAGAAGAAGGTCCCCTCGCCTTTTGGCTAGGTGCGCTATGCATCAAACTATTTGGCGGTCTGATTGGCGATCCGATGGCAGCGCGCATTTCCACTGGTGTGGCATTTTTAATTGGCTCAATATCAGTCTGGTATTGCACCTATCTATTAGGTCGTCGTCAAGAAGCGCAGCCTTTGAAACTAGCCTTTGGTGGTCAACCTGAGCCACGCGATTTTGGTCGTACGTTAGCGGATGGTGCTCTATTAATTTATCTCGGCTGCCTTGGCCTTTTACTGCCCAGCCACACCACCAGTACGGGTCCTTTATACATCGCCTTAATCGCTTATACGCTGTATCTCTGCATACGCTTTTTTGATCTTCCACAAAAAATCACGGCAATTAAAATGGGCCTCATTTTAGGCCTACTGGTACTAACCCGTGGCTGGGTTTTACCCGCGGGACTGTTTCTCACATTACTAGCGATCTGCATTTATCGCAAACAAGCGCTCTACAAATACCTGCTTGGCCTAAGCCTACCCGTCAGTATCTTGATCGTCGGCGCATGGTTCTTTGCACTACAACAAATTCAACCTTATGCCAGCTCTCCACTTGAAGGCTGGATGGACTGGAATTATCGTCAAATTGGCCTCCCGATTTTTGATAACTTTAAACATTTCCTCGGTTACGGTATTTGGTTCGCCTGGCCAGCATGGCCCTTCGCTGCATGGGCTATTTTTGCCTGGCGCAAACAAGAACGCGCCTTACACATCTCTTTGCCTTTAGGATTCTTGATCTGTTTCACGATCTTGGCCTTATTAAATCGCACCCATGAAGAAGGTTACCTACTTCCTCTATTGCCTCCCTTAGCTATCTTGGCTGCATTTGGATTGCCGACCATGAAACGCAGTGCCATCAACGCGGTGGACTGGTTCGCGGTGATGGTGATGACAGGGGCAGCGGGCTTATTTTGGTTTGGCTGGATCGCAGCGCAAACTGGATGGCCAGTTAGAACCAGCACCAAAGTACTCAGCTGGGCGCCGGGTTTCACACCGAGTTTTAATGCATTCACTTTCATTATCGCTCTGGTCGTCACCATCATCTGGTTCCGCATTGTGTACTGGCGCATCTCGCGCCAACCATCGGTGTTATGGCGTGCCGTTGTATTGTCTAGTGGCGGCGTGATTTTGTGCTGGTTCTTACTGATGTCTTTGTGGTTACCACTGGTCAATCACCGCGTCAGCTATTCCATCGTCGCGCAAGACATGATACAAAAAATCAGTACGCCCTACCGCTGCATAGACAGCAAACTCGGTCCATCACAACGCGCCTCGTTCGCCTATTTCAGCGGCGCCCATTTTGCAGGCTTTAATGAACAGAATTGTGACCTGCTGCTAACGCAAGGCAATCGCCGCTTCCAAGGCAAAATCAAAGGTCCCGTGGACAAAGACTTTCCCGGCACTTGGGAAATGATTTGGGAAGGCCAACGTGCAGCGGATAAAGATGAGTTCTTTACGCTCTACAGAAAAGTAGAAAAGAAATAAATCGCCTGTGAAATACTGCCCAAGAAATCAAAAACAAGATTTGCCGAATAATTAAGCAAACCAAGCTATTCAAAGAGCGAAACCATAAAATATAACAGCAATTTAGACCAAGTGCTTGCAATAATCGAAGCGTCCTGTCATAATTCTGTTCATGCGTTGCCGAGATGGCGGAACTGGTAGACGCACTGGACTCAAAATCCAGCGCCGCAAGGCGTGCCGGTTCGATTCCGGCTCTCGGCACCAAAAGTATTCAAGCCTCTTGAGAAATCAAGAGGCTTTTTGCTTTGTGGCGCAATCATTCAATTCAATTCAATTCCATTACGCCCGAACTCTTGCGCTATTGGCTTGTCGCCATCTGCTGTTGAAAGGTGATGACAATAAATTCCGCAGGATGCGCCACCGCGACTCGTATAGTGACCCTCATAAAACCATTAAGGATGTCATCTGCAGTCATAGTCGTACCCAAACCACAAGCTACAGAAAAAGCGTCCGAAGGACTAGCACCCTGCAAGCCACCTTGTTGCCATACCGAAGTCAAGAAGCTATTAATCATACTTGTCACCGCCGCCCAAGTATTCTCATCGTTCGGTTCAAAAATATAAGCACGTGCGGCTTCTTTGCATGATTGTTCCAAATACGTCATCGTGCGACGCACCTGAATATAGCGCCAATCATCGCTATTTCCGTCAAGTGTACGAGCACCCCATATTAAAATACCTAGTCCGTTAAAAAACCGAATCGCATTAATGGATTTTCCCGTTACAGCATCCACATTTAAATTTCCTTGTTGTGCATCGCTTAAACGAATCGGCAATGACACTGTAAACCTCCCTCAATCAGTGCCAGGTATTACTAGAGTTTTGAGGTTGGTGAAACAACCGGTATTCAACAGGGGTC